>CAZUAH010000515.1:0-9885 GCA_964617665.1 uncultured Pirellulaceae bacterium
CCAACGGCCCCAGGACATACACGCCCAGCCCCCACCTACCTCCCCCCAGGCGGCCTGCGGGGCCCTTGCGGGGGGGGGGGGTCGTGGCGGTCGCCTCACGACTGCCACATTCTGCAACAACTAAGATATTATACCTAACGTACCCCCGATCCGCCGCCCTTTGTTTGGCGGCGGATGGAGGTACTTTTCATCAGATGTCCGGTGAGACGGCTTCTTTCGGCAACTACTACCGGCCGCCGCGGCCTCTGCCACCTTGGCCACCTTCACCACCAGGTCGACGGAATTCCATCTGCTGGAACTCAAACGGTTCGCCAACCAGCTCTTTGAACTTGGCCTGCTGTTGGGGCGTCAGCACCTTCAACAATTCGTCTTGAGCCTCATTGCGTAACTCGGCAATCTTCTGCCGGAGTTCCGCTTCCAGCTTTTCGTTTGCTGCTCGTAGTTTCTCTTGCTGAGATTCGGAAATGCCCAATTCCTCAGCCAGCGAACCACCGCTCGTCAGTGCTCGGCCGGCACCACCACGCAGGCGTTGCTGAAACGCCAGTTGTTTGGCCCGTTTCATTTGGTGCGGTAGGAGAACTTTACCGATTTCTTTCTCGATTTCTTCCTGGGCTTTTTCCATTACCTCGCGGAACTTCGCCGACCGCTCTTCCCGATCTTCGATGTCTCGCAGTCCCGAGAACATCTCGCCCATGCGCCCGCGCATGCCTTCGCCCAGCTTCTGCAGCTCGGTGACCTGCTCGTCGACCAACTCCAGTTCTTTTCGCGCGTCCTCACGCATGAGCACGCCGATCAAACCACCCCCACCGAAGCTGCCCATGCCGCCACCTCGGCCACCTCGACCTGGCTGCGCGACGGCAGTCGTGATACAAACCGATACAAGACACACGACGGCCAGCGCCGCCACCAACAACTTGCGTGAAACCATCTTAAGCCACTCCTTCAGTGGGACGGGCCAAGGCACGAGGCCCGTCGAATTACAGAACCAATGGCTACAACTCCGTGACGAACCCCGTGCCATGGCCCGTCATACCCAACCCCTTGCCTCTATTCCATCGCCATTCCAAGAAATCCGCACCCAAATAATGGGACGAATGACTATCGTTGTTTCATAGACCAACCCGCGTACTCCTCGACAGTGATGCGCCCGTTACCGTCCACATCGGCGGCCGAGGGGTCCTTGGACATGCTGACCCACTCGTCACGCACAAGCACTTTATCACCGTTCTTGTCGTACTTGGCGACCAATGACTGGCAGTATTTCAGGTAGCGAGGATCAATCCTTGTTGGCGTCGTCGGTGCTGGCGAAGGACGGCTACTTGCCGTCGACGCGCTGGACGGCGAGGAGGCTGAACCTGCTGATGAGGAGACCGATTTGGCCGACGAATCCGTCGACGTAGCACCGATGCTGTCGCCTCGAACCGCGCCGTCCGCTCCTGCTTTCAAGCATTCTTGCGGCGTGATCATTCCATCCTGGTTCAAGTCGAACTGGCTGAAATCGCTCATCACGGAATCGGTCCAACTTACTGAGAACTCGGCCATTGCCACTTGGCCGTCGCCATCGGCGTCATCGCGAGGAAACCAGGGCGGCAGCCCCTCTTGCGTGCCCTCGATCGGTGCCTGCACGCGATACGATTTGCGGTCGTCGTCTCGCCTTTCCCGCCATCGCGCCTCCGGTGTCTTGTCTTTGTCGGACGGCTTGCGGGGATCTTTGCCGCTGGAGGCCGTGCCGCTCCCGCCTTCGTTGTTCACACGTCGTTGAGCGTAGCGGTACTCCATTTCGTTTAGGGTGATTAACCCATCTCGATTTCTATCAAACAGCGGAAGATCCGATCCGTACCGGCTGCGTTTCATCTCTTCCGCGTCAATCTTGCGGTCCTTATTCCGATCGTAGTAGCCAAATGCCCGCTCGGCTTCGCGACGATCCTGATCCGTGATCTCGACGGTAAACAAATCGGCCTCTGCTCCGAACCCAGAAGGAGGCGTGATTTCCATATCGACACCGAAAGCTGGCACCAGAGGCTCGACCTCGATCGTCCTGGACGCGTAGGCGGAGTTTTGCTGGTTCGAAGACGACTGGCCACGGTCCCTCCGACCAGATGTTGGCCCGCCACCCGGTCCGCCACGGCCCATGGGGCCGCCGCCCGGTGGTCCGCCACGACCTCCGAATCCACCACCTGGGGGTCCGCCACCGCCTTTCATGCGTTCTTCCCGCATGCGCTGGAACTCCTGGGTCAGTCGGTCAATTGGCACGGGACGCGAGAAATCGATCCTGGGGTTGTTCTCGGCCATCCTTTTTAGAAAGTCGCCAAATCGTCCCTCGACCTCGCCGGGATCGATCATCTTATTGTTGTTCCTGTCAAAACGACTAAGGAAATCGGAAGGTTGAGCCAGCAGGTCGCGGCTGGCGGTAGACATGCCAAGCGCAAGCAGCACGAACAACACGAGCGGCTTTCTAGCGAACATGAATGGTCTCCTTAGCAATTCACGGACCGTGCGCATGGGAGGCGCAGCCTGATCACAGGAATTAAACCCGAAAATATGCCCCAAGTTCCGCAGAACATAGACAAACTCGAAAATTGTCTACCGTCCTGCGATCTGTCGGTTCGTATGACATTAGCCATCGCGGCGAGCGTTGGCTTCAATTCCCCGGCGTGAACGCCTGTGAATCCAGAACAACTTCCCCATCGTCACTTCCCGCTGTGCCGATCAAATCCAGCGACTGCCTTGCCGCCTCACGAACGCGCGCGTCGTCATCGGATAACGCATCAATCAGGGCCGGCGTCGCCTCATCTGCGTCTGCACCAATTTCCCCAAGGACCGTGGCTGCCCACTGACGTATATCAGCCCGCTGGTGAGAGAGGTGCTCCACCAGTGCGGGTACCGATTCCGAGCCCATTTCGGCCAAGGCCCGCGAAGCGACCGCCTCGAAGGCTTCCTTCTGAGCCAATAGGACGCGAAACTCGATTTCGGATTCTTGCTTCAGGCGAGCGATCTCCTCGTCGGTGGCGGCCAATTCTACCACCAGCGTCTTCCACTCCTCATCTTGCTCACTGGCCTGCGACTCACTCATTTCGTGCTGCTTGATTAGTCGCTCCACATCGTCGTGGAGTTCTCCGTTGGTGAACTCTTCTTCCGTGGGCACCCCACCAGTTCCCGACACCTGCTCGGCCACCACCTCCAGCAATGAGATTGCCTCGTCCAGTTCTTTCCTTAACGCCAATTGTTCTGCGGTCTTCCGTTCCAACAGGGCCGTTTTCTTCTCCAACAAGACGGTCTTCTGATCCAACAACATTTGCAGACGTTTGATCTGAGACCGCTGAGCGAACAAGTGATCGATGTGTGCGCCGCGAATTGAACTCGTCTGGGGCGTCGATAGGGCGTCTGGCAACCTCCGTTTGCCCGATGTTTGGGCAGCCGCCATATCCGAAGGCTGCCCCGTCGCCGCGTAGTAGAGGAGTCCCACGTATGCAATCACACCAACGGCAATTGCGCCGGCAGCGTAGGCAATCCATACAAACAAGCGGTTAGTTGTGTCCATAACTGGCCTTCAGCGTTACTGAGGCCCATACCAGAGAAGAACTGACGGCGTGCATATTGCACACCAAACATCTTTTGATTCTACGGCTGTCGTCCGTATGCGTGTAGCGGCACCAATCCCCAAATAACGCTCATCTACCACCTCGGCCTGGGGGGCCTCCACGCGACGGGGCACCGCCACTGGGACGCATACCACTGGGAGGGCCACCTCGGCCACCCATCATACCTCCGCCTGCCGCTCCCCGAAGCCTCTGAAACATCTCGATCCTTTGACGGATTTGGTCCGGAGTTGGGCCTCCCGAAGACCCGGCACCGGGCTGACCGGAACTTGAAGTACGTTGCCCCGTTGCGGCTTTCTGTGCAATGACGTTTTCCAGTGTCTCCGCGATCACGCCTGCGTTATTCACAGGCACGACCTCCACATAATCGGTGTGCGGGAGCCCCGGTTGATCGATCAACTCGACCAGCGCTTCCACCTGTCGATACAGCGGTTCGGGAGCGACTACAATGATGGAATTGGTGCGCTGGTCCACGCCGATCGTCATCTTTTGTTCCTCGCCCCGAGATTGCTCATCTCGACCGCCTCGCTGGCCACCGCGTAACGCCCGGATGAGATCTTCAGGCGAAGGTTGCTGTCGCCCTCTGCTGGCGGTTGTGGCGATTTTGTCGGCAAAGACTTCGCGCACCACTGCGGCGACTTCGTCTGCCGTGGCGTACTTCACTACGATCGGGTACGGCGTTCCGGCCGTCTGTATATCAGTAACACTGCTTTCGCGATCGATTACCTTCAGCAACTCTTCAATCAACTTCACATCCGTTGGATTCGCCTCGACCACCAGTGCGTTCAGTCGCGGGTCCGGGACAATGCTGACCGTGCCAGTGGCGTAGATTGTTGCGGTGTCGTCACCGCCACCGCCGCCAGCCAAGCCGCCAAGTAGACCGCCCAGCAGCCCGCCGCCCAGCAGGTCGGTGGTCACATCGCCAAGCAAGGAACTGGAACTGTCATCCACATGGCCGCTCAAAATCTCCTGCAGCAGTGCATTGGCGACGTCAGCCTTAGCGTATTTTAAGTAGAACACGGTGATGTCCCGCTGTTCCATGAGGCCTGTTGGCCCCGCGACGTCCCTCAGTCGCTTTTCGAAGGCGTCCAAAGCCTCCAAATCGTCTGACGCAATGAAAATCCCACCGGGCGTGATGGCCACCCGGATTTCGGGTGCAGTCGACTTCGCCGGTGCTGTCTTTGGCTGGGCAGACACTGCAGGTTGGGACGCGGGTGGTTGGCTGGCGAACTGAAACCGGACATTGCCCGGCCATTGCCCAGCAGACTTGTCGTCCGCCGTGTTCTTCGACGCGGGCACGTTGGGAGCCGGTTTCGTCTGGCCGGCGTCCTTCGCCGGAGGCGTCGCCGGTGCGTTCGGATTGAGCGGCTGAGCGTCCATCCCAGGCACATTGAACAGTTCCTCAAGGCCACGGAGTCCCCCCGTTTCGTCAGATGCCTCGCCTGATTCATCGTCGAGCGGTGTGATGGTTCTCAGGCGGATTCTGGACGGAGTTAGTGCCGAAGGCGTGACCATCCGGATCTTGTTCTCGCGTCCCCACAGCAATTGCGCGTTTTCCAACGCCGTTATGGCGTCGGGGCCGGTCAGCGGTATGATGCGTACGTTGCCCCCGGAACGCTCCTCCAGCAGGGGCGCCTCGAGCTTGGTCACGAGGTCTTCGATCTGCTCGATTTGAGCGGCCGTGCCACGGACCCACATCTGCATGCTGATCGGATCGCCGTCCACGATGGGTGCGTCGGCCCTGATAGCGGCCTCTTCATCGTCGCCTGCGACCAGGCCAAAAAACTTGTTGACGGCCGCCACGGCCAATTCCGGGTCGATATTGAGCTTAATGACCTTGAAGTCCTTCGCTTGGCCTTCCAGCATCTTGATCGACTCTTCGATCCTGGTGTGCTCGGCCGGATAGGCCAATGCCACCAGTTTCCCCGACGTCATGTCCATCTCCATACGCACGCCCGGCATATCCGCCAGCAGGGTCTGGAGTACGCGTAGTACGACCTCCGGATCAGCCGCCTTGACGAAGTAGGTTCGCAACGCCAGCGTCTCTGGCTCTTCGCCGTCTTCCGGCGTCTCGGGTTCCTTGTCAAGCAGCGGCACCAACCCGCGCAGCGTGGATAGCTTGTCGGGATTAGCCGTCACATACATAGTTTTTCCATCCACGGCGATTGCAATCCTGATCTCGTCATTGGAATTCTGGCCCTCGTCCAACCCCAGCAGTCCTCTACCGATGGTAAGGAATTCTTCGGCCGAGATGTGCTCCAACTGCACTTCGACGACGGTCTCTGAACCCTCTTCGACACGCGCGATCATGTCACGGATTGCCCGCAACTTGCCCCCGGTTTCGACGACCAAGATCTGTCGCGAATTCGGGAAGGGAGTCACCTTGCCATACGGCGATAAGAAGGGGTCGACCATGTCCGCGGCATCCTCGGCGGTCATCCTGGCCAGATTGAACAGGCATTTCAGGTATTCGTACTTGCCACGTTTGTCCAGTTCCTCGATAGAGACAAGAGTAACCAACGGGTCAGGAATAGGAGTATCGCCTTCGTAGTCCCACACCAACAGAATGCGTTCGCGGCGGATCAGTGTGTAACCTTTGGTTAACAAGTAGCTGTTCAGCAGGTCGATCGCCTCTTCGACGGAGTAGACTCGATCGTCCCTATAGCTGAAGGTACCGTGCGGTACGACTTCGCCGTCGAACGACAGGTCGGCCGTATCGCAGAACCAATTCAGAACATCCTTCCACGGTGCGGATTGGAAGTTGAATCGCAACTCGTCGGGCAGCGCCTCTGCTTCCGTTTCAGCGACAGCGGTATCGGATTCGGTCTCGACCGGTTCTTCCTCCGTGGGCTCCTCGGACTCCATCGTGCCCTCGTCGGTAGTGTCGTCGGGATCTGTGACCGCCGGTTCTTCGGATGGCTCCGTCTCCGCGTCCGCCGCACCTTCGACTGGTTCGGTGGCCTCGGCCGGCGCAGGCTCTTCCGTCGGTTCGATGGCCGGCTCTGTTTCGCCTTCGGTTGTCTCTGCGGGTTCCTCTGGATCGGAAGCGGGAGTCTCTTCAGTGGTCGCAGCCGGTTCCTCGGTCGGCTCCATCGTCGGTTCCGCTGTCTCTTCGGCGGGTTCGGCGGCCTCGGTCGGTGCTGGCTCTTCCGTGGGCTCAGTAGCAGGCTCCATATCGGTTTCGGGCGTCTCGGCCAGTGCCGGTTCTTCCGCGGGTTCCGCCGCCGGCTCCGTTTCGCCTTCGGTCGCCTCGGCCGGTTGCTCTGCCTCGGAAGGTGCGACTTCTTCAGCGGCCATGGCGGGATCCTCGGAGGTATCCGCTTCCGCTGGTGCCGGTTCTTCCTCTACCCGTTCTTCGGTGTCTTCCTGAGTGGCTTCATCCGGCTGCGTTTCAGTTGTATCCGCTTTCGCTACCACAACCTTGGCATCAGCCAAACCGGCCAACGTCTGCCAGTTGCCCCGCTGTTGGTCGTTAAGTACTGCGGCCAGTTTTCGTTCGTAGATGGCGCGAGTGATGCGGCGTTCGTTTTCGCCGCCTTTTGTCATGTCGACGGCACGTTCGTCGAGCAGTCGTTTAACGGTTGTCTGTTGCTCTGCGGACAGTCCTATCGATTGGGCCACTCCGGGCTCGACCAGGGAGCTCATGCCTTGGCGAGCTGTGCGGATGTGCTGCAGCTTCTCACGCTGTGTCACCGTCAGCAGAGCAAATCCCAGCCTCTCGGACTCGGTGACGAATGGCACCAAGCGTGCCGTTTGTTCAAACGGAGGAAGATCCTTGTTGGCCAGGACAATTTCCAGTGCTTTGTCCTCGCGGAGGTTGATCAGCTCGACCAGTTTCGCTCTGGCCTCGTCGGACAAACCAAGTCGTTCGGCCACGCCGTCTTCCACTGCGATTGCCAGTGCCCCTACGAAAGAAGGGTCTGCGGCAGTGGCGTCGGAGAGAAATCCTGTCGTAGCCAGTATTATCGCAAGTGGAAGAACCAGCCAGCGAAGCTTGTGTACGTAAGTATTATGCTTTTGCACCATGCAAACCCTTTACAAAATGCCAGTGTGTAGACCTACCATCTACAGCCCTACCTGTACGCAAACTCAGCGCGTGACTGAATGAGTATCGTCATTAGGGAGGCAGACTACGTTGTGAATTCCGTTTTGCCAGACTGGGGGGGATGTGCCGACCTTGACGCATGCGCGCACGCACATGCAGCCATTAGTATAACCCCACGGGCGAAGCGATGTTCCGCAAAAAAACAGCCTTACTTCACTAATCCGCGCCGTCGCAGGTAGGTTGACACCAGTCGATCCACCGGGTTTTCCGTGCTGGTCATCAGATAAGTCATGCCTCGGCGCGTACAGAAGTCGCGTGCCCCGTCGATGAAAGACGCTAAGGTCTGTTTGTAGCGATCCATCAGGGGGCGACTGACGGTAATCTCGGCGATATCGGCGTCCTCGCAGTCAACCAGCTTCAGATCGCCTTTTACCTCCGGATCCAGTTCTTCCGGCGAAAGCACGTGGATTACGTAGACGTCCATTTCCTGCGTCAGTAGAAAACGCAAAGCCGTTTCATAGCCGCTCTTGTCGAGCAAGTCGCTGATCAGGATCAGGATCCCTTTGCCGCTGTTGCGCAAGCAGAATTCCTTGACGGCCGTGGCCAACGGCACGTTCATCCCGATTGGGATGCTCTCCATGTATTCGAGCATCCGCCACAAGCTGTGACGGCCGCGCAGCACGGGACCCGGATGAGTACGCGCCGCACCAAGCGTCTCGACCTTCACTCGGTCCGCCCGGCAGAGACCAATGAAGCCGAGAGCCGCAGCGAGCTGTTTGGCATAGTACAGTTTGGTCGGCTCGCCAAAATCCATCGACATACTGGCATCGACCAACGCGTAGAAGTGCAGGTCTTCCTCTTCCATGAACAGTTTCAGGAAGAGCCGATCGAGTCGTGCATAGAGGTTCCAGTCGATAAATCGCAGGTCGTCGCCCGCGACGTAATTGCGATAGTCCGCGAATTCGACGCTTTGGCCTCGGCGGCGACTGCGGCGTTCACCTTTCATGCGCCCACGAAAGATCTTGCGCGTTACCAGCTCCAATCGCTCGAGCTGGGCCAGTAGTTCGGGGCTGAGCAGCGGGGACTGCGGTACCGTAGATGCCATGTCTTGCTGTGATCCAAGCTTGTTTTCGTTGCGAGCGAGAAGCCTCAGTTTCTAACGCTATTCTGCCACCGCTGCGGTCACCGGCGCGTCTTCTGCCTTCTCGGGTAGCTTCTCCAGAATGTCTAACAGCACGTGATCCGTGTCGAGGCCTTCGGCTTGGGCCTCGAAATTCAGGATTACACGATGCCGCAGTCCGGGTAGGCAGACGCGACGGACGTCCTCGAAGCTGACGTTGTATCGCCCCTCCAGCAACGCTCGTACTTTGGCGGCCAAAGCCATCGTCTGGGCGGCTCGCGGGCTGGCGCCCCAGCGGAGGTACTGGTTTGTGATCGGCAGTGCAAACTCGCCTCCCGGGTGCGTGGCAAGGACCAGGCGAATGATGTAGTCCTGCACATGCTGGGCGAGAATCACTTCGCGAATCAGCGACTGCCATTCGATGATCTCGCTGCCGTCCATCACCTTCTCGGGTTCGATCGTGACGCCACGGGTGGTGCGGTCGATGATGGCCCCCAACTCTTCACGATTCGAGTATCCAACGACAAGCTTGAAGAAAAAGCGGTCAAGTTGGGCTTCCGGTAGGGGATATGTGCCTTCCTGTTCGATTGGGTTCTGCGTGGCCATGACGAAGAATGGCTGTTTCAGGTCATACCGTTGGCCCGCCACCGTGACCGTGCCCTCCTGCATGGTTTCCAGTAGAGCAGATTGTGTCTTTGGCGTGGCGCGGTTGATTTCGTCAGCCAGCAGGATTTGCGTGAAAACGGCCCCCTTCTGGAATTCGAAGGCTCGTTTGCCGTCCGGCGTTTCCATGACCATGTTCGTACCGAGAATGTCAGCCGGCATAAGGTCGGGCGTGAACTGGATACGAGAGAAATCCAACTCCAGCGTCTGGGCCAGGGTCCGGACCAGCAGCGTTTTTCCCAGCCCTGGTACGCCTTCCAGCAGGCAATGGCCGCCGACGAACAGGCAGGTCAAGACGCCGTGTACGACCTCGTCGTGCCCTACAATCACTCGCCCGATCTGCTCGCGTACCGCAGCGTAACGGTTGCGAAATTCCTCGGCTTTCTGTTGCATGGTCTCGCCGATGCTCATGAGGTCTCCTTTCTGATGGTGAATCTCGGCACTGCCGGAAAAAGGGG
>CAZUAH010000516.1:0-9864 GCA_964617665.1 uncultured Pirellulaceae bacterium
CCTCCTTCAGCAAAGCGCGCGCCTCCCCCTCTACCGTTCTGGTGTACGCTCACCGCCCAACGCCGACGGCCCATCCGTCCAACCCGAATTATTCGTGAGCCGATTGGCGATAGCCACGGTTTCTGCCGTTTCCGAGGAAACCGGACGCTATCGCGTGCCGCCTCATTTGCGCGGTGTTTTGGGCAACATGACTGCAACTCATTGCAGACATTGATGTTGCGTCAATCGCGGCCAGACTCATGAATAATCCGGGCTAAGCGTCTGACATTGTTGGAAGATATTGTTGCTTCCCGGGCCGTCACAGACAACGGCGAATTCTGCTACGTGCCAAGAGAACTCGCGAAGGCCCAGTCCGGTTGGTCGAGTTGGTGTCCGGTCGGTGCACCTCGTTCATTCGACGCGCCCAGCGTCCGATTTCTCATCCAATCCACCAGTGAACTTAATCCGTAGGTTGGGGCTCGTGATCTCCTGGTTGAAGTAGCGAGTGACCTTCGGGTTTGTCAGTGCTGCCGCACGCGACGGTTTCAGGAAGACGCTAACCGGTACGAAGCCGCTTTCGTCGCGGTGTTTCAAGAGGGTGTCGATGTTGGGGCCTCCGTGAACGCTGATGAAGTAGCCTTCTCGATGTTCGCCTTTCAACACAACAAGCCTACCGGCTGCCAGGACGACATCCGTGTCTTGGATGTGGATTTCCACTTTGAAACACAGATCGACGGGGAGCGGGCGAGTGACCTTCCAGACTGGCAGATGCAGTCCCGTGAACGGGCCGTCTTTCTGCTTCGACCAGCGGTTTTGCGGCTTCGACGGATCGGGTGGAATGCCTACTGGGAGGCGGAAACGTTCGCGACGGATCTGCGCTTCCGACTTCAATCCTTCGCTCGTTTCCGCGACCTTGAAAGACTCGCGCACGAAACGCTCGATGTCAGCATCGCGGGGCGCCGCGAGGTGGTCGGGCACGTCGGCAGAGACGATTTCGACCCCGTACTCGGAAGACTCGATCCGGCCCTTCCACGTGGACTCGCCGCGCGTGAATTCATAGTCGGTTACCATGCGAATCGAGTGTTTGCCAAGCTCCAGGTCTTTGGTTTTGATCGAGCCGGTGCGGGCGCTGTACTTGGAATACGAGAATGGCTCGCCGTATTGCTTACCGTCCAGGAAGTGCGTGGTCAGGATGTGGGACTTGTACTGGCGGTCGGCCGGTACACAGCGATAGTCCAGACCATAACCGAATCCCATGCCGATCATCGCGTCGATTCCTTGCGGATATTGCTCGCGCTGATCTACCGTGTGTTTCAGCGCGAGCTGCAAATACCGCTTGACCTGTTCGTGGGTCATTTGATCCCACGAGTCGGCAAATGTGACTCTGGCAGGCCAGTGCAGCGAGTCATCGTCGCCTTCGAGCACCTTAAGCAAATAGTCGCCGGAATCTGACAGATGATCACGCACCAAGCGGTGCAGTGTTTTCGAAATGGTCGGCGTGTGAAAGCGAGGAAATGCAATCAACTCGCGACGCATGTTCTCACGTACCGTGTCCAACTTCGGCGTGTTTTGATCGCTTGGCAGGATCTCGATTTGGATTGGGACTGTCAATAATTCAAACGGTTTGGCCTTAAGGTTCGACATGGTGAAGATCGGCACGCCGTCTGCTCCGATCGACATCTCCGGTTTGATGGCGATGTGGATTGCCACGCGTAGGTCTTGTTTGCCCACGGGAAACTCCAGCGGTTCAAGCGGATTGGAAACGGCCGTCCAGTCGCACAACGTAAACGGAATCGTCAAATGTTCGCCACCGGGTTTAAGCCTCTCCAGCCCCCCCCACGATTGTCCTCTGCGCTCGTAAACGACATCGCCCACGTGCACTCGTTGCTGCGTCTGATGGGTTTCAATCGCCACGTCGTCGCGCTTGCCGCGATTGCGAAGGTCGACGAACAGTATCGGAACCTCTCCCTCGTGCCATTCCGCCTTCTCCAGGCGCACTCGGTACTGCAACCCTTCCGGGCCGCGATGCCAATCCGACGGCTCTTCGCCCGAGAACTCCTCCGGTTCGGCATGGGGGACAGCCGACGCGTCCCGCTCTCGAACGACGGGGGCGGGGGTATCGAAATTGAGATCGTCTCGCCCGATGACGATGATGTCCATCTGCGTTTTCTTGTCGTTCCCGTCCACGAATGTAAGAACGGTACCACCGACTTTCTTGGTCGTGATCTGTATCCTCTTTGAGTCAAGCACAGCGACGTCCAACACTGACGGATCACGTACACTCACGCTCTTCAACGGCAATTTGACGTTGGGTTGAATGACGCGTCCCCGGTTGACGAAAAGCACGCCAGCATTTGTCCGTCTGAGCGTGACTAGGGTTGCGGAGTTCTCGCCGCCAGCCGCAAACTCGGTCGGACGATCCAGGCCGGAGTCGCTCGGCAAACAGAGCTTCAACGTGTCGTCACCGAGCGAATAGATGCCTCGAACCTCGTGCGTTCCGTTGCCGGATTCGGTAATCAGGTTGATTTTCTTCCGCCGCGACGGTGATTGCAGCAAGATGAACTTAGCCTGGAGCCGCCTTTCGGGTGCGGATTGCAGCAGAAATCGGTCGCCGGAGAACAAGATCCAGCCGAGATCATCGCGCCCTTCAAGTTTCTTGTCCGGTCGTTCTTCCGTGACGATCTTCCAGACACCTTGCAGTCGAGCGAGGTCAGACGTTTTGCGCTGGGCTTCAACATCAATTTCCACAGGCTCCTGATGTGGCGTAGTTTCCGGCGGGACAGCCTCGGGTTCCTTCTTCTCACCGCCGACACTGTCCGGCTTCTTCTCCGCGCCATGTCCTTTGGGGGTGTGCGTTGTTCGTTTCGCCTCTTCCTTCATTGCGGCTTGGATTGTCCCGATCGCTTTCAAGGCCGCCTTCTTGATGCGATAGCGGAGCGTGTCCTCACCGTTCCGAAACGGAGGTTCTTTATCGAAATTCGTGTTTTCCCGAAGAGCCGGTAAGGCGGCCTCAGCCCGGTGGTCGAAGTGCTGCAGGTAGTGCGCCGCTTCGAGTCGGCCGGCGTAGTCGTTGCCACGCAGGATCTCGATCATTGCGGCGACGGTCGCGTCGGCGTCGCTCGAAATCGCGGATACGGCCCATGCCGTCTTGGCTCGTGCCGGGGCGTATGAGTCATCCAGATTCGCGCGGAGTTTCAAGAGGCCGGCCAGGCATCTGTGATGGCCTAGCCACCCTGCCGCGCTCTCTCGCACTCGTCCATCTTGATCGTCCAGCGCCGCGACCCACGTCCGCTCCATCGCCGGATGCGGTTTGCCCAGTTCCCTGCTGATCTGGCCGAAGACATCCACCACGGCGTGGCGCACTCGCCAGTTCGGATCGTCCTCAAGTCCGGCCAGTTTTTCGACGACGACCGCCGCGTCCGGCCCCAGTTTGTCCAGATAGGCGATGATGGTAGGCCGCCAAATGTGGTTCACGGGGTTGTCGATGGCCCTGACCCATCCATCGCGAGTCTGGTCCGTTACGGGCTGCAGGGCCGACAGGGTACGAATCGCCGTGTTCCGCCAATTCCACGGTGTGCGGTCATCGTTCAAGAGCCGAACCAACTCCGCGACAACGCCCTGACGATCAGGGTGACCGAACAGCGAAGCGAGAGGCTCGGACAGCCCGAAGGGCGGATACCGAAGCGGCTCCCAGTCAAGCAAACGATGAACGGCCTCCACCGTCGTCTCGCGTTCACGCTTTATGGAAAGACCCAACTCGATCGCATCGCCTGCCGCTGTTACGCGGTGCGTCAAAATCCAAGGATTCTCGATGCGTCGTGCAGGATCGACGACTCCTCGGTAGACGCCTTGAACTCGAATCACACAAGGCCCGCGCGGGATCGGCCCGACATCGAATCGCCCCTGCTCATCGCAAAAGACCATGGCGAACGTTCGGCGATCGAACGGACTGTGGATCTTTGCGGAATTGACGGTCACCCGCGCGGTCTGCGCGTGCAACTTCGCGAGCGTCTCGGCCAGCCCTGTGATGCGGCCGTGTATCCGACAGCCTTCACGGCGGCCGATCGTGAACGCCTGCTCACCATCGCCTTTAACCTCAATCTCGTCCAGCTCAACATCCCCGAACTTCGGCTTGCGATGACCAATTGAGAAGACTCCGGGAGGCAGGCGAAGCAGCACTCGCCTATCTGCGGGCACTTTGACTCGGCGACTTCCAAAAGGGCATCCGTTGCCAGAGTCCAGCCTTTGGCCAGTAATCGAAAGCTCGTCGCGTTCCAGCTGAATGGCCTCGGGCACACGGAACGTCACTTCCGACTGTTTTGGCAGACGCACGGTGAATTCGCCGGTTCCGGATTCCACTTCCACGGCCCATTTCAGCTCCTCCGCCGCCACTGCTAATGTGCGAGGTGCCTGCGACGTGGCGACGACAAACCGCCCGTCGGCGTCCGTCGTGTCCATTTCGGCCAAATACGGTTCCCGTCGCCACCAGTCTTCGGCGAGAAACACCCTGGCCCCCGGGACCGGCTTGCCGTCGGCATCCAGAACTCGTCCCTGCAACTTCAGGTCGCTCGGTGGCGGGTTCCCAGAGCCCTTGTTCCCGATGACATCAAAATCGCGAAGTAGATCTCGAAACTGATTGACATCTACTTCCGATGCTTCTTTTTTGGGAGCGATGTCTTCGACTTCGTGCGTTTCCCCGCCCAACTCCGGCAGGCTGGAAGCCGGCCCCACGTTGTCGGCTAGGCTTCGCATGATCCACGGCGTCGCGAACAGTAAGACAGCCAGCAGCGCGACAACGGCGATTCCGCCTCTCGTCAGTCGTAGACGCGGTTGTTCGTTGACACCTAGCAGCCGAAGCACACGACGCTTGAATCGTGACGGGCTGCCACCGGATGCGGCTACGACCGCTGCGCCGTCCAGTCGTCCAGTGCCGTTTTCTATACAGCACAGTTCGCCCAGACGCACCAATGCCTCTGCGTATTCGACGGGTTTCCAGCCGGCTGACAGCACGAGGTCGTCACAACAGTTCTCACGCTCGATAGTCACCCGGCGACTGACGTACCATACGGCTGGATGAAAGAAGAACGCGGCTTCGACAATCCGCTGCAGCAGATTCACCAACGGATCGTACCGGCGAATGTGAGCCAGTTCATGCGTGAATACCGTTTCGAGTTGGTCCGGCAACATCCCGCTGGCCAACGACGCTGGCAACAGGATAACCGGTTTCACAATTCCCACTACGACGGGCACGGTGACGCGTTGGCAGTAGGCGACCGCTGGTGCCGCCTTCGCACCGACTCGCAGCGCCGCGCGCTCGATCATGGCCAGCAGGCTCTCGTTCGTGACGGGAGTTGATACCAGCCGCAGCCGCTGGCCGCCCCAAACGGCGACGACCAGTCGCAGCAGCATTACGGCCACGCCAAGCAAGTAGGACGACACGGCATAGGGTGCGATGGAGCGTATAGGCAAGAGAAAGGGATGAGCTGTGGCTTCGGGATCCAGTTCCACCTTCTGTTCGGAGATCGAGTTCGCGAGCGGCTGAGTGTTTTCGCTCGCCACAGCGACATCTGTCGTGGCCTCGATCTCCGTCGGTGGCAGGTCGGCAATCGGCAGCGTGTCCGTCAGTGGCAACACGACGGGTACTTCGGTCGGTTCGACGATCGACGGCATGGCAACTTCGGCCACCTCCGCCACGTGCTCGCTCGGTAGCGTCTGCACGAGGGCAAACGTCACCGGCAAACAAGCCACCATAATCACAAGAGCCGCCACGCCTGCCACGTAACGCGTGTTGGCCGACGCCCGGCGCAGGCACCAACTGATCACGGCCATCGCCAGCGCGATCGCCGCCCCCTGCCAGAGAAAATGCACCAGCGTGATCGTCAATCGCAAACAGAAATCGGAGTCGAGCAAGTTCAGCGTCTGCATCAGGATTGCTCCTTTGCGATGCGGCCAATCAGCCGGCGCAGTTCTGACAATTCGCCCGAGTCGATGTCGGACGTCTGAAGCAAACTCAACATGACCGCCGAAGCGGATCCGTCGAATACGCGATCCACGATATCGCCCAATATTCGCTGGGAAACCTCTTCGCGGGTGACGCGCGGCTGGAACAGAAACGCGTTTCGTCGCTTTGTCCGCTTCAGATGTCTCTTGCGGACCATGATATTCAGCGTCGTAATCACCGACGTGTGCGCGATGTCGCGCCCCTCGTCCGCCAGTGCCTGCCGCACTTCGCGCACCGGCAACGGCGATTGTCTCCAGAGGATTTTGAGTATCTGCAATTCCAGATCCGTCGGATGCTCGGACGCGGGACGGGCCATTTCCATCTACCTCGGCTGTCGTCTATGCAGTGAGTTCCTTGAATTAATTAGAAGATATAGCCACGACACCCGTTCGTCAATACTAATCTTCGATGAAATTAGAAGACCATTGTCAGCGGACTGTCTCGGCTGAATCTACTGAGGTTGATTCTTGGAGGTTCGCCACTGGATTCACAGCGTTTGGCTGCTCCCCTGTCCATGCCGCTGCAAGTTGGGTCATAGTAGCTGGAGTCGGTTGGTGGGCTCATCTGGGATGGAGTTGCATGTGGGCGGGAGCTGTTCAGCCGATAGCTTCATTTGTAGCCGTCCATCTCTATCCTAGGGCCGTTAGCCTTCTTCCGCCAAGAGCTCCTCGATCTTCGCCGCCATGATCCTCTGGCCGCCTGCTTCCTTCCAGTTCAATTCGCCGTACCACCAGTATCGAAGTCGCCCTTGCTTGTCGATCAAGTAGACGCTGGGCCACATCGAATTGCCCCACGCGTTCCAATTCGTTTTGTCGTTGTCGATCACAACCGGAAACGTAAACTCGGCTTCCTTGACTTTCTGGCGGACGCGGTCGGGTTGCCGTTCGGTTTGGGTTTCGGGCGTGTGGACGCCGATGATCACCAACCCCTTGCTCGAAAACGAATCGTCCCAACCCCTGTACCAGGGGTAGTTGCGGACGCAGTTGATTCACCCAAAGGGCCAGAAATGGAGGGCCACCACCTTTCCTCGAAGATCAGCAAGCTGCAGCGGTTTGGAATTGATCCACTCGTCATCCGTAGACAATTCGGGAGCCTTGAACGAAACGTGACCTAGACGCCCCGGGGCGAAGGAGCCTCCAACCAAGGCCATCAATCGCTGCTTCTGGGTGTTATCGAGCAAGTCGAGAATAGCTTGTTGCTCTTTCTTGCGAGCAGCAGTAATCGCATCCTGCGACTTCCGATGTGCCTCTTCTCCCTGGTATGTCCCCGATTGAAGTTCATTCACCTGCTCTCGCGTCTCCTTGACGATCGCCTCAATCTCGGCCTTCTGTTGCGACGTCAACCGCAACTGCTCCGCCGCGTGCGGCATCAGAACACACGATATTCCGCGCAGCCGGTAAGCAATTTGTCGCAGCCGTTCCTGTTGCTGTGTGGAAAGCAGTTTGGCGGCCTGATTTCGGGTCGCCGTCATGATTTCGGCTATCTTCGCCTCGCCTTTCTCTGCCGGCATATTGCGGGTTGCTAGAAGCAGGCCATCGAAGGAATGGTTGATTTCCACCAAGCGTCTTCCCTGCTCTGGCGTAAGTCCTAAATCGTCGTGCACCGCCGGTTCACGAACCAGAAAAAGGAACGGATCGGCCATCGTGCCATAGCCCGTCACGTTCTGGGCCACACACGGCAAAGGCGACGCCAACGCGCCGGCGCCGATTATCAATAGCGGCAAGAACTGCTTCATCTGTCTACTCGTCCTTAAGAGTCTTGATGTTCTTTGTACCATGCATTGTGCCAAGCGACATCCCGCGCGCCGGGAAATGCGTGGCGAAACAAGTGGACACGCGGCCGTAGTGTATTTGCCAAATCGTGTCAGATCCTGCGTCTGAGATGTGTAGAATTGTCAATGGGATCATTTCGCCGCGGCCGATCTATGGACATGCCACGGTCTGATGCCCTCCAAACCGACTGAACAACTGGCGTTTCACGTATGTCTGAACCCGCCGATACACGCGAAAGTTTGCTTGTCCGACTGGGGGATCCGTCTTGCGATGATGCATGGAAAGAGTTTTCGGTCATTTACAGGCCGATGATCTTTCGGCTTGCGCGGCGTAGCGGGCTGCAACACGAGGATGCGGAAGATGTTTCGCAGCGAGTCCTCGTCTCGGTGATGGAGGCGATTGGCAGCTGGCGGAAGGACCCCGCGAAGGGGAGATTCCGCGGCTGGCTAACGACCATCACGAAAAACGCTATTCGTAATGCCATTTCGCGTGCGCCACGTGACCGGCCTTCTGGCAACAGTGAGCTGAGAAGGCTGATTGAGCAAGCGAGTGATTCAACCTCTGAATTGGATGAGTTGATTGAAGCCGAGTACATGCGAAGCGTATTTCGCGAAGCCGCTCGGCGCGTGCGGATGGAATTCGAGGATTCCACGTGGATGGCGTTTTGGATGACGAGTGTGGATGGGCTTTCTGTATCAGAAACCGGCAGGCGGCTGAAGATGACCAGCGGCGCCATTTATGCAGCTCGCAGCCGGATCATGCGGCGTCTGCAAGTTGTCGCAATGGGACTTTCTGAGGAAGAATAGAATGAATCAGGTAAATCAATTCGAGTGCGACGAGGCATTACTTGATCGCTTTCTTCATAACGAGCTTGACGCAGAGCAAAAAAACGACTTGGAGCGTCATCTTGATAGCTGCGATACGTGCGCAAGACGGTTAGAGGGCATCGCAGCAGAGCGGTGGACGTGGCGCGAAGTAACCGATTGTCTGCCGAGTGATGAGTTCGACTCGCGCAGCGAATCGGACTCTCTGTCAATCGTCGGAATCACAAGCTCGAATGCCGGTGAAGCTGACAATCAGGCTTTGCTTTCTCGGGAAATCTCCGGATGGCTTGATCCCACAGATGATCCGGACATGCTGGGGCGGTTTGCGGGCTATGAGATCGTGGGGATCATCGGGCACGGAGGGATGGGAATTGTACTCAAAGGGTTTGAGTCATCACTGAACCGCTACGTGGCAATCAAAGTCCTTGCGCCGCGTTTGGCCACCAACGGCGCTGCCCGCAATAGATTCTCGCGAGAGGCTCAGGCAGCAGCAGCGGTGCGCCACGATAACGTGATCGCAGTCCATCGTGTTGATGAGTGGCATGGTTTACCTTTTCTTGTGATGCCGTACGTGGCGGGTATCTCATTGCAGAAGCGAATCGACGCCGAAGGACCGCTCGGCGTTGAAGCGATCCTGCGAATTGCGTCTCAGGTTGCTTCCGGATTGGCTGCGGCACACGCTCAAGGGCTCGTCCATCGCGACATCAAACCCGGAAACATCCTGCTGGACAGTGGTGTCGAACGTGTGACGATAACGGATTTCGGATTAGCGCGTGCGATTGACGACGCCACGATCACGCGGACTGGAATCATCGCGGGAACTCCGCAGTTCATGTCGCCAGAACAGGCACAAGCCAAACCGCTGGATCATCGTAGCGACTTGTTCAGCTTGGGCGGCTTGATGTATGCGATGGCAACAGGCCGACCACCATTTCGTTCTGACAATCATAGAGAGGTATTGCAGAAGATCGCCGACTCGCCGGCTCGGCCCGTGCGGGAGATCGAGTCTTCGATACCTTCGTGGCTATCGGAGATCATCAACTGGCTGCAAGAGAAATCGCCGGATGACAGGCCGCAATCCGCAAGCGAGGTATCTGAGTTACTTAGCGTTTGGCTGGCACATCTGCAGCAGCCGGAAGTCGTGCCGGAGCCAAAGAGAACTCAAGCGGCTTCCTCCCTCGATTCGCCACCGCCGCCGGCTCGCTGGCGACGCCGACTCGTTGCTGTTGCCGCAGGCCTTCTTGCGATCATGGCGGGGGTCATCCTGATTCTTGAAACCAGCAAGGGG
>CAZUAH010000517.1:0-9811 GCA_964617665.1 uncultured Pirellulaceae bacterium
GAAGATCATTATCTGCGTCGATCTTCTTGAATAAATCATCGGGAGCTTTGACGTTTCCCCTCGCTGCAAGTCGCTTAAGAGCTTCCGCCGGCTTGGGGATCAGGTTCTTGTCCAACACCCACCCCTTCACTGCTTTACCATCCTGCGTCACGGCAACACCAACCCACGGCAGTTTCACGCCGGTAATGGTCAACTCCGCACCCGGCTCGATTTCGGCCAATTTCTCGGAGCCACTCATCACTGGGGCAGTGGTCAGGGTTACTACTTTGTCACCGACTTCGGGATCAGCCGTGACGAGGGAAAGGCAAATGGCGATGGTTGTTGTGGCGGACACGGGTGCGGTCCTTTCTTGGCAGGCGGTGTAGGGAAGCTATGGCTCCGCACTAATTTTCTTCAAAGCATGTTGAACAGTTCTCTTTAGCAGCCGGTCGTTCAGCAGTTTCGTGAGCGCTGGCATTGCGGCTTTAGCGTCCGGACCGATGTTGCCCAAAGCCGTTGCAGCAGACTTTCGGACCAAACTGCTGTCGTCGGTGAGAGCTTGCGTGAGGATTGGCACTGCGGCTTTCGCGTCTGGGCCAATGCTGCCCAAAGCCTGCGCAGCGTACTTTCGGACCAACATGCTGCTGTCATCAGTGAGAGCTTGTGTGAGGGCTGGAACTGCGGCTTCCGCGTCTGGGCCAATGCTGCCCAAAGCCGCTGCCGCAGACGTTCGCGGTGAGTAACTCTCGTCGCTGAAGGCGTCAATAAGCGCTGGGACTGCGGCCTTGGCCTCCGGGCCAATGTTGCCCAAAGCCGCTGCCGCGAATTCTCGCACAATGCGGCTCTCGTCGTTGAGAGCTACGATGAGCGCTGGGACTGCGGCTTTGGCCTCTTGCCCAACACTTCTTAGGGTCTGGGCCGCACGCCTGCGCACGTCGCTATCCGGGTTTTCAAGTGATCGAATGAGACACTCAATATCAGGCTCTTGCTCAGCCATTTCAGAAGCTCCCGCGCCGCTCGCAACCGCGGATGGCTTTGGACTACTTCTTGATACTGAGGGCTTTCCCGTGGTGGCAGGTGTGGCGGGTTGCACACTCGCGGCCTGGACGAACTCTTCAACTGAAAGGCCACTATCGGCGTCTCGGTCCGCCCATGCGAACATTGCGTGCGATTTCCGAGTTCTTTCGCCCGGAGTTTCTACAAGTTGGTGAGCCAGTTTGCTGCGTCGAACGTCTCCTGTACGCAGAAAATCCTCTGCCATCCGTTTGGCTTCCTCATTTGTCGGTACCCTCTTCCAACCGTTGAACGATATCTCCTTTTTCAAGCCTTTCAAACGGCCGACTTCCCCAGCCAACGCCATCAGGATGGCTTGCGACCGCAAACGAGGATCTGGGGCTGTAAATGTTCTCCGAAAATCGTTCAGCCTGCGTTGGAGTTGTAAGTTGAGATCGTCCAGGGAATCCAACGTTGTAGCATCCAAGAACTCGTCAATCGTCATCGAGCCATTCGCATTTGCGTCTATTCTCTGGAATTCACTCTGCAAATCGGGGCGAGACTTGCCGTAGTAGCCAAGTAATGCCGCAAATGCACTGTCTGGATTCATCACTACATTCCTATCCAGAACCCACCCCTTTGCGTCCTTCCCGTTCTGCGTCACGGTGACACCAATCCACGGCAACTTCAGGTCGGTAACGGTCAATTCCACACCCGGTTCGACTTCGGCCAACTTCTCCGCACCGCACATTACCGGGGCAGTGGTCAGCGTTACTACCTTGCCGCCGATTTCGGGATCAGCCGTACCAAGGGAAAGACAGAGGGCGATGGTCGTTGTGATGGACATGAGTTTGATCTCCGATAGTCAGGCTGGCGTGATCCCTGGACACCGGACTCGCTCGCTTACGGCCTCGCACCGATCTTCTTCAAAGCCTGTTCAACATCCCGTTTACGCAGCCGGTCGTCCAGCATTTCGGTGAGGGCTGGTACTGCGGCCTTGGCTTCTGGGCCGATGTTACCTAGAGCTTGAATCGCGTATATTCGTACAATATTGCTCCTGTCATTGAGGGCTTCGATTAGCGCAGGTACTGCGGCACGCGCCTCTGGTCCGAGCTTCGTCAACGCCTGCGCGACGTTCGTGCGAACAACGCCACTCCGATCTCTTAGCGCTTCTGCAAGTGCGGATACGGCTTCCTTGGTATCTTGCCCCATTCCATTCAAGGCAACAGCCGCTTCAGTTCGAGAAATGGATGAATCGCACTGAAGTTGTCTAACGAGTTCTGCTACTCTGGGTGTCATCTCACCATTTGAATCGGATTCCCTCTCGCTTGCGCGTTCTCGTTTGTCAGGAGTCATGGCTGTCGGTATCGCCAGAGCGTCCTTTACTTCGTCAGGAGACCGTTCTGCTTGATAGGCAGGCGACTGTTGAACGAGTGCAACGAAAGGCTGACTGAACTCATCGGAAGACAACTGATTGTCGCTGTTCTTATCGATCCATCTGAACAACGCCTCTGCTCTTAGAGCTCGTTTGTCTCGCGATTCCGTATCCACAAGCCGTCGCAAATACGAATCGCGTCGAATATCTCTCGTTTTCATAAAACGCCCCACCGCGTCCAGTGATTTGGAAAGGTCAGGTTCCGCCTTCCAGCCTTGAAACCTGAATACCTCGCCGCACAGTTCCAGAAGAAACCCTGGCGTCATCACAAATAGTCTCTTCTCAAGGTCGTTTTTGGCCCTGGCCTCGGTTTCGGTTATCTTTTGCCGAAGGCGAGCATTCAGGTCATCCAGCGTCGGTCGCCGTATGGCGATACGGTACTCACCCTGAGGCAACAAACCATCACTATTCCTGTCTGCAACACTGAACTCATCTCTCGCAGAGATTCCTTTGCGCGCGTATCCTACAAACAGCTTCACAAAATCGATGCTCGGCTGCACTATCAAATTTCTATGCAACACCCACCCCTTCACCTCCCTGCCATCCTCCTTGACCGTGACCCCAACCCAAGGCAATTTCACGCCGGTCACCGTCAACTCGCCCCCCGGTTCGACTTCGGCCAATTTCTCCGAACCGCTCATCACTGGGGTGGCAGTCAGCGTCACGACTTTGTCTCCGGCTTCCTGACCGGTCGCTGCTTTGGGCGTGTAAACTCCGAACGCGATCACTAATGCGCCCAGCGTCGACACTGTCACCGTTCTTCGTGGGGTTCGCTTTGAAGAAACCATCATTCTCTCCTTGTAGCATGCGAAGTGACTGTTCGTGATCCGTTTCTGCAGTGGCCGGCTGCCAAGTACAACGAAGGGCCGTGAGGCGAAAAATACCGAGTAGTGAACGGTTGCCCGAACGCTCGATTCCGTGAGCCACAAGGTCTCCTGCGAGTCGCTGCCGTAGCAACTGGCCGTGAAGCGCAACGTAGGGGTGTGATGCGATTCCGGCGGAAAAACGCAGCTTGACCTTTGTCAGGCTGACTGGCCGTGCTGTCTGGGTGAATTGGTTTTCAGCAGTTGGAGCGCCTTGCTTCGCCATTCCGCCTTTGAAATCTTGGCGATTCGTGATGCAGTCTCAAAGTACCGCGGCAAGACCTCGACGGCGACGTCGTCGAATTCTCTCAACATGGCCGCCTTCCAATCGTCGTAGTATTCGATTTGTTCAGATACCAACTCCGCTCCGTGTAGAACGTGCGACAACGCGGATTCCTGATCGGCGGAGTCCGTTTCGAGGCGTTGTGGCGGGATCGGTTCGCTGGGAGACCGGGATGGAGTTGGAGCAACGGAGAGGCCCAAAAGTCTTCTACGCCTGCTGAGGACATCGAACATGGAAAGTCCGTCCGAATTCTTGCGGGCGATGCAGAGTGCGGTTACATAGATTGGAAGGGCGATGCTTCCGATGATGGCCACAGTTGTGCTCGCGAGAAACCCAATCTCCCGGAAAAGCGGCACTAGCTCTGCGAGCAGATCGGTGGTAATCCCAAGCATCGCCAGAGCAATGGCGAGTCCCCAATAGGCAACAAAACCTAGGAGAGGAAGCAGTAGAATGGCCACGCGCCAATCCAAGGCGAGATGTTTCATTCTTTCGTGGGCCTTCGAGACCCGATCAGCTTGTTCGCTGGGACCTCTGCACAGTTTGGCCTTCTGAACAAGCAGCCCTATGCCGGCGGCGACAGAAAACACAACAAAGCCGAGCCAGTTCAAAAAGACCGCGATTCTGATGAAGAATGGCGGGATACTGTAAACCCGAAACTGGGGACCATCAGCAAATGAGCTATACGACCCGAGCGTCGCGTCGAGGATGGGTTGGAGAGCTGCGGCAATGACGAGTGAAATGATCGGTACGGCTATCCAGAGCCCCATCAGTCGCGAGGGGTGTTGAGCCAATCGGCCAAGGATCGCGAAGGATTTTCCGGATCTAGTGCGCCAGGCTTGCGCGATTAGATGAGCCACCCAGAACACGATCGCGTATGCTGCGCCTAGGAACCCTGCAACAATCCATACGTCATGCCCCTTTGGCCGCAACGTCTCCCAGTGCCCAAAGATGAGCATGACGGCGAGAAATGCGGCGCGGGCGCCAGCACCGCGCACACTGGGGCTGATCGCAACTTGGATGCAAATCACGAGCGGCACAACGCCTAGGAGAAAGGCGGGGCGAACCCATTCGCCGCACGTGAACCAGAGGATCTTAGACACAGACGCGAGTATGAATGTGAGGAGAAGAATCGGTAGCGACAATGCCCATGCGGCTAGTTCTTCTGTTGGAGAGTGAAGACGCGATTTGCTCGGATTGACAGGCAGGCAGCTCGGGCAACTTCCGTCGGCCTTCAGCATCACGTTTCGTCCACAGTTATCACATCTGTCCATTTGACTCGACATCGCTTCGCCTTTCCGAATCGTGGGTGAACTTGGATCCGTTCATTTGGCAACTGCCAGGTACAACGAAAGGCCGTGACGCGAAAGGTGTCGCCGAATGAGTGTTTGGGCAGAATTCGGCAAACGCGGGCTTCGTGTGGGTTGTCTCTGTGTTGCTTCAGTTGGAGGCGACTTCCCCCCAGAGATTTCAGAGCAAGCTGTTGGACGGATTGCCGAATCCGTCCTTCGGGCGGCGAAGCCGCCCAATTGGTAGACGGTCTGAGAACGTGTTTCGAAATTCGTGCGATGGCTCTCCGAAGCCGTCGATCGGTGGCAGCATCCCAGGTATTCGACGGGCTCGGAGGCCCATCGTACTTATTCGATTTGACTACACGGCAATTTCGAAACACGTCCTGAGTTCACCACCAGTGATTCTTAACAACGACGACGTTCGTCGCTTTCATCCGTGATTTTGCGGACGGAATAGGCAATCCGTCCTACCCTGTTTCTTCTCGCTTGCGCCACCGAAATGCGAGAGGACGCGTGGGATGCGCAGGGCCAGTCCCCGATGATGTCTTCTTGTTCGGGGCGGCTGCGCGCATCCCAGGAGCGAACTCGGGCGTACCATCTGCCTGTTCGTTGGACGGTGGCCCCACGTCGCCGCGTCGTTATCGCCAGCGGCGTGCAAATCGGCCCCTGAAGAGGCCACGCGATGACGATGGCCAAGAGCGAGTCGGACGAGTCACTGCAGTCCCTCGACGCGGTGCCGACGTGGCGTAGGTCCTGTAGTTCCCATAGCGAGGGGTCAACATGGATTGCCGCAGAGATTCCTGGTTCTGCCGCCAGACCGATGCCCCTTGCGACATTCGATTCAAGTAGCCTCCCGTCGGGCTATTGTACCTGGGCGTTGAATTCCACGTTCTGGCTGCGCTCGTCGCTTGGTTGAAGGGCGCGTGCCAGGACGGTTCCTGAGCAGAGGTTGTTTCCGTCGTGCAAGCCCCGAACGCAATCGCAAATGCGCCCAGCGTCGACACCATCGCCATTTTTCGTACGGCTCGTTTTGAAGAAACCATCATTGTCTCCCGTAAGATGTGAAGTGGTTGTCTGTGAATCGTTTCTAACAGCCGGCTGCAAAGAACAACGAAAGGCCGTGACGCGAAAAGAAGTTCTTCACGGAATTCCGGGGACGCGGCAACTCACTCGTACTTTCGCTGTCCCGGAGGGACAAGTGAATTTAGCCCAGCGATTCATCGCTGGGTGGCAATGTAATGGACGATGCAGTTGGTCCCGCAGGGACGGCTGATCGAACAAACTACCGATGCGGGAACCCATTTCAGTCGTCCCTACGGGACTCCAACGAGAACCACGCAATCCTTGTCCCACCAGTAAACTGGTGGGCTACCATCAAAGGTCCCTCTGGGACCAATTGCGAGTGGACGCACAACATCTGCCTTCTGGCCCCGGAATTCCATGAAGAACCCCAAAAAAGGAAGAAACGATGGACATCTTCTTTGCTTCTTGGAAGCACGGTCTCCGGCGGATCGACCGCCTTGATTGCCTGCCGCAAACTATTGCAGAATAGTGACTTGCGCCTTTTCTCGGTTTTTCGCCTCACGGGCAAACGTTGTTACTTGGTGAGGACGTTTTGTAGATCGCCTACAGGATTGCCTCGAAAGCGACCGCCAGGTCGACGAGGGATTCGAGAACGACTGAGGGGAAAGCGATGACCAGACCGCGTTGTCCAAGCCGTGACGAGATTTCTGCCTGTTTGCTGGGCGTGTCCGCCGACGCCGAGAGCCAGCGAGTCGAATCACACCTGGCGCAATGTGATGTGTGCCAGGCGGTGGCGGACGAACTGGAGAATGCCGACGATGCGTTGGTCGGGGCGCTTCGCGAAGAAGCCGGAGATGATCCGCAGCTGGGCGAACCGCAACTGCAAAGAATGCTCCAGGCGGCGGCTGCGTTTCGTTTCGATCTGGCCGGCGATGATGCATCTTCGGACAGTCTTTCCGCCCCCGAGTCGATACTTTCGGGTCGTCTTGGGCAATACGAACTGCTGGAGGTGATCGGCCAGGGCGGGATGGGCGTTGTGTACAAAGGCCGACACGATCGTTTGGAGCGGATCGTGGCCATCAAAGTGCTGACCGAAGAACGCACCAGGGACTCGCATGCCCTGGAACGATTCGACCGGGAGATCAAAGCGATTGGACGGCTGGACCACGAAAACGTCGTCCGCGCCGCGGATGCCGGCCAGGACGAGGGGCATCATTACCTGGTGATGGACTTTGTCGAAGGATTGGACTTGTGCCAGTTGGTCAAGAACCTCGGCCCTCTGACGGTGGCGGATGCCTGCGAGGTCACGCGACAAGTGGCCGTTGCCCTCCAATACATCCACGAAAACGGGATGGTCCATCGGGATATCAAACCGTCGAACGTCATGCTGGACCAGCGGGGAACGGCAAAACTGCTGGACCTTGGACTTAGCGTGTTGCAGGAGAACCGGACCGGCGAAGCGGCGTTGACCAGCGCTGGCACGGTCATGGGCACGTTCGACTACATGTCGCCAGAACAATGCGAGGACAGTAGCAGCGTGGACATACGTGCTGATCTGTATAGCCTCGGTTGCCTGCTGTACGAACTACTGGCCGGCCACGCTCCGTTTGCCGGTCCCGACTTCGACACGCGAGGCAAAAAGATCATTGCCCACCTGAACAAATCGCCAAAACCGATTCGTGAACTCCGGCCGGAGGTCCCTGAGGCTCTGGCCAACGTGGTGGGACGGCTATTGGCCAAGGAGCCCGACGGCCGGTACGCGACGCCAGCCGAATTGGCGGCCGACCTCGATCCACTCACACCGAACAGCGACCTGCAGGCACTAATCACCAGCGCACGACGTGGTTCCGAGGCGAAAAAGGACACCGAAGGCCCTAGGGGGGACACATTCGATTCGATTCGGTCGCAAGAGATCGATACGCGATCACCTCCTGTTGCGAAGCTGGCCGAAGCGGCCGAACCGTCCCCCAGTATGCGACGTCCGTGGCTGCCGATTGCTGTCGCAGCCGCGTTGGTGGGATTTGTCGCATTGGGCGTATTGCTGACGATCAATTCGCGATACGGAACCATCACCGTCGACAGTGACGATCCCGGCATCCAGGTAACGGTCAGTCAAGGCGGCGAGCAGATCGCGGTCGTAAACGCAGAATCCGGCTGGTCGGTGCGTGTGAAGGCCGGCGAGTACGAATTGGACCTGGGCAACAGCAAAGACCAATTCCAAGTGGACCAGGACACGATTACCGTACGCTGCCGAGGTCAAGTGACCGCGAGAGTATCCCGCGTTCCCCTGAAGGCAGTTGCTTCTGCACCCGTGTCCGCCGACAAGAGCGCGTCTGCGGGGCCAGTTGCATTGAAACTGCGACAAATACTGAAGCATCAAGACATAGACTCTGGCGGTGACGCCACCACAGTCCGAGCGGCTGTCCTCCTTCCCGATGGAAGTGGGCTGGCCACCGCTAGTGGCACGTTCCACAACTGGGATCCGCGTAGTGGGCAGTTGCTGCAGACTTGGCCTGGGCGCGGCCATCTCTGTTCCTCGCTCGACATCTCTGGTGACGGCAAGACGCTTCTATCGGGCGGCTACGACGGTACTGCCAGGTTGTGGAATGTGGAGACGGGCAGAGAACTGCGAGTCTTCAAGCATGAACCTGGTCCGGATCAGAATGATTTCAAGTTGGAATACGTGGCCTTCGCGCCTGACGACCAGACGATCGTGACGTATAGGAGGGACGGGAGAGCTACCGTCTGGGCCGTTGACGGCGCACAGCTGCGCGACTTTTCGTTACGCGGGGAGTATTCCAGTGTTATGGCGATGCTGCCGAACGGGACGGTCGCATTTGGCGGACACTCCCAGCACCCCGGCGGGATCTTGGACCTCGCAAACGGAGAAACAACGCCCATGCCTGGGATACGAGCTTTTCACAAGCTCATCTGCTCGCGAGACGGGACGATTCTCGCCGGGACCGAGGTAAACAGGGTGCGACTTTGCAGAGCGAGCGACGGCAGCGAGGTTCGCCGCCTGGAAGTCGATAACGGGAAGCTTTGGGCCGTGGCCTTATCTCCGGACAACAGATTCGTCGTGGCCGGCAATGGGGAAACGGGTGCGAAAAATCAAATTTTCGTCTGGGATGCCAGCAGCGGGCGGCTGCTACTATCGTTCGATGCCCACAGCGACCGTGTAGAGGCCCTTTCCTTCTCCTCGGATGGCAAGACACTCGTATCGACAAGCTGGGACGGCACAGCAAAGGTTTGGGATTTCCTTGTGCGCGAGCCGAGCCTTGCAGAGGCTATACCGCCTCGAGACGTGATTGACCGAGAGGCGAGGTCGGCAACCAAACTTCCGCCTTCCATCGCGTCGTATTCGAACGGAGCGCTGACGGTTAACCTGCATGCCGTGCTTGATCTCGGTACCAACAACCACGCCTGGGACGCGGCGTTCCTGAAGGATGGCAAGGCGTTGGTTACGTCGGACTTCAGTGGCTTTGTTCGAATTTGGGATACGGAAACCGGTCGGTTGTCCGGTTCGTGGGAGCAGCAGAAAGGATGTATGTTCGCGCTCCAAGGGTTCTCGAACGGGGAGGCTCTAGGTTGTGCGTTAACAGATACCGGCGTCGATGGCATCAACATCTGGGATATGGAGACCGGGGATGTCCGGCACTCGTTTTCGCAAACGCTGAAGGTGTGCGCAGTCGGGATATCCGAGGATCAGCAATCACTGGCCGTACGTGACGAGAACGGGACGATTACCCTCTGGCGGATTGACGGTCAGAAACAGCAAACCCTGACTGACATGGGAGATGGACCGATCGCCCTGTCGCCAGATGGAAGAATGTTGGCAACAAACACTGATTGGCGCACGATCAGCTTGTGGAATATGGAGACCGGCCAGAAGACTGGTCCGGCGGCCCAGATTCTCTTCACGATTGGGGATCATTTTGAGGGACTC
>CAZUAH010000518.1:0-9801 GCA_964617665.1 uncultured Pirellulaceae bacterium
TGGACGTGATCTGCACGCCCTACACGGCGAAGACCAAGATCATCACCGACGAAAGTGGGCTTTGGGCGACGATGCAGAAACACGACATCGGTTGGTTCGGCATCAAACCATTTGCCAGCAACTCGATCTTCAAGGGCGACAGTTCGGCAGGCAGCCCCACGTTCGAAGAAGACAACCGTATCGCCCGGTTGGCGATTCGCTACGTCCTCTGCAACCCGGCCATCACGGCACCGATCCCCGGCTTGGTCTCGCTGGAACAGGTCGACAATGTGGCCGTGGCCGTGATGCAACGTCGGGAATTGGATATCGACGAGAGGGCCGAACTAGAAAGAGCGATGGACGATGCCTGGGCCAACCTGCCCAGCCACTACCAGTGGTTGCGAGATTGGGAGTATGTGTAGAGAGGCGGCCTGATCAATCGACCGGCTCGCCCGGAAAATCGTAGTGAAACGCTTCGTTTCGATCACCGGTCGTTTGCTTCTCCGCGGGGCTATTGGCCTTGTCTGCCTGTGGTGCATGTTGGCACTGTTCTTCTTTCCGCCGGTGCCACGCTGGCTTGGGGCTGCGTTGGCCATCGGATTCGCGGCAGGAATGCTCGTCTTAAGGCTGCGTGCGAAGGCCCCGACCGTCGCTCTCAGGTACTTCTGCATCGCGGCCCTGTTGGTTCTACTCGCCTGGTTAGTCATCCAGCCAACGCATCGACGCCCGTGGGCAAAGAGCCAATCTGTTATGCCCGGGGCGGATTTTGATGGTGATCGCGTAACCGTTCGCAGTATCCGCAGGACGGTCTACGCGGCGAATGACGGTTATGAAGTAATGCACTACGACCGGACCTATGATCTGGACGAACTGAAATCCGTCTGGTTGGGAGTTCAGCATTTCGCTGGCTGGGAGGGAGTGGCCCACGCGTTCGTGAGTTTTGGTTTCGCGAACGGCGACTATCTGGCCATTAGCATCGAAGCGCGCCGTCGCGAGGACGAACGATACTCGGCTTTGGCGGGATTGTTCAAGCAATTCGGAGTGATCTATGTCGTTGGCGACGAACGAGAAATCATCGGCCACCGCGCGCTGGCCGACGAAGGCCCCTTATACCTGTTTCCCATCCACGCCGACCGCCGCCAGATGCGAGACATGTTGGTCTCGATGCTTCGCCGAGCCAACGGACTGGCGGAAGAGCCCGAGTTCTACAACACGTTGACCAACAATTGTACGACCAACATCTTGGACAGTTTCAACCAAATCGCTCCGATTCACATATCGCCATACAGTCCGCGAATTGTCTTTCCGGGATACTCAGGCGATATGGCTTACGATCAGGGGCTGATTCAAACTGACGAACCATTCTCGCAGTTCAAGGCACGCGCCCATATCAACGAAGTGGCGAAATCGGCGGTGGAATCAGAGGAGTTTTCACGGAGTATTCGAGCCCAATTCGGACGCAATTGACTTGGTCGCGAATTCCTATTGAGTAGCCTCGCACTGGATCGTGATCAGATCGAAGCCAAGACCACCGGATTTCTCGTTCTTCCCAACTAGCTTGAACATCAGGTTGGCAGGCCCCTCTTCGAGCGACAGTGTGCCTAGCCCCACGAGTTTGCTGCGAGTTCTTTCCGGTGCGTAGAGGTCTATGACGTCACCAATTGGTGCTTCGTTTTGGAACAGTTGCACGTGCGCCTGCTCCGGTCCTTTGACCGCCTCGATCGAGACCTTGTACTCTCCCGCAGCGGGGATATCGCACACCAAGGAAATGAATGGCGGGCCGAAGATGTCTTGGCCTTGCGCTTTCATGCTGAGGAAAGCGACTCTCCGGCCTTGGATCTCTTCATGCTTTTTGCTGAGCGTCGCGCCGCGAAATGTGAAGGCGTGAATCGGTACGGCCCAACTCGGCGTAAAGACAATTCGTTTGAAGTCCACCACTCTTCGTCCATCGACATCGGGCAGTGACTGGTCGAAGGTAGGGCTCCCCTGGAGATACAGGAACGTGACCGCACTGTAGTCCGTCTGCATGGCGTTGTTGGTCGGCGCATGCTCGATCGTGTGGCGAATGCTCTGTCGGAAGGCGTAGGCATCGCCTAGCATCAGACGATAACCGCCGGTTCTTCCCAAGTGCTTCTGGTAGCCGAGGCAACCGCTTAGAGGGAACGACAGCCGCTTCTCCCACCGGCCGGGCACGTCGTACCAACCGCCGTTGAAGAGATCCTCGGAGCCCGTCCCGTGAATCGTCAATTCGCCGTCGATTGTGGTTTCATCATCGCCTTCGAAGAACCCGGTTTGTCCCGATACCGGACCCTGCGCCTGAAGGATACAGCCAACGACATGCCCCTTACCTTTCGTTTCTACGAAGGTGAACGGAATTCCTTTCGTTGTCGGGTTCTCACGTCGCCAGACGGTGTAGAACTTCCCCTCGTTCGCCGAGCGTGCCGCTGGTGCGTAGACCACCTCGGATCGGATCTCTACGGCCGGTCCGTCGGTCCGTTCCGATATCAGTTCGATCTTTGCCGACTTGTCAAACGGCATTGGGAAATAGCAGTAGTTCACATCCCCGGCTGTACCAACCAAAAGGGACTTCATGGCTGGTCGGCCCCACGCGTACCCGAAGAAATCCCCTGCGGGACAGAGAACCGCCGGCTGCTCGTCGTCGTCCCATTGGATTCGCAATAGCAAATCGCGGTCCTTTCCCGCCAGAGCAGATGCCGGAGCGATCCGCAGGCCGACAATCCTCCCAGGCTCAGTCGCCTCGAACAACATAGCTGTGGTGTCCGGTTCCAGCGACACACTCGTGCGATGGGTTTTGCAGACGCTTCCCGCCGGAACGACGCGGTCGCTGATGTCAGTTCCCGTGGACGAAAAAAGAGACGCCGCCTTCTCCTGATGTTGCCGATATTCGTCTGACGGAGGCGCTTGCCATGTATTGATCGGAGCATCGTCAGGATAACGAGCATAGTTGATTTGGTAGAACTGCACTCGTTCTGCTCGCACCAACACCTTGCACGACTTGCGGAACGACAGTGGGACGTAGCTGTAGAAGCCACCTGCACCGCAACCGACCAGTGGTGACACGAATGGAGACTCGTTGCCCGTGAATAGCTCGCGGAATTTCACTTGGATTCGTGGCTTCGTCTCGCCGTCGAAATAGAATTCCACCAAATCGTCGGTGGGCGTTGGAGTCCAGATTCGATAGATGATCCCCGGTCCTTTCAGATCGGCGATGACCAATCCGTCGTCTTCTTTCGCGACAAACGAGTACTTGCCGGAGAACCCGTCGTCGTTGCCCCCGCTGCGATCATAGCTCGACACGGATCCGACATAGATCGACGGTTTGAAACGGGGAAGTAAGTCGAGACGGTGAAGCTCCTCCATTCCCAGCACCCAGCGGTCTTCGGCCTGCGATCGGTTTGCAGCCAAGCTGAAAGCAAGCAGCAAAATGACGAGAGGGCGTTTCAAAACTGGGTTTTGGGAGGGCGAAGCTCCTGCTGAGCCGTGTCTTCCCGTGCTCTCGGCTCGGCGGGAGCCTCGCCCTCCCGGTGTTGAAACCGCTTCGAGTAGCCGGCGTGTCATGATATTCCTCCTATTTGTAGGCAGAGCGTATCACATGACGTGTACGCGTCAATTGGCTGGGGCCCGTTCGTCTACTACCTGGAACAGTATCGCACCGGACTGCTACAATACCGGTTCGCAAGCGGCGTCGCTGCGCCGTACGACTGATCACAAACGAAGGAGATGACAATGAGAGTAACGGCTGTAATCGCGGTTTTTCTTGCGTTGCTGACATGCTCGTCAACATCGGCGCAGCAATCGGCAGAAGACATTCTGAAGGCTTCGGGCGTGAAGGGCGGGCTGGTCGTTCAGATCGGCTGCGGCGATGGCAAGCTGACCGCGGCGCTGCGGACCAGCGGCTCATCTGTTGTCCAGGGTCTTGATACAGATGCTGCAAATGTCGAAAAGGCCCGTAAGCACATTCAATCTCTGGGGCTTGGCGGAAAGGTATCGGCCGAGGTGTTCGGTGGTCAACATCTGCCTTACGTGGATGAGTTAGTGAATCTGGTAGTGGCAGATACGAGATGCGAGATGCAAGATGCGGGAAGCGAGATTCTGCGTGTACTGGCGCCGCGAGGTGTGGCTGTTGTGCGGGAGAAGGGGAACGAGGCGTGGCTATGCCGTATCCCGCATCCCGTATCCCGCATCGGGGACGGCTTTGTGATGTTCGCAAAACCGGTCCCCGCAGAGATCGACGATTGGACCCACTATCTGTACGATTCCGAGGGCACGTCCGTCTCGAACGATCGGTTGGCCGGACCTCCGAAAGGCATGCGATGGTCGGGCGGACCGTTTTGGGCCAGGAGCCACGAACACACGGCCAGTATGCAGGCGATGGTTTCGGCTGGCGGTCGGGTCTTCTATGTGATGGACGAGGGATCGACCGAATCCATCCAACTACCGTCGAATCTTGTGCTGGTGGCACGCGACGCCTTTAACGGCACCGTGTTGTGGAAGCGGCCTCTCCCTGACTGGTTCAATGCCCTATATCCACTGAAGAGCGGCCCCGGGTGGATGCCCAGACGACTGGTCGCCGTGGGAGACCGGGTCTACATCGCCCCCGGCGCCGGTCAGGACCTTCTGTGCCTGGATGCGACTACCGGCGAGGTCGTTTGCACATATGACGATACCGCGACGACCTTCGAGCTGGTCGTTTTCGACGGAGTCGTCTTCGCCGCAGTCGACACCAACCAGGAGCCGTGCGACTACAACCAGCAGCATCCAAACTGTTGGAAAGAACGGGATCGCGCGAGCATCAAGTGGCAATGGGATCGCGAGCAGGGCACGCGCGTGATCAAGGCGATAGAGGCCGAAGACGGAAACGTCCTTTGGCAGCGGGAGGCGCCCGTCACGCCGATGACGCTGGCCGCCGACAGCGGGATGGTGTGTTTCTACGACGGCAGCGCCGTGGTGGCTCTTGACCGGCGTTCGGGCGAGGAGCTATGGAAAGCGGACGTGGTGGACGTGAAGCAGGTCCGCACGGGATACTCCGGCCCGCGGTTGATCATATGCGGAGATCAAGTCCTGCTGTCGCCGATGGGACACATCGTTGCCATCTGCGCCCAGAAGGGCGAGATCCTCTGGGCGGTCAAGGACAAACCTCGATCGGGACATTTCAGCCTCGAGGATTTCTACGCCATCGGCGACCGCGTTTGGGCACTCCAACGAGGAAACAACGGGGCATTCACCACCTACAGTCTGAAAACGGGCGAGACGCTCGACGTGTACAGCAATCCGATCCCGTCCTTCTACATCCACCAGCGCTGCTATCCGGGACGGGCCACGGCCAAGTACCTGCTGCCGCCGATTATGGGGACCACGGTCTACGACATGGAAGAGGATACGTGGGCCAACAACCATTGGGTCCGGGGCGGCTGCATCTACGGTGCCATGCCCGCCAACGGTATGCTGTACGTCACCCCACACGCCTGCGCGTGTTACTACCAGTCGAAGCTCAACGGGTTCAACGCCGTCGCGCCCAACGCGCAGCCAGCCGAAGCCCCACCCGCCGAAAAGCGATTGGTGAAAGGACCGGCGTATGGAGAAACCCGAAACTCGAAATCCGAAACTCGAAACGAAGAATGGCCCGCTTTTCGTCACGACAATGGTCGCAGCGGGTACGTCAAGACGGATGTCGCCGCCGATGTGAGCCAGACGTGGAAGAAGAAGTTCGGGACAAAGCTGACTCAGCCCGTCGTTGCTGGTGGGAAGCTCGTGTTGAGTGCCGTTGACACGCACACCGTCTACGCCTTGGATGCCAAATTGGGCCAAGAAGTCTGGCAGTTCATCGCAGGCGGGCGAGTCAATTCGCCGCCGACCCTCTATCAAGGCCTTGCCATCTTCGGTTGCGCCGATGGCTGCGTCTACGCATTACGTGCCTCCGACGGCAAACTCGCCTGGAAGTTCCAGGCTGCTCCCAGCGACCGCAAGCTGATGTCCTACGGCCAGATCGAGTCGGTCTGGCCGCTGGCAGGCAGTGTGTTGATCCAGGACGGCAAGCTGTACTGCGTGGCTGGACGGTCCATGTTCCTGGATGGCGGACTGCGGATGTTGATACTTGAACCCGAGACGGGCGAACTCATTTCAGAAAACGTCATGGACAGCCGTGTGCCCGGCACCGAAAAGCGTCTGGACGACCTGCTGATGGGCAAGCACATGCCGGTTGCCTTGCCCGACATCCTCTCCGGCGACGGCAAATACGTCTACATGAAGTCTCAGACCTTTACGCCCGATGGCAAGCGCGTGCGTTTTCGACCACAGCGTCCTGACACACAGTACGACCAGGAGGTACACCTGTTCTCGCCCATATCGTTCCTGGACGACGGTTGGCACCAGCGAACCTACTGGATCTACGGCCGGGCGGCCGGAGAAGGCTGGGCCGAATTCCAACTGCCACCCAAGCGAGTGCCTTGTGGCCGAATCCTATGTATCGACGAGCAGAACGCCTACGGGTACGCCAGGGATCCCGAACTGATGTGCAACACGTCGGTCAGCGAATACCGACTCTACAGCGCCGGCAAGACGCCGACCCGCAAGGTTGGCGTTCCCAAGCTCGAAGGCACGTGGATCAAAGGCCAGTACCCAGCCGACAATCCCTTGGCAGCCCACACGGTGGATTGGAAACAACTCGCCCAACAGCCCAAGGACAAGCTGAGTGCTGTGGACTACAACTGGATCCACGAGGAACCCGAAATCGTGGCCAAGGCCATGGTCTTGGCCAACGATCGGCTCTTCGTCGCCGGCCCGCGCGACGTAGTGGACGAGAAGAAGATGTGGGGCCGTTCGAATGAGGAGCCATTCCAAGAGAAGATGTCCGAGCAGGCCGAATGGCTGGACGGCAAACGCGGCGGCGTCATGCAAGTCTTCTCGAAGACCGACGGAAAGAAACTGGCCGAACACAATCTAGAATGTCTACCAGCCTTCGACGGCCTGATCGCCGCCAACGGAAGTCTGTACATGGTGACCCAGGACGGCTCGATTGTCTGCTATCGGGGCAAGTGAACGCGTTTAGCTTCTTGTCGTCACTCTCCCTCCGGGAGAGTCGAGCCGAAGGCTCGGAGAGGGTTGTGCATCGTGCCCTCCCCGGGCCTTCGGGCCGACCCTCCCGCGCACGAAGCACGGGAGGGTGAAGTCGAGTAGGTCATGCTCCGCATGACGGAATACGCGTTGTCGCGCCGATTGCGTTCACGGGGCTTCCCGGTTTGGCAGTGCCCGAGCTTGACGGAAACGGACGGGCGATGCCCCAAATGCCAGGCACATTCCGTCAGGCACAGCCTGACCTACGGCCGCTCGCTATCTTGACGCTGAAAGCGTCGCACATCATAGCCCAGGGTAAGCGCGGGCGGCGCAGCCGTCGAGCGCCACCCTGGGTAAGGAAAAGGAAACGAACATCAACCCTGAAAGGGTTGTACAAAGCGATGACCATTGTGGAACCGTTTCAGGGTTCGGAGGATTCAATTGATCGGATACCCAGGGTGGCGTCCGCCTGCGTCGGACTGACCCTGGGCTACGGTGTTCAACCGCTTCGCGGTAATGAACCACGCCGACGACCGAAGTCGAGTAGCCCGCTGTTCCAGGTAGGTCCCGGCTGCCGGACGGGACCTCTTGCCGCGTTGTATTCCGCTCAGGTCCCGCTCGGCAAGCGGGACCTACTACGCCCTATCGCTCCGCATTGGATAGTCGCTTGGCCGCGTCTTTCATCTCCTTCACTGTCTTGGAAAACTCCTTGTTTCCGCTCTCCGCAATCAGGTCAGCGAACTGGTCGTAGGCCTGGGCCGCCAACTCCAGATTGCGGCAAGTCTCCAGCGCCTGGGCAGCCGACCTGGCCAAATCCACATCCAGCGATTCGAGCTGCCTTTCCAGTTTTGCTTTCAGGAACGTCTTGACGAACTCGACCGTTTCTCCTTGCTGCTGGCGATCCGTTTGAGGGATGTCCGTAATACGAATTTCCAGCAGGGCGCGAAGGGCCGTCTGGCATGGCTTGGACCACGGGTCTTTGTCCTGCGCGAGTATTCTCTGTGCCGCCAGCTTGAGCGCTGCCTGCGCCTTGCTCTGATATTCGGCGCGCTCTTGCGGCGTAGCTGGACGAAACTGTTTGAGATTCTCGATGAACTGCAACAATTCGTCGACGCCGCCTTCCGGCACGTCATAAATCGGCCACCGGATCTGACAATCCGGCAAAGCCTTGCGAAGGTCGGTCACTCCGGTAGCTGTCACTCGTGTATTCTCAAGCTCGAGGATCTGCAGGTTTGTCAGCCCGCTAAGGTGCTCCAGGCCGGCGTCGGTCACTTGTGTATTATTGAGGAAGAGAAGCCGCAGATTGGTTAGCCCGCGAAGGTGCTCAAGGCCAGCGTCAGTCACTTGTGTATTGCCAAGAAACAGTCTGTGCAGGTTTGTCAGCCCGCGAAGGTGCTCAAGGCCAACCTCGGTCACTTGTTCATTGCCAATGCCGAGACCCTGCAGATTGGTCAGCCCGCTAAGGTGCTTCAGGCCAGCATCGGTCACTTGTGTATGGCCAAGGCTGAGATACTGCAGATTGGTCAGCCCTTTAATGTGTTCTAGGCCGGCGTCGCTAATGCTACTCTTTCCCAGGCTGAGCCTTCGCAGCGCACCAAGGCCCTTCAGGTGCACCAAGCCGGTGCCGTCGATTGGCATACTATAAAGCTCCAGTGTTTGGAGTTTGACCAAACCCCCAAATGCTCCAAGCCTGCATCCGTGACTTGCCTCTCACCGAGACGCAAGAACCGTAGCTCGGTAAGGGATGCCAAGTGCTTTAAGCCCGCGTCAGTGACCCTGTTCCGGTTGAGCATAAGGTAGTGAAGATCGTTTAGGGTCGCCAGGTGCTTCAAGTCCGCGTCAGCCACATCGCAGCGCCTCACGTCGAGAAGGCACGTGTTAGTCAACACGCTTAAACGTTGCAGGTGGTTGGCCAGGTTTCTCTTGCGGTCAAGAGAGCACAGAAGTGCTGGTCTGCCTGCGCCTCGGTCAATGGGCACGATTTCGCCCCCTAACAAGCAAAGCTCTGCGATAGCCGCGTTTTCGTCCGCGGTCAACTTGGCGTTTGAGGGTGGCTTCTGACGCACTCTGCTCGCCAACTCGATCAAACACTCCGGCAGGGCCTTTTGAAGTTCCATCACTCCAGCGACACTCACTTGTGTATTCTCAAGCCTGAGGGTTTGTAGGTTTGTCAGCCCGCTAAGGTGCTTCAAGCCGGCATCAGACACCGAGGTGCCGCTGAGGTTTAGGAATTGGAGTTCGTTTAGGTTTGCCAAGTGTTCCAGGTCCGCGTCAGCCAAGCCGGAACGTCTCAGATCGAGAAAACACATGCTGGTCAGTGTGCTTACATCCTGAAGGAAACGCCTGGCCAGGCTTCTCCGACGAGCGTAAAAAAAGGCCACTAAGGCTGGTTTAGGTGCATCGCGATCAATGAGCAGGATGTCGCCCCGAAGTGCGACAGCCGCCTGTTCCTCCGCGGACAATTTCGCGGACAACTCAGCGGTTGTCAGTGGTTGCCTTTCCGGCACGAACGTAACACAGACGCGCCTACCGTCCTTCGATGTCAGATTGAACTTCATCGTTTCGGTAGCGAAGCCTGCTTTGCGGAGCGTCAAGATTTGCTTACCACGTTCGACCGTGATGCGAATCTCTTGACCATCGTTCGGGTCGGTGATGGTGATCTCTTTGTCTTCGGATACATTGACCTCGACCGGTTTCTCCGATTCCCCAATCTCTAAGATCACGGTGTCTAGCTTGGGCGGAGCCACG
>CAZUAH010000519.1:0-9793 GCA_964617665.1 uncultured Pirellulaceae bacterium
TCGAAGTCGTACAGAGCGATTTGCGTGTCGGGCGTTTCGGCCACTAACTCGTCCGGATTCGTGGCATAGCGACCACCGGTCGAGTAGACGGTCTTCGGGTATGTGACACCCAACAGCATACGGGCCAGATCGATCTGATGACTGGCATCGTTAGCGATGTCGCCGCCCGAGTAGCGCCACAGGTGATGCCACGTGCGGTGCAAGCCGGCATTGTACGGAGCCTCTGGGGCCGGGCCGTTCCAGATGTCCCAGTTGAAGCCGGTCGGTGGATCGCTGTCGGCCACTTTCTTTGTCATTCCCCACGGCGGCTTCTGGTTGTAGATCCGGCAGAGGTGAATCGTGCCAAGCTTGCCTTCCTCGATATACTTCCGCGCGGCCATGTTGTACGGCGCCGATCGGTTCTGCGTGCCGATTTGCACAACACGTTCGTACTTTCGCGCCGCCGCAACCATCTGCTGCCCTTCCCAACAACTGTGGTGGGCTGGCTTTTCCACGTACACATCTTTGCCGGCTTGGCAGGCCCACACGGTCGACAGCGCATGCCAATGGTCCGGCGTAGCGCTGACGATCGCGTCGACCGATTTATCTTCCAACGCTTGGCGGAAGTCCGGCACGTACTTCGGCTCCTTGCCGCCCTGCAATTCGGAAAATTTCGGAATGCGTGCCGCGGCTTTCTTCGAGTCCGGATCGCAAACGTAGGCATATTCGCAATCGTCGCGGGCCAGGAAGCTCCATTTTGGATACGTGGCCAAATGCGTACCTCGACCGCCCGCACCGACAGCCGCCAATATCACTTTATCGGCAGCCACAGCGCCGCGGGCCGAAGCGGCATTGGCTAGGATTGTCACACCGGTGGCCACTCCCAGCGTGGTTTGCTTTGATCGCTCAAGAAACTGTCGTCGGTTGACTTCGGACATGTTTTGGTTACTCCCGAACAAGCATTGGTAAGACACATTGATTCGGCACGTTTGGCGACTGCTTTGATTCCACTGTGGAGTCTTGTGGGACGGACTTCCAAGTCCGTACACAGCCTTGGGAAGGATTTGGGATTCCATCCGACAAATCCGTCTTGCACAGCCGCTTAGATTATCGAGTGTGCAATCGGACCGAGTCAAGCGCCGGCAGAGCCAATTGTCCAAAGGATTCTTGGACACCTGGATGGAGTGAGTGGACTGCGCGCCTGCCGCGCACGTGAATCCATCTTCGGTGTGCTGCGGCTGCAGCATGTCGGCCAGTCGGTGGTCCCGCGCACCGACGATCACTACGACCGCGGCGGTGGCTCCAGGCCTTGCGGGGTCTCTGAGGGAGGAGGATCGGGATTCTCCGGCTGCTCGACAGCGTCAGAACCTCCGCACCCCAAACAACAGGCGGATATCAACAGGAGTATGATTGAGTAGATACTCTGTCGCATTGTCTTTGCTTTCGTGCTCAGTGGAACGCGTCGGACGGGATTATCTCGCCGTCGGCCATTGCCGCAAGGTGTTGGAGAGCCGTGGAATCCACGTTGTTGTCGACGGTATGCGTCGAGCCATCTACAAAACAGAACTGTACAACACCTGGATGCTGGCTGCTAAATCGGTACCAAGCCGGTTCGCCAATTCCCCACACGACGGGAAGCCCCCCCGCGCTCATCCAACTGTAAGAGTAATCGTGTTTGCCGCCGCTATAGTGGCCCATGGCCTCGCCGAACATGAACGTATTACTTGTCCCGTCCAGCACGTCGTTCAGACCGTATTGCGACCGATTGCCAAAGATGCCTTTCAAATGAGCCCAATATCCAGTGTCGCCGATGTAACCGATGGTGGCCAAATAGTTGGTTCTTCCCAGGTTCCTCCCGCCACCGGACAGCGTAAAACCAGCGGCTTGCACCGTTGTACCGGTGCTTGAGTTGTAGTAGTAGTTCAGAATCACAATGGTCCCGGTTTCGTTGGCGTATGCATTCGTGGACGGACAGAGTAGAAGGCCGATCTTGGCTTGGGAAATCTCCCAAGGCCCGCCCGGCGCAGTCCCGATGCTATGCTGCCACCAAGGATCAGCTTTGAATCTCCGATCCATGAGCATTACGTTGCGCCCCAACGGAGGCGACGGCACACTGATGTCGATGATCTCGTGGATTCCATTCAATTCCATGAAGGGAAGCAGGTAGGCAAGAGTGCCCACATTCTGGTTCGTGTAGTCGTAAGGCGCATGAGGCCATGGTCCCAAGTGACTGGGCGGCATCTTGCGGTAAACTTCATGGAAGTTCTGTGCAGCCAGGCCGATCTGTTTCAGGCTGCTGGCACATTGCGACCTTCGAGCCGCCTCGCGCGCCGCCTGCACGGCCGGAAGCAGCAGCGCGACAAGAATGCCGATGATCGCAATAACGACGAGCAACTCGACAAGGGTAAACGCGCGACGACGACGCACGACATGTGTTCGGGAGGTAGAAGACATGGGACAAGTCACAAAGTTTGAGTTGGGCGAGTTGGCTGGAACGGAGCGGCGATTGTGGGCGCGCGTCCAGTAGACTCGCTGAAATTGGTGACCGCAAACCGTGCGTTTACTCTTAAGGTCCCTCGGCAGCCATCTTACCCAAGCATTGTCCTCTATGCAATCCCCGGCGTCCTCCCCGAAAGAACGTGTAGCACAAGGACTCTGAATGTTGCGCGTAATTGAGATTTGTTGGCGATGACAGAATTGGCCGCTGGCCTCACTTCTTGCAAGTCGCTGCATTCTACCCATCTGCCGTCCTGCCATTGACGCGCAAATGATCGCTGTTGCCCACCAAGGAAAAGACTACTTGCAGCCATGCCGTATCACCAGCTTCCGGCGGAACATTGCGAAGCGTCAGCCTTCGATCGGCTGCCAGTGCGGCCCATTGAAGCACGTCGCCGTGTTGGAGTACGCAACTGACCAGCGGCAAGTTTCGCTGCTGGAAACAAAAGCCGGCCAGATCCACGTCGGCTTCGGCGATGCGAGAGTCAATTGCAGCAGCAAACAGAACAGCAATCCCCAAATCGCCCGACTTGCGGCTGACCAGTTTCACACGGGTCATGTCGGCATCGGGGCGCGCGGACAGTCCGTCCAGGACGCCTTCGATGTCCGTGCATGCCATACCCGGCACCGGCCGACCCCAAACGATTCCGTTCCGTTGCCATCCTGCGCGTTGACCGCTGTTGACCTCCTTGCCAGGTGCGGCGGTAGAGAACATTTCGCCGTAGCACCGCACGTCGGGCAACACGACTAGCGATCCGTCCTGGGCGAGTTGGCGAGGCGAGTCGGGGCCCGTCTCCGCCAACAGGGAGTCTCCGCCCGTCTTGGAAAAGACAACTGTGACGGGCAGTTTGCCTTGTGCTTGCTTGTGCCGGATCACGATCGTCGGCACGAGGATTCCACCTTCGCTTGGATAGCCGACATGCTCGACGATCAACTCGCCCTCCGCTTGGCTGTGAAGCGTCTTCGGTTCGCTGTTTTCGCGTGGAAGCGCAACATCCATTCCCAGCAGATCTCTGAGCGATGCAAGCATCTTCTTCTGGTATCTCTGCAATTCCGCGGCCGTACTGAGCGCCGGCACCTGGTAGCCTCGCTCGCGCGTGTAGATATGGCTGAGTTCGCCGAAACCCTTGTTCGCGGGAACGTCCACCGAAAGACCTTGCAGCGTCTTTGCGGGGAACGTTTCGATGTCGTCCGGCTCGACAACCGGCTCGGCCTGCTCGCGGCCACGGACCCATCGTTCCATCCACCAATACGTTCGCTCACGTTTCTCTTTGTCGTACGAGTGAGGCGTGTTGTAGTACATGCAATCTACGCGATCGTCGAAGCCGTTGGCCTTGTACAGCTTCTGAATCGTTGGAAAGTTGTCACGTTCGAAGTTCTTCGTCCAATCGTTCATCGTCAAGAATTGCAGGGGCGTGGGCAGACCCAGTGCACTGATCTCCGGATGGTCGGTGAATCGCATCACGTGCGGAAAGTGGTTGCACGTGCAGTGGTGCCGGTCGGGAAACATGATCTCGCGGAAGTCGCACGTCAGTCCGACGATGGTCGCTGCGCGCACGCGGTCATCCAAGCCGACGACCATCTGCGCCTGCAGGCCCCCGCCCGAAGCACCGGCAACGCCGATCCGCGATTTGTCCACTTGCGGAAGCGATTCCAGGTAGTCCAGCGCCCGCAGGTTGTTCCAGATCATCAGCGTCTGGTGCGAAACGCCGATGTACAGGTCTTCGTAATGGTCCTGCGTAGACGAAAAAGTGACATAACCCAGTCGAGCGAAGTTCAAGCACCGCTTCTGCACCTCGGGATGGGCATTTCCATCGCGCCAATGGCCGTGCGGGCAAAGCATCGCCGGAGCAGGTTTCTCGGTCAGTTGCTTGGGCATGAACAGCAACCCAGCCGAGTAGACTCCTGGCCAAAGCTGATAGTAGATCCTCCGGACAGTGCACCACGGATGTTCAAGCGGCGGCGACTGATGGACGTCGAGCGGAACTCTCTTCGGAAGCGGCCACAAGCCGGCACTCTCAAACACCTTCTTGCGCAAATCGTCCCGGTGCTTTTCAAAGGCGTCCCCTTCCCGAACGACGAACGGTTTCGGGACCGACATCTGATGATAGTAGTCCACCAGCATCTTGGCGGTTGGAAGCTCGCTGGTAACCGTCTCGTTGGACTTCTCCTCCGCAGCCTCACCAGCCCACGCTGCGCTGCACGTGACGACCAGCGAGAGCATACCGGCAATCAATGTTGCCTTGCACCACATCTGGGCATGCGGCAGCATGTATTCAGTCCGATTCCCGTTCCGTACAGACACTGCTGCTAACATTTCCGGCCCTTTCAATGACAGTGTTCTTTCCGCAGTTTGGGCTTCTTATCGTATTTGTGATGCCGCGCATTATTCCAGCTCTGGCGGCACGCTGCCGTATGACCAGGGCTTGTTCGAGGGCGGGATCTCTTTCGGCGCAGGAGCCGCGCCAGGCGTCATCTGGCCCACCAGTTCCAGCCCGGCGTCGAGCATCTGCCTGCCGGCTGTGATCCCAAGATTGCTGTAACTGGTCAGACGCGTCTCGTAGCCGCCGCCGTTCGGCCCTAAAGCTTCCTCGGTGGGTATATAGCCCACACAACCGTTGGCCAGTTCGACGGGATAGGTGAACTTGAATTGGCTTTTCTTCTTCAACTCCAATCCGTACTCGACGAACATTTCGGCCTCGTTAGTCACAAACACCGCCGGTCCGACCTGGATCGCTTGCACTTCGACCTCTACCTCCGGCTCGTTGGCGATCAACGCATCCAACATCAACGTCTCTTTGGTCCAGGTGGGTACGCGGTCCGGATTCTTGGTGGCCTCCTCCAAGCAGCTCTTGACCTTTTCAGGGCTGGGTGGACGTCGTTTGATGTTCCACACCTTCACCTTGGCATCCAAAGGGGCCAGCGAACCACGATGCATGCTCAGCAGCACCTTGACCGCCTCGGCACCAACGCGACCGCCAACGATGGGACCGTCGATGTTGGGATACGGACTCAGGTTGTCCACCTGGGTGATGTCGCCGCAATCGCCATTTAGGAACACGACGATAACATCGTCGCCCATCGCACCCCGGATAACCTGCTCCATGTAGTAGATCCAATTGGCCGACCAACCGCTTGCGCCGGTCGTACCGTGGTTGGCGTAATTGACGACACAACCCATGAGCTTGCCGTCTGTGGTCCAGGCGCCGATCACGCCCACCTCCGGGTCGATGGGGCCGGCCAACTCGACGATGTCCGGGTTTCGCTTGCCGGGATGCGTGAAGGTCAAACCGTTCTTCATCCGAAAGCGGCGATTGAAAGCAACTTTGTCCTCGTGGCCGCTGTCCACGCCGCAGTGCGCGTCGACCCGGTTCTTGTCGGCCTGACACACGGCGTTGACGATTTCTTTTCGTACAAGTGCCAAGTACTTAGGATCGGCGCACGACGACTGTTCATACGCCAGCTTCTTCACTAGATCCGAAGCATGATCGTATTCGCCCGGTTTGACCATGCCCACAGGACCAGAAGTGTGCGAGTGCGAAGCGCCAATAAGCACCGCCTCGGGCTTGATGCCGCATTGGGCTTCGATGTCTTTCCGGACGGCCTTGACCAGATGTCGGGAAACAATCAGGGCGTCGATACCCACCAACGCAACTCGTGTTTTGCCATCGTCGAAGACGGCCGCACGGACTTTGCACGGATCCTGGGTTCGCTTCATGGACGACTTGTGATACCCGCCCGGCTTCTCCATACCCAGTTCTGGCGTGATATCCGTTTCGGCAAAGCCAGCCTTGAACGGTTCGACAGTCTCAGCGGCGCGTGTTCCTTCGACAAACGCCAATGCGGTCAAAACCAGCGACGTGCCAAACATCATACGACGGCAGAAAAGTACAGTCATCATCTCGACTCCTGACTACAGATCTCGCGGCCAGACCCTTGCCTGACCGTCGATTCTTGAGGCTGCGGCGCCCACTGTCAAGAACTTGACCATTGAAGATCGGTTCTTGCCCGAGATTCGACGAGCTCTGTTCGCTCTGATACACTGCGATCGTCTGATCGTATCACCGGCGCCCGCCACGCTTGCCGCGTCACAATAAGAAAGGTGACACGCATGTTGCTTCGCACGAAGTTCCAAATCGCTTTCGCGCTTTCGGTATGGATGCTCACAACCACCGCTTACGCCGATCGCCTGCTTCTTCAGGTCGAGGATTTCGACGGACCATGGCGACGGCAGACCAACATCTCCGGCTATTTGGGACAAGGCTTCTGCACGTCGAATGCCAACCCAAACGTGGCATCAACCTCGATGCGAAAAACGGTTCGGATTGACCAGGGCGGTCGCCACGTCGTGTGGTTGCGCGGGTACACTTCAGCCAACTCGCGCAGGGCATTGCAGATGGAGGCGGGAGGCAAGCGTTTGGCGATCACGCACAAGGACACTCGCCGTCGCTGGATTTGGGAGAAGGCCGGCGAGGTACAACTGGATGAAGGACCCGTCGAGATCGTCGTCCACGACGCGGATGTGGGCTTCGAGACGGCGGACGCCGTTCTGCTGACCGACGATGCAGACGAAGACCCCATGGCCGACGAGCGGCTTTGGTCCATCTATCCAGACAACTTGCCGGACAAGGCCAATGCGTTGCGATTCAACATCGACGCCTGTGTCGCCCTCACACAGGGATGGTCCGATCCGGAAAACCTCGAGCAATGGGAAGCTCGTCGTGCAGCGGTAGGGCCAGCGTTGCGACGAGCGCTGGGATTCGATCCTTGGCCCGAAAAGACGCCTCTTGACGCACGTATCACAGGACGACGCGACCGCGAGACCTACGTGATCGAGAACCTCTTGTTCCAGAGCAAGCCGCAATTCTACGTGACCGCCAATGTCTACGCTCCCAAACAGGCACAGCGACCGCTTCCGGCGATCGTGGTCACAGCCGGGCACGCGATGCAGCAAGGCAAGAACTACGATCTATATCGAACCGCCCAACTCGGCTTGGTCCACCAAGGATTCCTGGTCCTGGCATACGATCCGGTTGGCCAAGGAGAACGACGATTGCCGGGCAATTCGCACGACGTTAGTTATGCGGCGCTGCTAACCGGGAAATCGAATCTGCACTACATGGTCTGGGACAGCATTCGGGCGGTTGATTATCTGCTTTCTCGCGATGATGTGGACCCGGATCGAATCGGCCTGACGGGCAACTCAGGCGGCGGACTGAACACGATGTACACAATGCCGGTCGAACCGCGGTTTGCGGTCGGTGCTTCATTCTGCTGCCTGTGTTCGTACGAAGCCTGGATTGCTGATGGCGGCAATCATTGCATCTGCAACCATTTGCCTGGAGCCTGTCGCGAGTTCGAGCAATTTGAATTCGTTGGACTTTGCACGCCACGCCCCTTCTTGGCAGGCAACGGGGCAAAGGACCCAATCTTTCCCGTAGCCGGTGTACGAAAGACGATCGAACGCGCCCGCAAGATCTACACTCTTTACGATGTGGCCGACCGAGTCAATCTGCACGAGGCACCGTTACCGCATGGCTGGTCCGACCCGTTGCGCGAAGCAGCCTACGGCTGGTTCGACCGCTGGCTGCAGAATCGCGGCGACGGCGCACCGCGTGCAGAGCCTGAACTGGAACTAGAGGACGTACAGTCGCCCGACCTGCAAGTGCTGAAGGACGGCAAGATGCCGGACGACGCAAAGGCCTACGTCGGTCTGGTGCGCGAGGAAGCCAATCGACTGATCGCTTCGTATCCGCCGGTGCCGGACGATGAAGTCGGCCGGAAGGCTTGGTCAGCAGCACTTCGTCAGGAGCTCTGGAAACTGCTGGGCGGCAAGCCGCAAGACTCTGAACCGGTGGCCGAGTCGTTAGGTACGTCGAAGTGGAATGGCAATACGGTCGAACGCTTGACCATCCAAACAGAAAAGACACTGCAAGTACCGGCTTTTCTGATTCGGCCGGAGCATGCGCCTTCACCGCTACGGGCTGTTGTCATGCTGGACGACGAAGGCAAGCAGACGATTCGTCACTCGAAGGTCACCAATGGGCTGTTGGACCGCGGCATCGCCGTGCTTGCCCTGGACGTGCGCGGCTTGGGCGAAGTCCGGGTGCACGAGAATCACTGTGCCAGCGACGCGATCGTCTTGGGACGTCCCATGTTGGCCCAACAAGCCTGGGACGTAGTGTGTGCAGTCCGCTGCCTCGCGCCGCGAGAGGATATCGACGGCAGTCACATCGCAGTCTACGGTCGCGGAAACACGGGAATAATCGCTACGTTGGCTGGGGCATTATCCAACGACATTGCCGCGGCCGTTGCCGAAGGATCGACAGGAAGCTTCCTGCACACCATCGCCGATCCCCTACCAAATCCGAGATGGATCTACGCGCCCAACATCCTGAAAGTCGCCGACGTGCCGCAGTTAATCACACTCTATACCGACCGCCGGTTTCTTTTAGTCAATCCCACCGGATTGAACGGCGTTCGACTGTCGGAAACCGACGTGGACAAGCTTCTCGGACAGACAGGTCTCGCAGCATCGGTCACGACGTGTATTGACGAATCGCCCGCGCGCACGATTGTCGGATTTCTCGCCGGTGCCACGGCCGACGAAGGCTTGGACAAGTAGTTGCCAACGGGGCAGGACGCGACGTCCGCTGGCCGGTAGGTTAGGGACACGCTAAGATCTCGTGAGAAAAGGAGCTTGAGCCATGCTACGTCCAATAGTTGTCATCCTATCGGCCCTGATGGTTCTAACACTCACGAATACGCCCTCCACCGGCGCGGACGCCCATTGGCCGTGCTGGCGCGGTCCGGGGCGTGACGGATGGGTAAGCGGATTCCAACCGCCAGCGCAGTGGCCGGAACGGCTGGAGCGCGTTTGGCAGGTCGAGGTTGGTGAGGGCTACGCGTCCCCGGTCGTTTCTGGCGGCTGCGTCTACCAACACGCTCGGCAAGGTGAAGACGAGGTGGTCTGGTGCCTCGACCTCGAAACCGGCGCCCTCAAGTGGCGTCAGAGCAATGCCGTTCCATTCAAAATGGGATCGGGTGGGGAACTTCACGGCAAGGGGCCAAAGTCGTCGCCGGCCCTTGTCGACGGCAGGCTCTTCACGATGAGCATCACAGGGCTGCTCTCTGCTTGGGATGCAGAATCCGGCGAACCTCTCTGGCGCCGTGACTACGACTCGCGGTTCGAGAAGAGCCATCCATATTGGGGCACAGCGAATTCTCCGCTGGTCGACGGCAATCGCGTCGTCGCCCATTTCGGCACAGATGAACTCGGCGCCCTGATAGCCCTCGATGTCGAAAGTGGAAAGGAAGT
>CAZUAH010000520.1:0-9785 GCA_964617665.1 uncultured Pirellulaceae bacterium
TGCGGGCCGGGGAATTCCACCGCGACGGCCGGAAGCCGGCTGGCGGCGATCGCAAAAATCAGACATAAGCCTCGCACAAAGTTCTGCCAGCCGTTTGTTCTCGAAGTCGTCTTCATAACGCAGGCCTTTCGTTTTTCCGGTCCAAGCGGCGGCGCGACAATGATCGAGAAGCAAAAGGCTGGCAGCCAAGCGAAGCGGTTTGCAGTCCCTCGTGTCATCACGTCTCACTTTCGCGCATTTGTTTGTGATGCGCCAAGCAGGAACGTCACCCTAACGCACCAAGAAGACAGATGCAAAGCTTACGCCGATATTTACGAAGGCGCTCGGCTGTGAGCGGCGACAAAACAGATTGAACGGCGCATCGACAGTCCTCCCTCGATGAACATATCCGAACATTTGTGCGCAAGATGATCAGCCCAAACGTCGGAAGCAGCCGTTTGTCTACCATGAGTTGCACATTCTCGACAGCCCTTGCTCGCCACCTTGCCATATTCTCTGTAGCACAAGCCAAGAAGTGCCGTTCTGCGATCGCGTCGAATCAAGATGATTCGTGCCGCAAGCGTGTCGGACCTCGGTAGTTTCTGAACAGTCAAGAACTTCCGAGGCACGCGTCACCTGAACGCCATCCGAAGTTGCCGTTGTGCGTTTGGGTCGACAACACCCAGACGCGCAACTGGGATACGTTTTGAACATGTGCTGGTGCTGGCCTCCGCAGTTTGGCGAAACGCCGCAACTGCATTAGATGGATGTGAGTATCGTGTCGATTTGACGTTCGCTGCGGCGGTGGTGGCGACTGGCACGCTTCGCTGCGGACGAAGGTTCGGACGCCTCAGTCGATGAATCACGTCAGTACGAGATAATCGAGAAGATCTTGCGTCTCTGCAACCGTTGGCATCCCTCGACGCCGCGAGTAGTCTCTCCTGGTTGGGATCACGTCTGTTTGGAAAAGGAGATTCCTATCCCTTACACTTCACTTGCGGGCCCGGTGCAAGCCCGGCAGCACCGCCGTCGTGGGCTGGCGGAAGTTGTTGTCGTGGACCAGCAGACCGAGCCGGCCGACGAAGTAGGTGTGGAAGTCGTCGACGACCAAGTTGTAGGCTTCGGCTTCTGGCAGTTCGTCCACCTGCCGGATCGGCCAACTGCCGTGCAGAGCATGCAGTAGTTGGCCGCCCTTCAACTCTTTGGCCATGCGCCAGCCATCCCCGTTGCCCCAGAACGTATGTCCCAGCGTCGCGGCGATCTCCTCGTTTTCCACCCGGATCCGCCGCTGCGGGCTGGGCGGGCGAAGCGTCGTCTGCAGGACCGCCTTGTAAGCCAACTCACCCGTATCCGGATCTTGCGACAAGACCAGGTCGCCGGGCTGGATTTGCTCCACAGGTGTCAACGCGTTCTGCGTCCAGATCGGCGTCCCGCGTGCAAAACAAGACATGTAGGAATAAGTCACGCGGATGACCGGTCCGTCGTGCACGTGCCGCGGATTATCATAGTCCCGCGTGTACACCGGCTTGTCCCCCATACGTTCAAACTCGTTGTAGTCCAGCCACCAATCCAGATATCGCTGCGGGTCCAGGCCGGGATCCTCACCGAAGAATCCCTGCGAGTCCGCGCCGGGATCCTCACCGACGAGTTCGTAGAACAACCGACTTGCGGCGAGGTTTCGCTTCCGGGTTTCTCGGTTGTATGCGTCGGCGCTCTCGCGGCTCGTCTGTGCTTGTTGTCCGTAGGCATTCACGACGCGCCGCCTGTTCACGTATCGTTGGTACGGAGTCGGCCCGGAAACCTGGACGGACCTGAAGACTTTGCGACCAGCGCCCGTACTAGAAACGCTCACGAGCGGCGTGTCCGAGAATACGGCGCTCGCCGTCGTCCGAACGATCGTCTTGGCCTGTCGCCCTTCGCTCGTAACCGTCGATTCGTATTGCACATTCCCGAGCGGTCCGACGCGTAGGTCCTGCTCCAACTGAACGGGCCATCGCATTTCCGCCAACACATGCGGAACGGATTGGTGCAGCGGTCGCCGCTTCAGTTCCGCCAACGCCGCGGCACGCACCGCCTCGAATTGCGAATCGGTCAATCGAAACAGAGAAGCAGCAGCCAAGTGACTGCGCATCTTGCCGAGTAGCGCGACGGCCTCCAGCCCGAGCCGTTCGCTGCGCGGAGCAATCACGGTTTCCAGGGCCGTAATGGCCGCGGGATCGGAAATGCTGCGGAATTGGTCCCACGCGGACGTGTCCTGACCGGCATCACCACTCCGTTTGAGCTTCGGAGCCAGTCTCTTCAGACGCCCGGTCCATTTATACGTGGCACGCCGCGCCGCCTGAAGTTCGGCGACCTCGTCGCGCCCGATCAATTGCCCTTCATGCCAGCTTAGCTTCAATGCGTCCAGGGCCTCCGCGTCATTCGGCGAATACTCCAGCACGTTCAGCCAATGGTAACGTTCCCGTTCCGGCAGCTTGTATTCTCGGCACCAGCGGGCCATCGTTAGGTGGACCGCCGACGGAGCCATCCGGGCGACGCAGTCCGCACGCGTCTGGCGATATCGCCCGAGCCGCGGATGCTCCGTCGCGGCTTGCTGCGATTCGGCCAGCGTCAGCCATTTGCGTCCCACGCGCACATGGCCGGTCTGCCAGCGAGCCGCCTCGCACTGCGGCGAGGACCGCAGGGCCTCCTCCAACAGATCCTTGCGTTTGGCATTATCGCCGTGCAGTTCGGCTTCGAGCGCCTGCTGGACCAGCCGATCGGCTTCCGAACTCCTGGCCTGACCCGCACCGACCACGGGCGGAGCCGTCAAGACCACGATAACAAGCAGCGTCGTACTCATGTTCGTCGTGCCCCTTATGAGAAGCCCCTAGTCTCCCTATCACGATTGCCAGTTCTGCCCGAAATATCAACAAAAGATGAAAGCCAGCCTGACCGTGTGCAGGGAGACATAGCGAGCTGATCATTCAGGGAAGACTATCTGAACGCTGGCCGGATCCACGGACTTTTTCGGTTCTCCTTTCCAGTGGTAACCTGTCGAACCAACGTAGCCCATTCTATCCACCAACGCTTTGAGATCCAAAGACGTTTCCGGGGCCGGCATGTTGGTGAGGTCTCACTGCTGGTGCAACTGCCGTTCCCAATCGCTTCCAGACAGCCGGGGCACCTGCTAACCCTAGTCGCAGCAAGGATTACAGACCTTCGGGCTACCCCACGATGTCGCCCTGCACTCATCGGAGACTGCCGGCATTACCGCATCGCAGGTGATCACCCCGACGACACTTCGTCGGGCCCCCGACGGCCGCGTCGACGAAGTTCTGGCAGATGTTCGTGCGAGTCGCCGAGTCGCAAATCGTTTGTTCGCTCATTGTGTCGGGATTGCCTTCTAAGGGGCAGGCCGTTTTCCGTCAGTGACAACTTGGTGGGCGATGTCGCTGAGAAATCTGGCGTCTTGGTCGGCAATGGCTCCTGCCCTGACGCCTTCGGCGTGGGGATTCAGGCCCGTGAGGAACTCGAACCAAACGGCGGCGGCCAGGTATTTGCCTTGAATGCCGGCGTGGTGCGTGTCGCAGCGCAGCTTCTGAGGTTCGGACTTGTCCCAGTACCAGCCGACGCAGAGCGAGTTCTTGTCGTTCGGGAGACTTGGCGGAACGAGCGCATCGCGATCGATCGTTGGATCGGGGATGTAGGGACGGGCTTCGCGCGCCAATTGAAAGGCCGCGCCGACGGGGATGATGCGTACGCCAAGTTCTTTGGCGATCGTGTTGTAAGCTGCGTTGAGATCACGGTACATATCCTCTTGGCCGTAAGACAGCTTGTCGGGAAACACTCGCTCGAAGTCGCCGTCGGTGCGGTAGGCCCAGGTCTGGTGGATTACGACCTCGGCTTGCGGCGCGTATTTCTTGATGTAGTCGTACAGCTCTTTGGCATAGGGCCGGTAGTTGGCAATGTCCGGGCTCTGGGCGCTCAGTTGTTGAATGGTAACGATATCCCACGCGTCCGAAGCGAGCAACTCGCGCAGGCCGACGCGGGTCCGAACTCGATTGCCCTCGGAGTCCGTTTTCGAGAGCGAGTAGGGTTTCCCTTCCGCGTTGTCCGGTTCGGCCTCGTGCAGTTTGGCCAATCGCATGTGCTTTTCCATCGAGCAGCCGCCAATGATGCCCTGGCCAAGGATAATGCAGCACTTGTCGCTGCGTCTGCCCATGGGGCGAAGCAGGGAAAAGGCGTTGGCGGTGAAGCTGTTGCCGATCCCCAGTACCTTGATCGCGCGCGTTGCCGGTGAATCCGTTGGTTGATCCGCCTGGACACCCAACGGCGCGAAAAATGCCAGGAAAACGATGGTCAAGCCGCATTTCAGATCAATCGAACGATGGTTCATGTTCTTTCCTTCTAGAAGACGCCCTCAGGGCATCGCAGCATCGAGATCGGTCGCTTCACCGATCCTCTCTTCGTACCTGTCATGCAGATCAGTTCTTTGTCGATGCACGACCATTTTGATCGATCGAAAAATGGCTTACAATGCGTGTTACTTTGTGTCAATTGGCATCTTCCACACTCATCAGGCGAACGTTAGACGGGAACGTGTCCGAGTAGTGATGGCTTCCAGCCACCACTACGGCAGATCAAGGACTCGCGCCCGTGTCTTTGGGATCCGGAAGAGCCCTGTTGGTGACGCTCGGCCTGATGGCGTCTTTTAACAGGCTGGAAGTCCGCTGCTGTGAACATTTTGGAGGGATCCGTTCGAGCCTGGAAAACATGGGAAAACCCACGGATAGCAGGGCCGCCCCACGAATGAGATTCCCTCCGCATTGAATATCCGTGGGCCGGCTTTGCCATCCGTGGGGCCTTGGGCGTCGGTTTTCGCGGGTTGGATCGACACGACCTTGTTGATGCACTCGATTTGTGACAGTGCCAGATGTTCACAGCAGCAGGCTGGAAGCCTGTCCCAATTACGATCGTCGTGACAGGAGAGAATACTTCATGAGTAAGACAAGAGTGATTTGCCTGGCAACCGTGCTGCTGACGATTGGTGGAAACCAAGCGGAGGCTCAGACTCTGAAAGCGATCACTCGTCCCCAGGCCGGGAGGTCGATGAGGGCAACTAGTGGGAATTCAAACGACAATGCAGACTCGGACAAGTTCGCAATCGGCGAATCTAAGACGATCGCACTCCTCCAGGGTCCCGGGAAGATTGCCCACATCTGGATGACGCCAAATTCGATGGATATCCGCCATCCGCGTGCGTTCGTGCTACGAATCTACTGGGACGGTGCGGAAGTGCCTTCGGTCGAAGTGCCGATAGGTGATTTCTTTGCCGTTGGAAACGGCATGCGTGCCACCGTCAATTCGCTACCGGTCAAAGTGAGTTCCTACGGACGTGGCTACAACTGCTACTGGCAGATGCCTTTCCGCAAGCAGGCGAAGATCACGTTGACCAACGAGTCGGATAAGGAGCCGGCATCCTGCTACTATCAAATCGACTGGGTGCGTCTGGACGAGTCGCCTGAGCCGACTATGTACTTTCACGCCCGGTACCATCAGGAGTACCCGCCGGAAATGGGCGAGCCGTACACCGCGTTTGTTGGCCGGGGGCGCGGCCACTATGTGGGAACTGTGCTTTCATCGCAAAACGCCATCGGACATTGGTTCGGTGAGGGCGACGACATGTTCTGGATCGACGGGGAAGAACAACCGTCGCTGCAGGGAACGGGCACGGAAGATTACATCAACGAGGCCTGGAACATGCGGGTCCATTCCAGCCTGTACACGGGATGTACGGTCTTCGAGCCACGCGCGCCGGACGCTCGTGTGAGTGCCTACCGATGGCACATTGCCGACCCGATCGTTTTCCAGAAGTCGCTCAAATTCCAGATTGAACGCCGTGGTTTCGTGATGAACTCCAAGGGCGAAGTGATATCGCCTTCCGCGTCGCGGCCGGATTTCTGGTCTTCCGTGTCCTTCTGGTATCAGGACACGATCGCCGAGCCGTGGTGTGAGTTTCCGCCCTACAAGGATCGCGTGAATCCAGAGATCGTCCTTCACTTGCCCAAGGTCGTTGACACGATCAAGCATTCCGAGGGCGTGGTACTGCAGGTGAATCAGTACAATCGTGCCACGTACACCAAGCCTTGGTTCCGCGTGAAGAACGATTCCATCGGATCGTGGATCGAGATTCCTTTCCAGGTAGAGGAGGCGGGGCGCTATTCGACGTCGTTGTTCCAGCACTTGCGCGAGGACAACGGGGTTTGGAAGGTCTACATCGACGGCAAGGAGGTCCATGTGGCCGGGGAATCTCAGATCGCAGGCGGCTACCGAGTGAGCTTGGTGAACCAGTTGCCACCCGAACAGATCAACAAGACACTGGATTTCTTCAATGTCTATCGCAAAAACGAGCACGAAGACTACATCTACGGGCAGAGACGCGAGCGGAAGATCGGGCTATTCCGCTTTGAACCGGGAGTTCACACATTGCGATTGGTCTGCGTCGGTTCCAACCCAGCGTCATTCCATCCAGAAACCGGCAAACTGAGATATAACCTCTCGGCAGATGTGCTCTCTTTGCGTAAGCTGCCGTTTGAGAATCTTGACGCTTGGATCGAACGAGCTGTAGAGCAGGAGAAGTCACAGTGAGAATCGAGGGAATGAGATTGCATATCCCGAAAACGACTGGCTTGCTGCTGTTCGCTTTCGTGCTGAATGCCGTAGGCGTAAGCTTGTCCGCCGCAAAGAAAGCTCCGTCGCTGCTTGGCGAGAGTTTATGCGCCTACACACTGGCCGAAAACAACACGGAAGTGAGAGGGCTGGCCTTTGACGACGCCTCCACTGGCGGTCCACGACTGTTTGCCCTGGACGGATCAGGCCGAATCTTTGCTTACGGCCTCCAACAGGAGTCGGAGAGCGAAACACTCAAACTTCTGCAGACGTACGATCTCTCGGCCATGGTCGGCTCGTCCGGGCTTGCCAGTCCGCGAGGCCTTGCTCTTGCCATTGAGCAGGGACGCGCCGTTTTCTACTTCTTGGATTGGGAGGTTACAGACGACGACTCTCGATCGCGGCTCTGGCGGTATGTCCCCGGTGACGGGACATCCTCGTGGATCGATTTTTCTCTGTACATGTACCGGGTCGGGGATCGCGAACTAATGGACTTGGCGTACGAGGATGGTCGATTGTTGGTCAGCTATGATGCCTCCGGCTACCTGGATCAGAATCTGCGTGTCCAACGCGGCATTCTGCGGATTGAGTGGGAAGGCACCTTCGGCGAGAATCCCGCATCCGTCCGCCACTTGCCGGACGCCGGCACATCGCCTGCCCGTGGCCTAGCCGCCATGCAGATGGACGACACTCGCTACCTGTGGGCTACGGTCGGCAACGATCACGTCTGTTGTGTTGAATCGCGAACCGGTCGAGGACTGTTCTTCTTCGATCGACCGAAATCACACGAGGGCAGCCCTTCGTGTTGGGGAATGTGCTTTGGAAAAGACGCCCTTTGGGTCTCCGAAAACGTGCCGGGACCGGATCGCGTTCACCGAGTGAACGTCACAAAGAACCTGGATGCAGCGCTTGAAGGGCCCCGCGTCCCCCGCCGTCTGATCATGACCATCCAGACAGAACCGGAGGCAGACTGCGAAGACGCCGGCGCCGTGTATCACTACTACTCCCGACCCTACGCATACGAACAACTGCAAAACCAGGGCGTCTGGCCAGAAACGGAATTGGTCATGAACGCCTCCCCGGGTGTAGACCCAACGATCCTGCAGATGACCCTCGACCCGGCCGGCGATGCGTCCGCTCGTCAGACGATGCAATGCGTAGAATACGCAAACGCACCGGCCAGAGGCTACTCGTCCGCATACCACATCGAATTCTGGACCAACCCTTACAAGAAATTTGTCTATCCCCACCGAGTCGATCAAGACCGTACTGCGTTAGAGGGAACCGACTATCTGGCCGACGATCCTGAGCTCTACAACCTGAGTGATGCGGCAACGTACGAATCCTTCATCCGTCGAGTCCGTACGCATATCAAGGAGAAGTACGGCGTCCAGGCCGATATGCAAAACCCCTACTGGGCGGCTCGCAATGTCGTCGAGTACATCCAGGACAATTACTACTATCCCAGCCGCCCAAAACGAAAACCGGCGACGGTCGACTACGACCGACAGCACTACGATGCCAACCCGGGAAGTCTGAAAATCGACCTTTCCGCCAAACCCTACGATAAAACGCAGATCATCGCGTGCTCGGGCACCAGCGTGATGGTAGCCGGAGCGATGCGACATCTTGGCATTCCGGCTCGGTGGCTGGGAACTGGCACGCAACTAGCCCCAGACACGTGGGACGACAATGCGAACGGGCTGCTCGATCCAGAGGAAACGGCACCTTGTTCGAACGGGCATCGATACACACAGGTTTGGCTGGGTAGCCATTACGGCTGGATCTGCTTTGATGCCACGCCGTCGAAGCCCGACTTCAACGACTACGATCCGCCACCGCCGCTACAATCGCAGTGGCGATACATGACCCGCGCCGCCTCAGGCCATCGTAAGGACAATCGAATCGTCTTCAACGTCGGTTCCGAGTTGATTCGGCCTTTGTATCGTGACTTCGAATACGATCAGAAACTTGCCGTAGACAATAACTGCGGTGGGGACCAGCGATACAACTTGCAGGGACGATACGAAAATCCCGAGCTATGGAAACTGGCCAGGCACGGCATTCAGGTGAAGAATGTCTGCTTTATCGATCACGTGGAGGTAAACGGGTCGGGAGCCAATACACGTATCACGTGGCAATTAAAGGGTGATTGGCACCGCATCTTCTTTCCCGGACTTTCCGTGGACCAGTTACAGGAATTCGAAAAGGGCAATCCATGGGTAACGGGGGCACTTGTGGCCGGTGTAGTGGCCTCGGCGATTGAGAAACTGGCGGAGGAAGCGGATCCGGAAGCCAAGCCCTTGGTTGCGAGGCAACAGGAGAAGGCCCTTTGTCGAATCGGCGACGCGACCGTCTCCATGTACCTACAACAGAGTGCCGACGATGCCAGCCCATGGCGCGACGTGGCGCGAGTGGCCAAAGAGATTCCCGCGAGCGCCCGCTCGACCGTCGTGGATCTATCGGGCCACAGCGGAAAGCGATTTCGAGTGATCATTCGCCGCGACGGCGACCCCGAAACCGGCGGCACATCGTCGCCCTTTGACCTTGATTGATAGCATGGTGAAGTTCCCTCGCGTCATCAACGAGACAAAGGGCGTTAGGTAGACAATGTTGTCGTTGTCGCGTCGTTGCCCGCACGCGTAGGCCAGGACCTGTCCTGGCAAACCTCACTAAGCCAGGACGGGTCCTGGCCTACATCGTCACACACCCTTTTCGTGCGAACCAGAGTTCGCTCGAATGATCTCACGGGAATCATAGACGCCGGTTGTTCGCTGCCCAGGTTCGACCACCAGGAATTTCTCGCCATCCCAGTTGCCCAGGATTAGGTCTCGGATCAACCGTATATCCCCTTCCAGATACCGGCACGTCTTGCCTTCGGCGGCTATCTTGTCGCGAAACGTCTGCTCGGCCGACTTCTGTGCGGTCTCCGGAATATCGATATAGGCAACTTGTCCGTCTTCGGATTCCAGTTCTTCCGGATGCATCGTCTCCCAAATATAGCGAGCATTGTCCTCGCCATACTGTTCAACTAGAGCCGCGTATTGGTCTCCGTAATGAATCTGCCCGTCTCCGAGATCCGTGCGAACGAAATAGCTGCCACGTTCTTGGTAACCAACCGATCCGAAAGGTTGGCTGGGGTTGGCACCAAATTC
>CAZUAH010000521.1:0-9750 GCA_964617665.1 uncultured Pirellulaceae bacterium
TCGATTACGACTCGGGCGGCGGGCACAGCCATTCCGACGGCATGAACCTGGGGCTATTTGCCAAAGGGCTAGACCTCATGCCCGATTTCGGATACCCACCCGTGCAATTCGGCGGATGGGGCTCGCCAAAGGCAAACTGGTATCGAATGACCGCGGCTCACAATACGGTGGTCGTCGACGGTCGAAACCACGTCGGCACCGGAGGCAAGACGACGTTGTGGGCCGACGGAGAGATGTTCCATGCGATCCGGGCCTCGGCCCCTGGGCTGATCGGCGGGAAGCAGTTCGAGCGGACCGTTACGCTGGTGGATGTGTCCGAGCGAGACAGTTACGTGCTGGATGTCTTCCGTGTTGTGGGAGGAACGGATCATACGAAGTTCCAGCACAGCCATTTCGGAACGATCGAAACCAAGGGACTCGCGCTCAAGCCGACCGACGCCTACATTCGTGGCACGCAGATGCGAGATTTTCGGTACGATCCAGAACCCGCGAAGGCGTGGCAGGTCGACTGGAAAGTGGACGATAGATACCGCCTCTTGCCCTCAGGTTCGGAAGTCCATTTGCGATATACAGACCTGACCCAGGACGCAGAGGCTGCTGTCGCTGAGGGATGGATCGTCGCCGGTGGCTACTCCAGCGGCGACGAGACGTGGATTCCGCGCGTCATGGTGCGACGCCGATCGGAAACGGCGCCCCTGGCATCGACTTTCGTAGCTGTCATCGAACCGTATGAGACTTCATCCAATATCGCGGGCATCCGACGCCTGCCACTCGTTGCGCCGAACGGCCTCCAGTTCGGCGACAATCATGTCGCTATCGAGATCGCGTTCGTCGACGGGCGTCGTGATGTGCTTGTGGCGGTCGATGTCGAAGACTCACTCGGCCAACAACCCTCGTTTATTGAAGTCCGCGCCGCTGTGCAGCCAGATTGCTGTTTGGAGACTGACGCGAAACTGTGCCTCGTGCGACTCGACCGCAATCAGCAACCCCAGCGGATCGCAATGTGTCAGGGCCGCTACGTGCAAGTCGGTAAGTCAAGGCTTCAACTGAAAGAGCGTGCCGCCTTCCTTGAAATCGAACGAATTCAAGACCGCTGGCAAACAACCGTGGGAGATCAACAATTGATGCAGCAACCTGCTCGCTAAGTCAGACACTGCCGTTGATGGCGGCCATTGTGAGACGAGTAATTGTCGATCGTGCCTAATACCTCGCGTCATTTGATGTTGTAGGTTGGGCACTCCTGCCCGACCCCGGATAGACGGGCAAGAGTGCCCGTCCTACTGACAATTCCAAAAGACTTGGAGTACTAATAACCGCCCCTGCAGTTTTCGGTGCTCTCTGTCACGACATCCTACACTTCTTCGCGCCAGCTCCCGTTATCTCATCGTGATCCACATCCCCGGTCGGGAAGGCTATCCAGATCACGGCTAAAGTCCAGCCACCCAGGCCGTGCCGCGACGGAAAAGCTTCGCCGCAGCGCTGAGGGCCTCAACGTCGTGGCCCAAGGGGGAATGAAAGACGCGGCCTTTTCCGCAAGTCAAGACGAACGCTATAGGGTGGTCCTCGCCGTCGAAGCGGGCGGTGGCCAGCACCCGGATCGGCGTTTCACCGTCGAGGTCGTAGTAGAGTTCATCGACGGTCTTGAACGACTGCAGTTCTTTGGTGATGGGATGCTCATGGTCGACGATCTCGACGCCGAATTCCACCACTTTGCCGTGCTTGCTCGATTTGAAATCCCAGGTGCGGCCGGCCAGTTTGACAAAATCGTCACTGAACTCCCGAAAGGCCGCGCAGGCGGCGTGCACCAACACCAGGCCGCCGCCCTCGCTGACGAATCGCTGGAGATTCTCATAGCCCTCGCGGCCGGGCACTTTGGGGTTGAGGTTCCTGAAGTGCATCACCACCACATCGTATTCGTGAAGTTTGGGGGAACGGAGAAAGGCGAGGTCCTCGTTCACCTCGACGGCCATCCGTCGATCCTCGGCCAGCAGGTTCTTCAACGCCGGGGCAGTGAGCTTCCATATGTGAGCCTTGTGGTCTTCTCCAGTGGAGATCAAGACGCGCTTTGGCGCCGACGTGTCAGCCCGCTCAGCATCTGTCGCGGTTGCGGCCAACACGACAAGCGAAAGAAACAAGACGTGCATGGAAGGGCTCCTTCGTAGGGCGGCTGGGCCGCCAGCCAAATCGGAGCTACCGCTCCGGCGAAGACGGCTCGCTCCCGTTGGTCGCTCAATCTGGCGCCAAAACCGCATCAAATCGCGCAGTAACTGATGTAGCGTTGTGCTATTGAGGCTTGGTAACGGCTCAAGCCCGGCGCATCCCAGGGACGAACTCAAACGTCACGACTAAGCACGTGTTTTGAAATGGGCAATCACCAATCGTGTGAGCCGACGGCGCTAGCCGCGGGTTTCTCTCATCCGATGTATGGCGCGTCTACCCACATTTCAGAACACGCTCTAAGCACAGTAACGGCCGCGAGAGTCTCAAGCAATGCCCCCGGGGTCGGATCGTTCAGCCGAATGGAGAGCGGAAGCACTAAGAAACGCCATAGCTAGACGTCTGGCGGCCAGCGACTTTCGGATTCAAAACACGAGCCTTACCGCCACTCTGTTTGGCCTCTGCCATTCTCTTCAGAAGACCTTCGGGTGATCGGCGGTCCGGGGCCTTCAGCCTGTTGTTCCGCAACAACGTCGCGACCGCCGTCGTGTGTGCGGTTGAATTCAAAAAGAAGGCCATCGTTAACCGCCGCCTCCGTCGCCGCGCCGCAACTTGGGCAGCCGAGTCGGATGGGATCAAAGCCACCGCTCGCGATGCTCGCCACGAAATCCCGCCAGATTTCCGGGAACCGCCGTTCGCGGACGTCGCCGTAAGCCAAATGGTCATAAATGCTCCCGGCGATGCCCTGGCACGGGTAGAACTTCCCCGTACATCCCAGGCACGTGTAGAGTAGTTGATTCAAGCAGAAAGGAGACTTGTGCGTGGGCCGCCGCTCGACAGCGCGGTAAATCACCCGGTTTCTCTGTTCGTCCGTGAGATCGACCTCGTTCAAGGCGCGATCGACGATCGAAGCCACCTCGACCGGCGGGACGTAAATCTGGTGGCGGAATTCAGCCTCTACCTTGGCTGTTGCAGCAATTGGCGCGTAAGTCGAAGTGAATCGAACGGTCAGGTTGGACATCTCGCCAAATTCCTTCAGAAACCGAAGAGCATCGGCCGGCGTGTGTCGGTTCGCCCGCGTCATGCATACGTTCAATTGGATACCGAGGGGAGCGTCTGCAGCTTCCGCCTCTCGGATGAGAGCGCCGATGTTGGCCAACTGTGTCTCAAGCACCTTGTGAGCCGGAAGCGCCCGGGGACGGCACAGGACATCGAGTGTCGCGGGATCGAGCGCGGGAAGCGAAAACGTTACATAGCAGGCGGATTCCGTTGCCAGCGACGCGTCGATCATGGCCGCTCGCGGTTCCTTCGTCAGGTCCTTGCCAACTGTATGCAGGCCGACGCCGCCGGAACCGGTGAACGCCGAGATGGCGGCGACAAGTGGTTCCGTGCGGCCGGAACAGGGGTCGGTCCTGCAAATCCCGCTCAATTCCAAGCGTTGCCCACCCATGTCGCGAAAGTCTTCTACGACTTCTTTGAGTTTGTCGGGAGGGATACCCGCCGGCGGCTGCGGATTGAGACATTGACCGTGGCAATGGCGACAGTTAAGGGGACACCCGGGGTCCTGTCCTTCCTGGCAGCTGTGGATTTCCATTTGCATCGGGCTATCGAGCGACGACACCTCGCCGCGAAAGAATTTCAACGCCGCATCCACTTTGCCGGGTGCGTTCTTCCTGAGGTAATTGACGCATTTCTTTGCGTCTTTCGGGAGGCGTTCGCTTTGCTCTTTGTCGTTTTCGCGGGTTGTTTGGCGCGACGGCCGTAGCTGCTTTGCTACGGCCCGTCGTCTGCCGCGGGACCTTTGTTCAATCGTTGTCGGGGGCAGAATCATCCTAAACTTCCTTTCGAACGGTTTTTGCACCGGTCTTGAGTTGCCGGTGAATGGCGGGGATTTCTGCTCGCGCAACACGACGCCTCAACAGCCGTGATTTGAGCGACACTGTTGAGAGCCTGCGATGCGGGAGAGTCCGAAAACACGGCAAAGCGGCGACTCCTTTTTGGCATGAGACTCGGCTGCATCGTTCTCTACTACGATCCGGGAACCTGAATTCTTCACCTCACTTGATCTTTTAGTTCATTTTTCACCATATCGCGCAGGACCCCTCGCGGTCACAGGTCCGCTATGCTGACTACTGCGACATTTTTCTTGTGGCGAGATATGCAATAGGTGGGAAGATCGAACATCACTCGACAGTCGGCTGAAGAAACATGCCCGCTCGAGCGTATGAACAGTGACGCGGTTCTTATTCGCAACTATTGCAGAAGGAGAAATCGTGGATCCTGCTCGTCTCGAACTCGACGTGATGGCACTCCTCGTGGCTGCAAGCGACCCCGATCTCCGCAAGCCGGCGGTGCAAGCCTTGCGTCTGCTGGCGGGACAACACCCGCACTTGGTCGCCCATCCTGTTCTCGGCAGAAAGAGCCGGCTGGGACGCACCAAGCTCGCCGCGATGACCGCCAAAAAGTCGCGTAATCTGTACCTCGTGTGAAGACACTCGCGATTTCATGCGTAACAACCTCCAGACCCCTGACAAACTTGGATCTTGCGGAGTGTAGCTCATGAGCGGTGTTATCACGCGGAAGGAAGTGATCTTGAATTCGGCGACCGTGATTCGTGCATTTGGGCTGCGCGTGTACTTTCGCTGCCTGTTCGCGAAACGCGGTGAGCTATTCCTGTCGATTCTCCGAGAGTGCGGTCGGATATAGTCGTTTCACCGCGTTGGTGGTTAGCCCCAGGAGACCGACACATCCTGGCTCACCGACGGTCAGGATGCGGTGGGGAAGTCTCGGCAGGCGACCTGCCGCTGCAGTGCCGGGCCAAAGGGACCGTCGTCTCGGTGGTCGACCTGCGGACGAAGGAACTCCAACCCGAAATCTTGCTACGGCTCGCGGACGAAACCGGTGGCAATACGTGGAGGCGGCTGACGAGGTCGAATTGGGGCACGTTTCGTGCAAGCGTCCCGATCCGTTCACCGAGACCGTTATCGGTTGATAGTCAATGGTGATGGATCGTACCGGGAGCTTGCGCAGGAAGGAGCATTGGAAGCGTTGGTCGGCCTTGATGCTGCAGTGTTCGGCGTCCAATTCCGCTCACCCCGCCGTTGCTACAACGTGCCTCAACGACATGTTAGACTGTTTCTGACGTTTTCCGTGAAGGAATTGGAATGTGACATCGTAAGCAAGATAGAAACACCGGTCACGATAGTAGAGGGTCGATCATGAAGAAGCCCTGCGGCGGCGTGGATGAAGACGTATCAGCCAACAACGAGAGCCGGAAGACGACCAAAACTGACGTAGGCTCAGGCAACGCGAGTGATCGGGCGGACGCCGATGCTATCCGTCAGATTCGCAACGGGGATGAGAACAGGAAAGCACTCAGTATGAAGTACCGCTCTAAACTGGTGTCTTACGCGCGCCAGATCCTGGGGGACGACCAGGAAGCGGAGGATGTCGCTCAGGATACGTTAACGAAGGTGTTTGTGAAGGGCAGCCTCGAAGATTTCGATATCAGCCGTCCATTTCTTCCATGGCTCATCAGCGTCTGTCGAAACTCTGCGTTAGACGCACACCGCAAAAGAAGACGTCGAAAACCGCCGGGAAAGCGACAGAGCTCTGATTTGATACCAGGAAGCGGAAAGACAGTAGGGCATGGCTTGGCGGGTTCTGAGTCGGCAAGCGTGCTACTCGCGGGCCTCAGCCAGATGCACCGAGAAGTCATAGTGCTTAGGGTTTTGCTCGAACTGTCGGAGGCTGAGACGGCTGCGATTCTCAAGGTTCCGATAGGCACCGTGTCCTCGCGAAAAAACAAGGCAATAGAAAAAATGAAAGAGTACTTAGAGGGGAAGGAGCGGATAAATGGACGATAGCCAAATCGAGGATCTGCTACGCAAGGAGTACGAGGGAGAACTGCTGGAGATTGATGAAAATCTTCCGCCTTTAGATCTCGCACGCGGAAGCCATGCGGAAACAACGATTCGCTCTTCAGCAACACATGTCTACACGGCTGCCTTGGGATCCGCTCTTGGAGTGGCTGCTGCACTGTTACTTATGTTCTGGCTGGGGCCAGATCGGAGCCCGGTGGTTGAGAAGGAGGTGCGTGAGATTGCCAAGAACACCGAGGCGAACGGAGAATCTGTCGAACATCTTTCAACCGAGGTTGAGCGACTCCGATCTTCGGTCGACAAGATCGCCACCTCGCAGGACCTCGCTTCCGGACAGCAGGAAATACAGATTGAGCTAACCGAGCTTAAAGCCGCGTATCGCGAAACCGGAATTCTGCAGGTCGTAAACAACCAGATTACACACGCTCTGCTTCTGCGTTCGACGGGCGGTGACGAGCAGGCGCGGGTGGAGACGGTCAGATTTGTCTCGACGATACGTGGGGCAGTAGCGTCGTCACGATACGACCGCGAGTCCGCCCGGGATGTTGCCTTCCACGGGGGTTCTGTCGCGTTTCTCCTCGGCCAGTTTTCGCACGCCGAGCATTGCTTCCTTGTCGCTCGCGATCTGGGTCTCGATACGCCTGACTTGGCGATGGCGCTCGCCAATTGTGCCAAGGAAACCGGTCGATGGCAGATCGCGCAAGACAGACTCGAAGAGGCATGCAAGAATGTTACCTTTCCCTCGTATCGGGTGGCTCAAATGCACAATTTGCGTGCCTTTTGTCTTTACAAGCTCGCGTGCAAAGCTGCAGAGGAAGGGGAACCGGACGAATTCACCGAACCAGGGTTGGCAGCCGTGGCAGAGGCAATCAAGTTGGCTGGCGATGAGGGATACGGAAAAGCCCAGTTGAACGATGCACTTCTTCACGAGATTCGCGGCAACACCGAACTGGCACGAAAAAAGCTTGTGGAGGCACAGGAGACCGTAACCAAGAAGCTCAAAAGGTACAAAGGATCGCCGAGGCTGTTGTGGACGCGCGCAATTGCTGGTGCTCGGCTCGGGGAAGACTCTCTGGACAATTTGAGGCTGGCAGTGAAGTCCGAAACACACGAGTTTCCCGTTTCGTACTGGGCGGCTCGCGAAGATGCCTTCCAAGACCTTCGCATGAAAGAGCATGGTAAGGAGTTCGACAAGATCTTGAACGAAAGCAGGTTCGGTGAGGCGACTAGTAATCCTGCCGTTGACATTAGTGGAATGCTATGGGACGAAGACTTCTCTTCGGAGTCGGTTGAAGCGAACTCCACGCCAGACCCAGCAGGAGACGTCACATGAAAGATCTGCTCTTTGAACTACGGCAGTTTCGCGGCCTTCTTCAAGCCGCACTGTGTATCCTTGGGATCTGCGCGGCCCTTACAAGCAATGCAGACGAACGTGACGAAGTATGGGATACCGTCACGTACGATTTTGCAGGACGGTCAGCACAGGGTTGGCGAGCCCACCAAGGGCCGGAGTGCATAGACAAGGGAATCTCAGCTGTCCGTCCTGGCGGCCGATCCGGCCGGACTTGGCTTGAGTTGGATGTCGATCTAGATGCCTCTCAGCCCGATCGACGTTCCGGCGAAGCGCTCGTTTCGCTTCATGGAGAGGTTGCTGAAATCCAACTGTCGCTCTGGGTTCCGAACCGCTGGGATTTCTCAAGCGATTCGCCGCCAGGTGTTCAGGTTTTTCTTCGAGATGGAGGTCATAGCTTCTATTCGACTTGGAGAAATATCGGTAGGGGTGCGCCGCAGTCCTATCCGGTGCGTGCAGGACGCTGGAATCGGATCGTCGTTAAGGTCGCGCCATCCCGTGGCGAGCAGTTTGACGCGGACCGTGCTGCAACACAACTATGTGACACGAAAAACGTCACTCTCCTGGGAGTCAAGATTAGCCTGCCCGGTATGGCGGCCGGGACAGCTCAACTCAAAGATACCTTTGCCATTAGCGATGTTGTCATAAGGTGTCGTCTGGCTGCGCGAGATCAGGAGAGTTCTTTGGATGTCGAACCGCGGGAAGCGGATCCGTTGGACTGAAGGCGAGGGGCTATGGGAACCCTCCGGGAAGATGAAAGCAGCACTTGCGGAAACGGACATTCTTCAGATTTTTCGTGAAGGAATTGAGATCTGATATCGTAATCAAGGAAGAATGACACGTGAACTGAGAGAGAGGTCATCACATAGGAGCATCTTTAGATCGCCTGGCATCTCAGCATCGTGAAAGCCCCAAGAGTTAGTAGAGCAAAACGCTTCCTTCTTTAAGTGGAGATCGGTTATGAGCAGCGGATATCTCACTTGTGATTCGGCGCGGCGACGACTCGCGGCAGCGGCCCTGGCTGCGCTATCATTCTGCCTTGTAGCGGGACTCTCCCAATGTTTTGGCCAACGCACTTCTCCCGTTTTCGGCCCCTCGGTGGACTGGCGGGCCCAAGATTACTACACGACGAGCGGCGTCAGTGAAGTGCGATGGGATGAGGAACGCTCGTGTTTGGTCGCCAGCTGCAAACTGGAAGGGAAACATACCAATCTCAGTTCGGGCGAGATCGTCCTGGACCTGAAGTATGTTGCTGGTCTGGAAGGAAACGTGCCCGTGGATTTCACGCAGCGGACCATCGTCGTGGTTGTGTACGTGCCGCGCGCATTCGTAGGCTGGAACAGCGCGCCGAATGGGCTGCGTGGAATGGTAAAAGACTCCGCTTCGAGATCGCAGTACGGGTCATGGTCCAACTGCCAAACTCCGGGATACTACACACTCACCCTACGGCCATCTGCGCTTGGCATCGCCGATGGCCATACCGACGCAGCGTTCGACCCGAAGAGCATCGAGACGATCGGCGTGTCCTTTGCCATGGGCGGTGAGTCCAAGCATCGTTTCGAAGGTGAAATCTACGTAACCGATGTGTCGATCTCGCCGGCGTTGCCGATTGTCGCCCCGCCAGATCTTCCGATGGCTGCGGCCGCGACCACGCCTCTGGACGGGGCGGTAACAGTCAAGGCCGATGGCTTCTATCTGGACCGAACACGATTGGGATTCATTCTGGGAGGAAACGACCATCTTATCGAGTACGGTCAGAACTTCGGGATTTCGGACTGGTTCCCACGCGGAAATGGCGTTTCGCGCCACAAGGGCTATATCGATGCAAGATTCGCTCTTTATCGGAGGGCGGGCGTCCAGGTCGTGCGTTGTGGGCTCGTTGATGACGGCAGGGCTGTGTTGGACAAGAATGGCAAGGTTGTGGGGCTGAATGAGGTCTTCTGGAATGACGTGCAATGCCTGCTGGAGACTGCAGACAAACACAAGATCAAGATCGAGTTCACCTTAGTAGATTTCCTCATTGCCGGACCAGCCAGGATCATCGACGGTGTTCAGGTCCAGGGGCGAAGGCAGGTGATCGAAGACCCCGAGATTAGAGGTCAATTTGTCCGCGATTTTGTCGAACCGTTTGTTCAGCGCTTTGGTCGCCACAATGCCACCTGGGGATTTGATGTGGTAAATGAGGGGGAATGGCTGGTGAAGGAGGATGAAGGTGGCGGATGGGAAGATGTCAAGAATCTGGAGACCAAGGCCACGCAGCCGATCTCGCGGACGGCGTTCGAGGCTTTCTGTACTGAGTGTATCCAGGTGGTCCGGCGGCGCACTCTGCGAGCGCGTGGCCATGAAGTAGCGGCTCGGATT
>CAZUAH010000522.1:0-623 GCA_964617665.1 uncultured Pirellulaceae bacterium
TAAACCTCGCGGGGACTCGCACCCCGCCGATCAAACGCATTCAGAGGCGCACTAGTGGAGTTCGCCAGAACTCCCTTGTCCTCGCGCCCCGACGGGATTCTGGCGAAGCCCACTACGATCCGGGTAAGAACTCAACCGCCGCTCGCCTGAATACCGTGATATTTGCAGAGCATTTGCGGTGACACCGCTCGGAAGTGCAGACACACCGGGAGATCGGCCACCAATTCAGGCCCTATCGATCACAGGGCGGTCCGCCGCGGCGGACCAGCCAGATGCGAGCTACCGCTCGGTTGGCAATGGCCCGCTCCCGTTGGTCGCTAACTTTGTGAAAGAGTTGACGGTCTTTGGCGTTAGTGGCACAGATGCCAGAGCGACAAAATGTCCGCTCATGGCCCCAGAACAAGAAGGCTGGCAGACGAGGGGCGACCCAGCGCGCGTCGGAGGTTTGCCAGTGCAACATCGCCGCGTGGGTGCTCGTTTCTTCGGACGGCGAGGATTGTAGTTGTCGTTGGTATGGACTGGAAGCGGTTCCGACGAGGCGGGGGGGCGGCGCGCCCCCCCCCCCCCAAACCAACCAAAAAAACCCAACACCCGCGCGTAGACCAACCCCAAACCCCAACAAA
>CAZUAH010000522.1:633-9750 GCA_964617665.1 uncultured Pirellulaceae bacterium
GGGGAGGGGGTGCGGCGGGGGGGGGGGGGGGTGGCCCCGGCGTTGCCGAAACCAAGGCAAGACACGGCTCAGCGGGAGCTTCGCCCTCCCGAAACCCGATCCTGAAATGCCCGCTGATCAAGTGCGTTGATCCGGCGACCTACGGCTTGCGGTCCAGTTCGACTTGGGCTCGCAGGCCGTCGTTCTCGAAGGTCAGGCCGAAGTTGCCGCCCGTAACTCCGGCGACCAGCGGCGGGGCCGCAGGGCCCTTTTTAGGTTTGCCGGGGTGGCCGTAGATGCTGGACTCCATCGTCTGCCATTTAGCGTTCCAGGTGTAACGGCCGCTGGCCGGATCGACGAGCCGGACTTTCCAGATCTGATCGTGCAACTCTACCGCGTCCCGGTCGGGATAGCGGCGTTTCCACTCGTTCAAAATCGGCAGGTTGTCCCAGGCCCGCTTCTGCATCTGCACCTGGTAGTCTTCGGCGAAGACGGCGGATAGCACGGCCACCGCCTTGGCGTCCACCTTCAGGCACAGGCTCTCGCCCAACCAGACCGGCTCGGCATCCGTCGGTTCGCCCTTCTCTTTCGCTTTTCGTCGCGCGATGCGGCGGTCCAACGCTCGCTTCAGTACATCTGGGCTGAGTGTCACAATTAGCGATTCGGCCGACGCTGAATAATAGATGGCCAGGTTCTCGATCTCATCCGTCGTGGACCTGGCCCGTTCGCTTGGCGTGATCTTTACGTAGGGCTCGTCCTTGTAGGTTAGCGACTCCCATTGGGTCAAACCGGGCGAGGTCTGTTCGATGAACGCGCGAAACGTGGCCAGGAACGCAGTCAACTTCAGCGAGCTTTCGACCTCGGCCACCAAAGCCACTGGAATCCGGCCGAGGTTTTTCTGGAAGAACTCGTCTCGTTCGTCGTACGCCATGCCCGCCATTTCGCGCCACAGCGGATCGTCGTCGAAGTACAACGCGACTGATGAGCCCAGCCATCCCAGCGGATTGATCTTTGCCGACGTCATCGTGCGAGCGAAGTTGCCGAACTGCTTTACCGGCTCCGAGTCCTTGTTAATGGCCATGACCACGTGGGCCAAGGCGTCGTGAGGGTCACCAGCGTCGGGGGCGATCTGTGCCCCGCGCGACACGGCGATCATTTCGCGATAGTCGCTGCCGCCGATCAACGGCATCACGGTCACGTCGGCCGACAGCTTGTCCTTGCGGATACCAAGCCGCAGACCGATAGGATCGAATACCCCCGTCCAGTTTCGCTCGTAGCCGTCGCGCCACCTCCGGTAGGCACCGGCTTCGGTCTCGGTGACTTTGTTGATCTGCATCTCGGCGATGGGCGTCATGAAAGCCAACGAGCCTACGGCCTGGCTGTGCACACCGTCTGCCTCCAGTGTCAAGTCGCCCTTCGCGGCCAGCGGCAGGTCGGTGTAGATGGGACCGGATTGAAAACCGCCTTTTACCAGGCGGTCCATTTGCCCCGCCTGAAGCTCGGAAACGACGGCCATGTCACGGGTCCGCCGTGATGAGAGGATCCGCCAACGCGGGCCGCACCATCGGCGGATGGTTGCGTCGCTGAGGAAGACAAAGGCGGTCTCGTTTGGATCGTCGCGCTTGTAGCGGTCCCGGAAGTACTTGTATTCGGGCAGCGAGGCGATCGATTTCGTGTCACCACGGTGTGTGCCGGCCAACTGCTCCAGTTGGTACGCCGAGTTGGCGACCACAACGATATCGCCAAAAGTGGCCACGTAGGAACAGATCCGGCGGTCAGGGGACCGAAAACACACGTATTTCACTCCATTCGCCTTGCCTTGCACGCGTTCTGCCGCCCCTTCCTTTGCGGCGGCTGAGATTTGGAGCACCAGCGCTGTCTCCAGCGCGCCCGCATCCACAGCTTCGAACAGATATGCCACGTCGGTTCCAGTACGGAAGTACGAGTCGGACCCGGTCATGGCGACGCTCTTAGCCAACTGCGGACCTAACAGCCGCGCTACCGCGGTAATCGACAGCCCGAGTTGTTGTTCATATCGAGTGAACGTGCCCGCATCCTCGCCGCGCGGCTCCAGCGTCTGGAGCACCAATCCACTGTCGGCCTTCACCTCGTCGATGACCGTCACGAAGGCGTTGAAGTTGGGGAAGAAGACCGCGTGTTGGTCGAAGGGAATCTTGTTGGCCAACGGATCAAGTTCGGGGTCCAAGCCCTTGGTCAACTCGGACCAGTCGATGTCGGGAACCGTGATGCCGCGGATCGAGTCCAACTCGACCATTTTGCTGCTGTCCCGTGGCTCGGGTAGGACTCGGTCAAGCTGCAGGTTTTCGCTCATTGCCCGCCCGCCGGAGAACAGTGCGTAAGTATCGCTCAACTCGTCGGCCTGCCCGCGCCGCACGGCCCGCCGCTCTTCCGGCACGTCCGATTTCAACTCTTTGCGAGCCGCCCGAGCCTGATGACGGAACCAAGCCGCGCCGGCCACGCCCCGATTCAATAGTTGGTTGTAGTGGTGCAGCTTGGCCTGATAGAAATCGTCGCGATCTTCGGGGTCAGCCGCCGAAGCGGGGATCTTGAAGCGCATGGCAACCATGCCGTTCATGTCACGTTTGGGCCAAAACAGACGACCGGTCACGACTTGGCCCTCGGCCGCTCGGATTACCACGTGGTCCGGCAGCGGGTCGCGGCGACGGGCTATTTCGGCCCTGACGTAGATCTCGCCTTCGTTGTCCAGTACGGCGTAGGGCTCCATCGACTCTCGAAGCCGCCAATACGCCCGCCAGGGCACGCCAGGCTCGGTGAAGTCCGGCAATTTGCCTTCGGTCAGCTCCAGGTCCCGTACGTCTACTCGGAAATAGGCGTCATCTGCAACACCAGCAGACGCAGCGGCCACAAAGATGATCAGACCCATCACGCCAGTAGTGAAACGCGGCATGGTTAGACTCCTCGTTACTGTACGGGTGAGTGATTGTCGCTAGAAATACGGTTAGAGCCGAACCCGACGTGACGCACGTAGCTTTGGTCCATTGCGAGACAACAACCGGGCTGCCGAATCCGGCCGAAAACGTCGGCGCGCTCTGTCGTCGCTATGGGAAGACGTACATCCTCGATGCGATGTCATCATTCGGCGGTATCCCGATGATAGTGGATAGCGTAGGGGCCCGCTACCCGATTTCGTCGGCCAACAAGTGTATCCAAGGCGTTCCGGGATTTGGGTTTGTTGTAGCGCATCGTCCGACTCTCGAGAGCACAGCAGGCTGGGCTCGGTCGTTGAGTCTGGATCTATTTGACCAATGGCGCAAGATGTCGGCAAGTGGCGGTATACGTCGCCAACGCACATCCTGGTGGGATTCGCGCAAGCACTGCAGGAGCTTACCGACGAAGGCGGCATCGCCGCCCGCAATCGCCGTTATCAAGAGAACCAGACGCTGCTGGTGCAAGGCATGGCGGAACTCGGCTTTCGCACGCTGATCGCCCGCGAGTTTCAATCGCCAATCATCACTTCGTTTCTCTACCCGGAAGGAGCTAGCTTCCACTGGGAGACCTTCTATGCCGCGATGAGGTCGCGCGGCTTCGTCCTTTATCCGGGGAAGCTAAGCGATGCCGACACGTTGCGCATTGGGACGATCGGCCATGTCTTCCCGGATGACATTTGTCGCCTGATCGAGCAAGCCCGAGAAGCCGTGTTACTCAACAGCTAAAGTCGGATTCGATGACACTTGGCAAGTGGGTGACATCGGGCAGCAGATGAGTGTGTTGATGGCGGCCGATAGTCTCGGCGTCCAGCGCTCCCGAGAGCACACCGATCACTCCCGCGCAGCCGGCATTAATGCCCTCCATCATGTCGGCTGGTTGATCGCCGATCTTGATCACGCGACGAACGCTCTGCACATTCAATTCGCGCATGGCGTGAAAGATCATAAACGGTGCCAGCCGGCCACGATCCCCCGGGATATGCTGCACATCAACGGCAATGTCCACCAAACCACCCTTCACCCAACCCGTATGCTCCATGATTGCCTGATTCACGTTCCCGTGAAAGACAGTGTCTGTAGCGATCTTGATCTCCCGTTCCTTCAGTCAGCGAAAGACATCCGAGGTACCGGGGACTTCGGCGGCGCGATGTCGACAAAAATCGATCATGTATTGTTCGTAGAGCCGAAATGCCTTCATCGAGAGCTCTAGGGTCGATGAATCGGGCGAGACAGTTTCCAGATCCTCCAACTTCTCGGCTCTGCCACGACTGAGTTCGATCAGGTACTGATACAGATGAACCTTGTTGGTGCCGATGTTACGCGAGATCAAGTCCAAGTCGGCCTCGATGCCTACGTCCTGAGCGGCACGGTGGAGGCACCTGGCCACATCGTTGTTGTCTTGAATCGTGGTGCCGGCCAAGTCGAAAACAACAAGCTCGACGGAATACATGGAACTCTCCTCATGCAGCCCAGGCGGTAGAATCACTGAAGTATGCCTTCAAGATGGCTCGTCACGCAATACCCGACACAATTCGCTGCGCACGCCTTTCGGGGCGAGTGGTGTTAAGAATGCCGAGTTGCGAAGATGCCGCGGCATTGTGTAAAGTCACCGAGGGAATATCGCACAGCCAAACAACGGTGCCCGGCAAAGACAACATGACGGGCCGAACTCAGGGCGATCAGAGCAACGGCAATCTCACGATGAACGAAACCTATCTGGAAGATGGAGTTATACGTCGCTTGGGAGACATCCTGCAGGAACGACGTGCGCGTTCGGTCTTTCTTGTGTACGATCGCGATGCCTACGCGCCCTGTGGCGCCGAGGCGAGGATGGAGCCGCAACTTAGGGAATTCGCAGTGACTCGTTTTGCCGACTTCACGGCCAACCCGCGTCTGGAAGACATTCAGACGGGCACGCGGCGGTTCCTTGCGTCGCCATCTGATGCGATCGTCGGTATCGGAGGCGGTTCCACGCTGGACGTGGCCAAGATGATTGGGATCTTTGCGGGCAACGAACCCACGGACGTCAAGAGAATTGTGCGGAAAGAGGCGACGATCGAACGCAAGGGCCCGCTGGTGATCGCTATCCCCACGACAGCCGGGACCGGTTCGGAAGTCACTCATTTCTCGGCCCTGTACCTGGCAGGCGTGAAGTACTCGGTCGGCCATCCGTTCGTGTTGCCAGCCGTGGCGATCGTCGATGCAGAACTGACCTACAGCATGCCCGCGGGGCTCACTGCATCGACGGGCGTAGATGCATTGTCTCAAGGGATGGAATCCATGTGGGCGGTGAGCTCTACGGAAGAGTCGCAGAAGTATGCGATGGAAGCGGTTCGACTGTCCCTACAGTATAAAGTGTTGGCGAAGCTGAAAAGCCAAGGCGTTGACGAAAACACGCTGGTTCTGTTCATCGGCGATAATGGCCGGCCTTTTCCACGCGACAAGACGACCCTTTACGACGGCGGGATTCGAACACCATGGCTCGTCCGCTGGCCGGCCAAGATTGCTCCCGGCGTATCAACGGACGCTTTGGTAAGTTCGGTGGACATCGCTGCGACGTTCGTGGAACTGGCGAATGGTAACGGCAAGAAACCGGCTAAGCAGTGCTTAGAGACAAATGTGCGGTGGACGACGGAGAAAACACGGAAATCGCAACGTTCCTCGGCATTCGAACCGTGCAAGCATTTGGAACGACCGCTTAGACGTTCCTGCCCAGGCGAAGGAAAGAGTTTTGCAGAAGTCCTCATCGATCCGACTCGCAGACATCGTTCGTTCGCCTTTGCGGAGGACCATTGGCATGACTACGAAGACCACGCTCGTTGCGTGGTAACCCAGCGTTTCAAACTGATCCGCAATGACTATGTTGATCTACCATCGACACCGTCGGCCGATGCCGGACGGGGACTGAGTTGGCAAAATATGCTGACGTTGGAGAAATCCGGGAAGCTGAAACCGGAACAACGAACGTGTTTCATCTCGCCACGTCCGCAGTGGGAATTGTTTGATTTGCAGCGTGACCCCCATGAACTCGTCAACCGAATTGATGACGCGGCATACTCCAGTGTGCGCAAGCAATTGAAAGATGCGTTGAACAGGTGGACGGACGAGACCGACGACTATGTCCCGTCGCGACGCACACCGGATGAGTTCGATCGTGTGACAGGCGAACCAGATCACAGCGTTCGGGTGCGACCACGCCGCTCGAAACAGCAGATGTTCGGTACCAACGGTAAGTATTGACCGCTATGGTCACAGCTTTGTTTGGTGCTTCCGATACGGGAGTTTTCTGATGTTGCGACCGATATGGCGTGTAGTGCTGGCTGGCCTTGCCGTTCCCCTGGTTTTCGGAGTGACATCTCTTCGAATCCGCGCGGCAGAGGCACAGCCTGTCAACATCCTCTTCATCCACATGGAAGACATGGGGGTGCAGATTCCCGCCTACGGGGATCACACCGTAGCAACGCCCAATCTCGACCGGTTGGCTGCCGAGGGTATCGTCTTCGAGCGTGCCCATGTCGTGGCCGCCACCTGCGCCGCCTCGCGCGGCGCACTTTTCTCCGGACTGCACCCGCATCAAAACGGGATCATGGGCTTTATCGACTCGCACGGTTTCCATTTCCGCGAAGGGCTGACGACGTTCATTCATGCCCTCAAGGGAAAGGGCTACGAGTGCGGGCTGACATACAAGACTGGCGTCAAACCCAATCCGCCGTTCGATTTCAAACCCAGCTACAAGCAGAACCGTCTGACCGGCGAGGACAGCGACCATCTGGTCAACAACTCGATCGACAACTTCCGCTTTTTTCTGCAACGCCTCAAAGAAGGAACGCCTTTCTACTTCCAGGCTCAGACGCCCGACACGCACACGACGTGGCATCGGCCGGACTTCATCAAGCCCGACTCCGAGGGCTGGCCATATCCCGACGTCGACCTTACCAAGGTGCAGCCGTTTGACTGGCTCGGCGACGACTTCTCGATGAGCGAGAAGTTCAGGCGGGAGGTCGGAACCTATTACTGCGCCATTCAGCGTGTCGACTGGTTCCTCGGCAAGATCCTCGCATTGCTTGATGAATACGGTCACGCGAACAACACGCTCGTCATCTTCTCGTCCGACCACGGACCGTCGCATCTGCTGCGCGGCAAGACCACTCCCTACGAGGCGGGCCTGCGAGTTCCCTTCATCGTTCGCTGGCCAGGCGTCGTGGCGAAGCCGGGCACGCGCTGCTCGGCCCTCGTTTCTTTCGTAGACCTATCGCCGACGTTTCAGGAGGCCGCCGGAATAACGCCTCCGCCGTACCTTCCGGGGCATTCGTTGATCCCGGTGTTCAAAGGGGAGCCGCCCGCAAGGAACTTACTTTATTCATCTTATGTCGCCCACACAACCAATCAGGGATCCTACTGGCCGACCCGAACGATTACGGACGGGCGGTCTAAGCTGATCCACAACCTGAACGGCAACGGCTGCAGACGTCGAATTCCTGACGGCTACAATAACACGCGTTTTCTGTTGACGAAGACGCTCAGCGAAATGCCGGCCGACAGCGTAGCCCGAACCGTCGCGGACCGCAGCACAGCACCGCCGGAGTTTGAACTCTACGATCTTGAGAACGATCCGGGCGAGATCCACAATCTGATTGGCCAGGCCGAACATTCGGAGATTGAAAGATCGCTCCGCGAGCAACTGCACAAGTGGCGGGAGAACGTGATCGATGATCCTTTCTGCGACCCGCAGTACCTCGCCAGCTTCAACGCAGATTACGCTCAGCGGCTTGCCCAATACGAACAGAAGCGGCAGCAGATGCCAGCAGCGCAAATCAAGAGCTCGAAATGGAGAGTCAATTGGGATCATCGGATTTCGCCATGGAATCCCACGCCCTATCTCCGTAACGCAAAGGGGTCGCAATGAACAGATCACTATGGGTTCCTTTGGCGCTTCTGCTTTGGGGGAGTTGCTCGGTAAAGGCAGCCGATCGACCGAACGTTCTGCTTATTTGCATTGACGACCTGAGACCCGTGCTGGGTTGTTACGGCGGGGCCGCCAAGACGCCGAACCTGGACCGTTTTGCCGAATCGGCTGTCACGTTCCAGCGGCACTACGTGCAGTTCCCCTCGTGCGGACCCTCGCGAGCGTGCATGATGGGTGGAGTCCGCCCTGACACCCTGCGACTCTACGGCAACGGCGGCGCGGCATCTGTGGCCATGCATCCGGAAAAACGCCCGACCATGCCGCTGTTCTTCAGGAACAACGGTTATACGACGTTGAGTTTCGGCAAGACTTACCACAACAAAGGTGGTGGGCCGGGATTTGGTTGGAGCGAGAAGCCCTGGCATCCGCCGTCGGGTTGGACCTGTTATGTGAACTTCGAAGCGCCAAGAGGAAAAACCAAGAAGGGCTTCTGGCGTCCGGCATTTGAGGTTTACGACGGCCCCGACAAACTGCATGGTGACTATCAGACCGCTGATCAAGCCATCAGAGCACTCGAGGAGAATAGGGACAAGCCGTTCTTAATCGCAGCCGGGTTCTACAAGCCGCACCTACCGTTCGTGGCGCCGAAACGGTTCTGGGACCTCTACAGGGATGACGAGATCAAGCCGCTAGAGCCCAAAGCGATCCCACAGGGAGCACAGCTCTATCAGTATAGCTTTCGGGAAATCTGTGCTTACGGATTGGACAACGGCGAGTTGTTCACGCCGGACTCGATGCCGACTCAGGCCCAAGCGCGGGATTTGGTCCATGCCTATTACGCGGCAGCAAGTTTCGCAGATGCTCAGGCGGGGCGAATCCTACAGAAACTTGACCAACTGAAGCTGCGGGATAAGACCGTTGTCGTTGTTTGGTCAGACCACGGCTTCCACTTGGGTGACCAGGAGCGTTGGGCCAAGTGGACCCAGTTTGAAGCCGATATGCGCAGTCCGCTGATGATTCGGATGCCCGCGGGAGGGCATGGCGGTCGCAGCACCAATGCCCTGGTTGAATCAGTAGACGTCTATCCGACTCTGGCCGCTGCCTGCGGATTGAGACTGCCGTCGCATTTGGAGGGTGTGAGCCTGTTGCCAATCATCAAGGGACAAGCAGATTCCCTCAAGCCCGCGGCCTACAGCCAGGTTAAAGGACTCAACAGCGCACGCACGAAGAACGCGTGAGGTTTGTGATTGCAGTAAATCACGG
>CAZUAH010000523.1:0-9732 GCA_964617665.1 uncultured Pirellulaceae bacterium
GGATCCAGCAGGTTTGCGTGAGCACACACGCTGGTCATGGTCAGATTGTATTGTTCGAGCAATCGGCGGATCTTGGCGGGGTGTCCATCCAGGCTCAGAGAAGCAACAAAGCCGGCTTCGGCGCCCAGTGCGGCTCCATCGTGGTTGTCGGTCAGATCGACGTAGTCGATGCCCAATTCACGAATCAACTCGAACTGGCGGCGAACGGACGTGAACGGTTCCACCAAAGCAAAACATCCGATGATCATGAAAACGGTTCCTTGTTTGAAATGGGTACACTCAGACGGAATCGAAGATCCCTGCACGTGGGGCATTGACTCCGTGTTGCCTGCCAATGATTCTATCGTATCGTCACGCCGCCCGAGCGGTAGTCCCGTACGTTTCCCTGAGAGAATTTGGAGAGATTACCGTGACCGAGTTTGCCCGACTACTCACGAAGGTTGCCCTTTTCCTCTGCACGATACTCGTATCTGCCGCAGCCTTGGCCGACGACTGGCCGCAGTGGCGTGGCCCGAACCGCGACGGCGTTTGGAACGAAACGGGGCTCATCGACGAATTTCCCACGCCACAGATCGAAGCTCGCTGGCGAGTGCCGATTTCGAGCGGCTACAGCGGTCCGACTGTGGCCGCCGGCCGAGTGTATGTCACGGATCGCGTACGCGAGCCCAACGACGTGGAACGAGTTCTCTGTTTCGACTTCGAGAGCGGCCAAAGGCTCTGGACCCACGAGTACGACTGCCCTTACGAGGACGTGGGCTACACGGCTGGGCCGCGGGCAGCGGTGACGATTGACGATGGTCGAGCATTCGCACTGGGCACGATGGGTCATCTTCTCTGCCTTGACGCCGTCAGCGGGCGCGTACTGTGGAAGAAGACGCCCGATGTCGACTACGATATTCGCGTGCCGATCTGGGGCATCGCATCGGCCCCGCTGGTGGAGGATGACCTGCTGATCGTGCAGATTGGCGCCGCACGAGGAGCCTGCATCGTGGCGTTGAATAAGACGACCGGAAAGGAAGTGTGGCGCGCGTTGGACGACAAAACCTCCTACTCCGCCCCGATCGTCATCAAGCAAGCCGGTCGCCGTGTGCTCGTATGCTGGACTGGTAACAACGTGGCCGGGCTGGATCCGGCTTCGGGTGAAGTCTATTGGAAACACCCGTTCGAGCCATACAAGATGGTCATTAACGTTCCCACACCGGTAGTCGACGGCGACCATCTTTTCGTGACTGCCTTCTACGACGGCGCGCTCATGCTGAGACTCTTGGAGCGCGAGCCGTGGATAGAAAAAATGTGGCGCAGGAAAGGCCGAAGCGAGCGAAACACGGATGCCTTGCACTGTATGATCGGCACACCGCACATGGAAGGCCAGCACGTCTACGGAGTTGATAGCTACGGCGAATTGCGTTGCCTGGATGCACTGACCGGCGACCGCATCTGGGAAGATCAGACTGCCACTCCCAGAGCACGCTGGTCAAACATCCACATGGTCCGAAACGGCGATCGAATGTGGATGTTCAACGAACGTGGCGAGCTGATCATCGCAAAGCTGTCGCCCCAGGGATTTCACGAAATCAGCCGCGCCAAGTTGATCGAACCGACAACCGAACAACTTCGACAACGCGACGGCGTCTGCTGGTCCCACCCCGCGTATGCCAACCGACACATCATTGCACGCAACGATCGCGAATTGGTCTGCGCCAGCCTCGCAGCCGAGTGACCCCGATCGACGCGCCAGCCTCGGCAATGGGTAGAAGTCGGGCACGCCGTTGTCTAGAATCATGCTCGCACATTTGAGCATTTTGTGTCCCCCTTTCCATCCCTTGAGACCCGCATCTTGTAAGGAGATCTCTGCGATGAAGTCTTGTGCGATTGCGACTCTACTGTTGCTGGCCGTTTCCGTGGCACACGCTGGCAACTGGCCACAATGGCGAGGCCCTTTTTTCAATGGTTCGACGGACGAAAAGAACCTGCCAACTGAATGGAGCACGACTGACAACATTGCCTGGAAGGCCGATTTGCCAGGCGTAGCCGCTTCGACGCCGATCGTCTGGGAGGATCGTGTGTTTCTGACAAGCACCGACTCGACCAAGAACACGCTTCAGGCCGTGTGCTTCGACCGGACTAACGGCAAGGTGCTTTGGCAGCACGACGTGGCCGAAGGCATCTCGAAGGACTATCGCAGCAACTTCGCCGCAGGATCGCCAGTGACCGACGGAAAGATCACCGTCTTCTTCTACGGCAGCGGCGAATTGGAGTGTTTCGACATGGCTGGCCAACGCCTGTGGGGGCGGAATATCGCAGAAGACTATGGCCCATTCGCGTTCCAGTGGACTTTCGCGAGCAGTCCGACGCTATTCGAAGGCAAGCTGTACGTCCAGGTCTTGCAGCGGGATGTAGCCGTGCGGGGCCACGGGCTGACGGACCGAGTGAACGAGTCCTACATCCTGGCTCTGGAACCGGAGACCGGCAAAACGCTCTGGCGTCACATTCGTCCCGCCAAGGCCGTCGCCGAATCGCTCGAATCGTTCGCCACACCGATTCCCTTTTCGTTTGAGGGACAGAAACAACTGCTGGTAACCGGTGGCGATGCATTGACCGGTCACGACCTGCAGACTGGCGAGGAACTCTGGCGGTGGGGAACGTGGAACCCCGAGCGCATTCCACACTGGCGTTTGGTTCCTTCTCCAGCGGCAGGCGACGGTGTCATTCTGGCTTGCGCGCCGAAGCGTGATCCAATCTACGCGATCAAAGCCGGTGGCACCGGCGTGCTGGACGACAGCTCGATCGCCTGGATTAGCCGGGACAACAAGGAGATATCCTCCGACGTTCCCACGCCCGCGTTTTACGATGGCGACTTCTTCATCCTTAGCGACCTACGGCAATGTCTGTCTCGCGTAGTGCCACGCACGGGCGAGGTCAAGTGGACGATTCCCACGCCGGGACGGCCCAAGTACGAGGCATCGCCGCTGGCGGCGGACGGAAAGATCTACATCGTCAATTTCGACGGAGATGTCACGATCGTGAATGCCGCAGACGGTGAGATCATCAACGAGATTTCGATGGATGATCCTCAGAACGGAGAAGTCGTCCGATCGACGATCAGCGCCGCACATGGCCAACTGTTCATTCGCACCACGCGCAATCTGTACTGCGTGGGGAAGAAATAGCCGGATCGCGATAGGCCGCGAGGGAGTACCGATATGACCGTGATGCACAGCATTTATCGTGAACCGGGCACGGTCAAGATCGACGAGGGCACGTGCAAGAACTGTGGGCAGTGTGCGAAGATATGCCCGGCTCAGGTGCTGACGATGGACGATGGAAGTGTGCGCATCGACGAGAACAGCGCCTTTGGCTGTGTCGCTTGCGGGCACTGTATGATGGTTTGTCCGGAGGGCAGCATTTCGGTAACGGGCCGCGGGATTTCCCCGGACGATCTGCTGCCGCTGCCGCCACGGGAGGAGAGGGCGACGGCGGATGCGTTGGAAGCCTTGATGAGGGCCCGTCGCAGCGTTCGCCGTTTCAAGAAGCGGGAGGTAGAGCCCGAGGTTCTGGAACGCGTTGTCGAAATGGCCGCATCCGGTCCGATGGGTATTCCGCCATGGGACGTGGGGTGTGTGACCGTCTGTGGCCGGGACAAGGTGCAAGAACTGGCGGCTGAAGTCATCAAGGGGTACGAGGGATTTCTTAAGATCTTTCGCCCCTGGGTGCTCTCGATGATGCGCCCGTTCGTCCGGCGTGCAACGTACGAGCAGTTTCGGTACTTCATCCGCCCGCTTGCAGAGGAATACGTAGGTGCGCACCGCGAGGGCCGCGATGTCGTGTTTTGGGATGCACCGGCCGTTTTGATTTTCCACCATTCGCCGTACGCCGAGGCCACGGACGCGATGATTGCCTGCACCTATGCCATGCTGGCCGCCGAGTCTCTTGAATTGGGCAACACAATCATCGGCGGTGCGCCGCCCATCCTGCAGCGCAACAAACCTCTATGTCAGAAGCTAGGCATACCCGCGGGCAATACACCGGCCATATCGCTGATCGTGGGCCATCCGGCCACGGAATTCAAACGTGCCGTCTTACGCCGATTCCCGTGGGTCGACACTGCTCGCTGAAAAAATCGCCTGTACGCTAATTTGAACTGTCCACACGTCTTGTTTAACGGCAAGCCGAAGGCGTCGGCGATGGCGGGAATCACAGTCGCCTTCGGCTTGCCGTTAGACGAGCGCATGATATAGCGGCAAAATACCAAGTCATGACAATGCCCGAAGAAATCGCATGTCGAAACGCCCAACTTGACGATACGTCAACTCTGGTCGAGTTCAATCGTGCAATGGCGCTCGAAACGGAAAGCAAAGTATTGGACTCTGCCGTGCTTTCACAGGGTGTCGCTGCTCTGCTGGAGAACCCCGACCTGGGCTTTTACGTCGTGGCCGAGTATGATGGTGCCGTTGTCGGCGCCCTGATGGTCACGACCGAATGGAGCGATTGGCGAAACGGCGTCTTCTGGTGGATTCAGAGCGTTTACGTCCAACCGGAATACCGGAAGCAAGGCGTCTACCGCCGCCTTTATCGATTCGTGCAGGACATGGCCGCCAAGGATCCGAAAGTCTGTGGCTTTCGGCTGTACGTGGCAAAGGACAACACCGCGGCACAACAGGTATACAAAACTCTGGGCATGAGCCCAACTCACTACTGGATATTTGAGGATTTGAATTGACGTGGCAGAACAAGACATAAATGTTGCGGTGACGAAGACGCTGATCGAGCACAGCTTGAGGCATTTCGAGGAATGTGCTTCCCTGGCGGAGAAGGTCGAGAGTCCAAATGAGCAGGACACACCTGTGATCAAATGCGGGATCGTCGCGTTCAGTATGATCAGCGATCCCGGCAACTGGACGCAGGATGAATACGAGTTCATCAAAGGCCGCTTGGACGACACGCCTCAGCAAATGCCGGAAGACGGTCTGAAGCTGAAAGCGATGTGCTTGGGAGCGATGTGTGCTCTCCGACTCGAAAAAAGAATGACTGACCAAGAGTTTGCCTTGGCCGATGCCCAGTTGCCTGCCCTGATGCTGCAGATTTCGGACCCCGATTGTTCTGATTAGAATACCTAAGCGCGAGCAGTCCCAGACATCCTGAAACACTAGCCCGCAATCGTGAGCCGCGAGGCGCTAGCCGCGGGTGAATCGAGTGGAAACACTGCCGCAGTAGGACCGGCGGCTAGCGCCTTGCCGCTCACAGACCCTGATTTGACGATTGCGGGGCAGTGTCTAGTGTCCGCGTTGCAGAATTTCCGGAACGCAATGAGAAATCGACGTAGCCGCGTTGAGAGGGGAGGAACAGCATGCCAATTCCATTTCGATGCCCACATTGCGGCCTGCAGTTGCAGATCGCCGAGCGATACGCCGGGCAGACCGGGCCCTGCCGCCAGTGCGGCCAGTCAGTGACGATTCCCCAGGTCGCGACTGCAACTCAGCCCGTTGCACCAGCGCCCATCTCCTACGGCATCGCATGCCCCAAATGCAACAGTCAGTCGATCCGCTCCGGCCCTTGGCCGTGGTACCTGGGCACGATCGGAGCCATGTTCGTTTCGGCTCGCGTCTGCAACCAGTGCGGACACGAGTTCGATGCTCGCAAGCCTCAAGCAGATCTCCGCAAACGCAAACTCCGGCTGGCGCTGGTCATCAACGGCATCGGAGGCTTGGGCATTCTGGCCGTCATAGCCTTCGTGGGCTGGGTCGCGTATATGACGTCTGTGCATTAGCCACGTCTCTTCGTCTACTTCACTCGCTTTTCCGCGGCCGCTTGGTTGCCTTGCGTGGGAGTCGCGTAGTAGCAGGAGATGGTCGAGACTACGGATATCTCCGGCTGCATGGGCAGGCGGGGATCTTGAGCGTCGGTTTCGGCGAAGAATCCACGATAATGGGTGTTCTTGGGCCGGATGGCGTGGACCTCGGGCAGCGATTGTCGGTGGTAGTTCCTGCGCAGCGATTGCGTGTAGTCGTTTGTGAAAGACTCGTATAGGGATTTGGGATATACCACCTCCGTGTGCTCATCCAGGTTCAGCGGCGCCGGCACATTTTGGAAGTGTGCCGTTAACAGAAGGTCCGCCTTGCGTTGCGCCTCGGCCAGCGCCTTCTTCTGGGCTTCGATTTTGTGGGCGTCCAGCGAATCGCACCAGTAGTCGAAGGATATGATGTCGGTGATACCCAACTGAAAGGCTGCGCGCACAGCGTCGCGAGCCTGCGCTTCGTTGCTCACCTCGACGTGGGCATTCGTCTGGACCATGTAGCCGGAGACGTCTTCCACAAAACATCTGGTTCCTTGGCGTTCTTCGACCTGCCAGTCGTAGACAGGCAACATGGAAATGAAGTCCATGAAGATCTTGTCTTCCGGGATGCCCAGCTTGGCCAGGGCCTGAGTGAAGGCAGTTTCCTTCTCGCCGTTCGCCTTCATGCATTCCTCGGCCGTCGCACCTTGACTGGTCACGGCCATGATCACACGGATCGCCGAAGGCTTCACGCGAATCTCTGCCTTGCCGACAATGGTGATGTAGCTCTTGATCGACTTGTGTTCCGGGGCAGTGGAAGTAGGAGTGGGCACGCCGGCCTGGGTCGGGTAGACGCCGGCCCGTGACCCGCCACCCTGTCCAGGCAGGTTGACGGCTGCACAGAGAGTCAACACGATCGCGGTAACCGCGCCGACCACAAGGACACTCGTTCTTGACGGTTTCATCGCTGTTCTCCTTTCGAAAGGTGTTGAAGCTACCGTTGTCCGGCGTATGCATTCAAGCTCCCGCACACGCCGTGCAATCACGATTCACTAGAAGCCATTTCAAAAGTGAATTTCGGGAGGGCGAAGCTCCTGCTGAGCCGTGTTTTCCCGTGGCTTCGGCTCGGCGGGAGCCTCGCCCTCCCGGTTTTGAAACCGCCTCTACACATCATCGAGTATGGCGTGGCTGGTTCGAAAGAACAAGCAAAAGGACTCGAGCGGCGCCGCCTCAATGCTCCAAACGGCAAGGGGAGATGACTGCGAGAAAGGGGGCGGCGGCTTGGGCATTCTGGCCGTCATAGCCTTCGTGTGCTGGGTCGCTTACATGACGTCTGTACGATAGCCGGCCCGCCATACGCCAAGGGCATGAGGAGTCGTTTTCGGGAGACGACTCCTGCCCCATTTCTTCTGTGACTCTTTTGCCTAGGCTATTTCGCCTGCCAGAGTCAGCTCGATATTGCTGAAACCACGCTCCTGCAATAGTCGCATGCCTTCTTCCGAAACAAACATGGCCTGCGAACGCGGATATTGCTGCATGCAAAAGACCTTCTGACCGTCCCAGCAATCACGGTTGACCACAATGCCATCTCTCTTGAACGTATACTTCGGCTGTCTACATACCTTGCAGTCGATGAGCAGTTCGATGCCGCTCCCGCTTGGGTCGAGAGAGATGCGAGAAGAGGGCAGCAACCATTTGAGTTCAGGGCCCTTATACGGATACGGAACTCGTTTCTTCCGCCCTTTTCGTCTAGGTTCGACCACTTGGACTGCGCCCAGATCGAACTCAAAGTCCAATTCCGAGAGAGAATCTGCTACACGTCTCGTGACGACGGCTGCGTATGCGCACCAAGAAAAATCCGCAATGACACCTGAGTCAGGCTCCCAGGCAATCTGAAGTGGTTCCTTCAATCGGGAAGTTGACTGTCCGCATCCCTCACATAGCTTGCCCTTTGACCAAGTACCGAGATGGGAGAATCGGGCGAACTGTGTCAGAAGGTCAGGATCCTCCAATAAGAACAATTTCACAGGCCAAACTCCTCAACGAGTGCATCACGGATTCCCGTGACGTCATCGACGTCGACAAGGCACGAAGAAAAGAGGCGGGAGTCTTCTTCAGAATCGACTCGTCCCTTTCGTGCAGCAGCGCAACTGCTGCTGATTGTGACGCATCGACTAGCAACGATCTCCGGCACGGCGGTCTCCGAATCCATTTCGCGTGGCAGGAGACGTACGTTGCCCTCGCGGTCGCAGAAGTACAATTGTGACAGCGACGGTTGGCGGCCGTGGCCATCGGCCCACAGGGCGAAGAAATCTGGATGGGCGTTCACGGGCCGGCGAACGTAGGTGTGATTCCTTTCGCTGCCGATGGTCAGTTGCTTCTGCTTTTTCCACGTCTTGCCACGGTCGGTGCTGATCCACATGGCCACTTCGCCGCCAGGATTGTACGGCTGGGGACCGGCTTCGGTCGGAGCGACAATGCGCCATGTGCCGTCCGGCTCGATCCATATCGAACCCATGTCGTAGTTGTTGTCTGACGTGAACGCCGGGCGGATGGTCCAACTGTCGCCGGTCCACTGGGCCGTGGTCCATGTACGCGGATCGTTTTTCGGGCCCGACTGGTAGCCTTTGCTGGTAATGTACAGGATCACCGGCCGGTCCTGCTCGCCGTAACGGATGTCCTTCAGGTAGACGTTCAACGGCTTGCTGTGGTAATCGTGTACCAGTGTGTCGTTCTGGGCTTCTGTGAGTGGCAACTCGACCGGTTTGCCGTCAACGGTCTGCCAGGTCTTGCCCAGGTCGCGAGTTTCGACGTAATACAGATTCGTGCGCCAGTTCAGTCCTTTGCCTTGGGGATGGAAGTTGAACGCCGAACCGGCACGTCCGCGGCCAACGGCACTGATCTGGTAGTGGCCTTCGTCGATCGCGGCCAACCGCTGCCACTTGCTCCACTCGACTCCGTTCTGGCTGGTCATGAACAACAGTGTGCGTTTCGCGGGATACCCGTATCGTGTTAGAAAGCAGATGAAGCCCTGACCGGTCGAGTACCACGGCTGCATGTACGAGAAATTGGTGATTGGCACACGGCGGTCGCCCTCTTGCCGCGTGGCAGGCACACGCTCGAACTGGTCGATCGAGTACGGCTGCTTGCTCCGATGAATGAAGGACGGCCGCGATGTGCCGTGGGATGTGGAGAAGATCCAGATGAATCCCTGATCGTCCACCGAAATCACGGGATTGTCGTGTGCATCGCTGGTTTGTTTGTCCAGCAGGATGGTGGGCCGGGGCACGCTTTTCGTCCTGTGATCGAAATAGGAGACCATGTGCAGCAGTTGGCGATTACTGTCTTTGCTTGTTCCTCCGTAGCAAAAGAAGGTCTTATCCACTTCCGCACAGTACACGGCAAACGGCCGATGCTTGGCACAGTAGGTGCCCAGGCCGCCGCTGTATTTGTACACGTACTCGTCGCCCGAAGGCTGGTTCATATACCAAATGCCACGATAGCCATCGTCTTTCTCGTTAAGCGTCAAAATGGGCTCACCGGCGTTGGCTCCCGTCACAAAGAACAAGACGGGCAGAATGGCGCAACGCACGATTGTGGGTTTGTGGTGTCGCATCGGTGGAGTCTCCATCTGTAGTGGAATTGGGCTGATATTCGGCGCCCAGCGAAACATCCGGCATTCTGCATGTAGCCACAAGCCATACTTTTCGCAGCATCGCAATTCATGAACGCCCAGAATTCGTGGGGAATACCACGCATTATTTGTCCCCCACGGATTTAGGGCAACTACTCGTGCGACTATCAATATTTCTCAGCTAGATTGAGGCCAGGGTGGCCAGGGTTGGAGGGCGCAAGCCCGAAACCCCGGGGCTTCCCTCGCTGACGCTCAGTCCAGCCCCGGCCACCCAATCTGACATTGATCGATAGACGATCCGCTACGGACTCCGGAGCGTACTCAC
>CAZUAH010000524.1:0-9725 GCA_964617665.1 uncultured Pirellulaceae bacterium
AATCCGAGCCGCTACTTCATGGCCACGCGCTCGCAGAGTGCGCCGCCGGAGGAGTTTCTCCGGATGCCAGGAGTCCGATGATTTCGGTTTCCGCAAAGACCACGCACATGCTGCTTATGTGGGCCGGTTTCACCGCCTGCCTGGCCATCTCGCCAAGATCTGAGAGAGCGACGTCAAATCGTTTCGCAACAACTTCGAGAAAGCGGCCCGTGCCCGCGGCGCACCGGTCGTTCATGACAAAATCACGAACGCGTCCATTCTCCTCCAGCCTGATAAGCTTGCTGTCCTGTCCGCCAATATCGATCACCGTCATTGTTCCCGGTGCCTGGTGAAAGACGCCCCGAGCATGACATGATATTTCCGTGATGGTCTTGTCCGCGATCTCCAGGGCCTCTCGCCCGTAACCTGTGGCGATGGTTTTGCCAATATCCCTTGGGCTGACGCCGGCCTGGTCCAGGAGATGGTCAAGGAGTCCTGACACAAGCCCGTCCTGTCCCAGGCCCTGGTCAACCGCACCGAAAGACAGGACGTCCTGGCTTTCGCCGTCAACCAGGACAATCTTGATGGCCCTGGAACCCGCGTCTATTCCTGCACAAGTCATTTGTTGGATCCAATGGTTCTCTGTCGCTTCACAATCTCCCCTCTCCAACGCTTCAGGAGAAGCGTTCAGTTCTACTTTGACGCTTAACTTCGAGTGTTCTCCTGTTTCAGTATCTCCAGGAACGCCTCAACCCGAGTGCGCAAGTACTCTGTATCGCTGGAAGCGTAATCGGTGTTGACCACCAGCAATGGGAGAGCCTCTGGTTCGACTTCGCGACGGAGGAATTCGCTTTCAGCGGCGAACAGGGCGCATGTGCGAAGCTGGTGGAAAATGATGCCGTCCGCCGTTGAGATGCGAAGCAATTCCCGCAGCCGCAGCATGCGGTCCTGGAATGAGCCGAAGCATGGGCACATACACGGCAAGAGCTTCTTCTCGGCCAAAGCCTTAACCATCTCGCGCAGCGACCAGTCGCGGGGCGCCAAGTGTTGATAGAAGCACTGCGTCGCGGCACATGACGAGTCCGCTACGACCACGGCGCCGGCCTTCTGGATGATTTTCAGCAGCTTGAAGTTGGGGTAGATCAAAGGCGCTCCCGCCAACATCACACGAGGTGCGTCGGGCCCAGCCGCACAATAGCCGGCGGAGTCCGCGTCCTTAAGTGCTCCGAGCAGCGTCTGAAGTCGGTCTGTGTAGCGCGACGGTTCATCGGCGAACGAGGCACCGGTGACAAACTGGAACTGTTCGCCAGTCATCAGTGCGCCGTTTTTCTTCTGGCCGTACCGTAGTTCCAGCAGCTCCCGAAAGAGCGATTCGCGCTTCATGGAGAGCTTCATCGCCTTATCCAGGGCGATGCGAGTGATCTTCTGTCCCGCGGCCTGCTCAATCCGCTCGGCCAGTCGCTGGATCTCTCCTAACCAATAAGCCTGGGCAGAATCGTTCTTCGCAGCCGGTACATCCATGACATGGACGGATTTCTTCTGGCCAAAGGCCTCGGCCAGCTTCTTCTTCGCGTCGCAGGCGGCCGGCACAATCAGCAAGTCCAGGCGCTGCCAGAGTTCAGTATCCATCTTCGGCAGTCCCGCCGCGGCTTTGGCCACCGAGCAGACGTGACGTGACAAGAGGTTCTCGCCCTCCTCTTCCCATTGCGGCCTACCGCCGCACAGGCGTATGCTCCGCCCGCCGACAGCCCAGACCAGCTCGTCTGGAACGAAGTTGCAGAATGTGCCCACCACCAGTCCTTCGAAGTCGAGCAGTTCCCGCTCCCCGTGACGGGTGGTGACTAACTCGCGGAAGCATGATAGAGATTTATCCAGTTCCGCGTTATCCATCATGACATTGCCACCGTTTTTCCGAGGAGCTTCGCTTCGAGGCATTTCTTCTCCGGGCATTCTTCAACGCAACGGAGGCAATAGACACACGCCGGGTCGGTGACGTTCTCCCGTTCACGCTCAAGGTAGACCATCTCGATGTCCATGGGGCAGCATCGGCGACAGGTGCCGCAGGATGTGCATTTGCCGGCATCCTTCTTGAGCCAGGCAGCGCCGCCGCGGTTGAAGTAAGAGACCATGGCCCCAATGGCACAGACCCGGCACCACAGACGCGGTACGAAGAAGCCAAGCAGGAACATGATTAGAAACGCGATGCTGATAACCGTGAGGAATATCGTCACGGGGTTCGTGGTATCGACCAGACAGGGAGCAGTACCGCCCAGTGAGGGATAGATGATTCGTGCCGGGCACACCTGGCAGTAGACGAGAAAGAGGCTATCGTTAACGCCTTTGAGGCCAAACAACGGCAACGCGATCAAGACGGAAATAGCCAGCGTTGCCCAGAGCAGAAAATGGCGCATCCCGCGAAAGAAGGTGTCGACCTTCGCCCCCACCTCCCAGCCGGGTATCCGCAGAACCTTTCGCACACCATTCAGGAAATCGGTGATCGCGCCCAGCGGGCAGATCCAGCCGCACCAGTAGCGGGCGAACAGGAACGACAAGAGCAGGAACAGAAAGAGGTGCGGGAGTATTTCCGTGAAACTGCTCTGCCAAGTGAAATTCTCGCTGAACATGTGCAGGGCGCATGCCTTGAAGAGTCCGCCCTTGGCGACGAAGCGGCAAACAAGTGTGGGCGGATACAACTCCAGGACCGTATCCTTGCCCGACACCCACAGGGCACGATCTCGCGAATAGTTATTCGTTCGAGGTGTCCGCGATTCAATCTCGGGAAAGGGGGTCCTGATGGGTTCGCTATAGAAGAAGGCTCCATAAAGAACGACCACGAAACAAAGTGTCTGGACGATTCGACGCCAGAGTGAAATTCGCTTGGGCTTCATGGCATTCCTCCCAGGCTCACAGCGCTGATGATCTTTGCGCTGCCGACGGAGGCGAACCACAGGCCGCAGAACAGTGACGCCACCGCGGCGGTAGCGCGAACGCCCGGGCGCCTGGCAGCAGAGCCCGCCAACGCCAGTGGCAAAGTGACGACCAATGTCCCAAGGAAAAAGCCCGTCGTCGATACGATTGCTTCCAGGACCGCGCCGGCGATCGTGATCTGGGTTAGGCAAAGCAGCAGTGGTGGGCAGAGCTTGGCCGCCGAAAACATGCCGGTCAGGAACGGATAACGCCGCAGCCAGACCATGCCGCTCAGCTTGTTGCAGCAGGGGACAGCAGGGAAACTGCGTGAGACCCCGTGTGCAAGCATCAGGCCCGCCAGGATTAGGATGGCAACGCCCCCAACCATCTGCGCGCCGCGGCTCGTGAGCAGTGCAGGGCCCGCATAGGACAGCGCCACACCCGCCAGGATGTAGGCGACCAGGCGCCCTGAAGAGAATTCGATGACGCTCTGTAGCCCACCGCGGATACCGCCATCCTCAGGGCCTGAAGCCAGGCGTGGGGCCATGACCATGGCACAACTGCCAAGACAGTACACCCCGCTGGAAAGCCCCAGTAGCAGTCCTGTCGAGAAGTCCGTAACGAGTGTTTGCGTCACCGTTGGTGTTCCCTCTACTGAGCGGCGTCCTTGCGCGGCTTCCGGGCACGCCAGTGTCGCCAGGCGACCGCAGCGATGACACCGATCGAGCCAAGCACATAGACCCAGTGTTCCCAGCCTGCCCACCAGCGCACTCGAACCTTGACGGTTCCGACTGTCTTTGCGTCCGCCTCACGCAGCTCTTTCTCCGCGGCAGCCGTCAAGGGTATGACCAGGGGCCATGTCGCATCTGAGTCCAATTCATCGGCGTCAAAGGAAAGCAGCACCGTGATGCGATCGCCCGCCAGCTCGGCGCCCGGCAATGGTGCAACATGAATGTTGAACTCACGGTACTCGCCGATCATCAGCTTCGGGACTTCCGGCGGCTCAACGCGAACTGATAGTCCCTCGCACACACCGTCAATACGGAAACGGTACAGAGGCGTCGGATAAGACTGATACACCGTCACGCGATACACATTGCCTGCACTGAGAACCGGCGCCGGTTCGGCGATGACGTAGAGCCCATCGAGCAGCGTGAATACCTCCGCGGCGTCTTGCGCCGTAGCGGACTGCGTTGCGCAGAACAGCCCTAACAGCAAGTATGCCACTCGTTTCATAAGTTCCTTCCCGCAAGATACAGGAGTGCTTCACCGGCCATGGCCCGCGGAATGTAGTTCCCCCATCCGCCACCAGTTGTTTGACTGTCGCCAGGCAGGTCAGGCGTCGTGTTCCCCATGCCCCTGGTGCTGTTCATGTCTCCCCCGGCCTTATCCACTATCGACTCCAGCTTCTTGATCGCTTCCGGGTTCCCGTCAATCCCCTGGCCCCAAGCGGCGATGATCTGCATGGGCAGCTCGGGAGCGTTCAGACTGGCCTTCAGCCTCTTGGGCGCCTCCGGATCGTCACGCATAGCCAGCGCAAGCAGGGCACAGGCGCGGACGAAGTTGTCCGGATTATCGACGGCCGCAACGAAGGTCTTCTGGTCCTCCTCGAACCCCAGCTGAGCCAAGCCGATAAGGATATGGCCGCGTATCCAGGGACTCTCTTCCACCTTGTACCGCTCGCGCAGGTAAGGGGCCATCTCCTTGTGGCCCATACGGCCAACGAGACAGGCGGCGCGGCCAGCATTGTGGTGCGGAACAGACCGCCTGTGTGTGAGCTTTGGGTCTCTACGAATGACTTGCTTGAGAAACTCAACCCCTTCCTCATCACCACGCGTGGCCAGGAGCTCTGCGGCGTAGACCTTGCCGCACAGGTAGGTGCTCTTCAGCACCTTTTTCAGCTCCTCGTCCGTCGGCTGCTGCACCGGCCGCATTCTGAGCTCCTTGGCATCGATAGCGAAATCCACGTCAACGTCGCGCGCGCGCATGTCCTTCGTCGCAATATGCACGGTGAAATCCGCGCGTTCCCCGGGTCGTAATTGGTCAATCGCGGCCGGCGTGATATTCACCAGGACATTCGTGTCACTCGATTTGGCAGTCAACACGATCTTGTGCAGCGGGGAAATGTAGTTGTTCTGGGCATAAACCTTGAACTCGTCCGATGTGCGCAGTGTGGTCACGTCCTTTTCAGGCCGGACCGCCAGGAGCCCCGGAGTTCTGAAAATGCTGTGGCAGATATGCCCGTATACCGCTGATGCGCTGATGGCGACAACAACGAGTACCAGGATCTTGCCGGTAGGAGATTTCATTGTGTTGTCCCTTGTGTTGTGGAGCTTTTCTTCGACCCGGAAGCCGAGCGGATTCGAAAGCAGTAAGCGGCCGCCTGGTTGCGCACGTAATACCGGTCCCCGACCAGCGCGGGATGGGACCATGTCCTCCGCGGCTTCTGCGGCATGCCGGGAAACATGTCGATGCGGGAGACGCAAACGTGCTCCGTGGCAGTTACGTCCAACAGGTGCAGCCACCCGTCGATGCTGGTGGTCAGCACCCGCCCGTTGCCGACGATGAACGTGCAATATTCTCCATAGTGCTCGTCCTCCGATTCCCAGGCCGTCTTGAGCCCGTCGTTCAGGTCGAGGCACATCAGGCACCAGCCGCACCCAAACACCAGGTCGTCCACCACAACGGGGGAGGACATGTCGGGCGAGAAGTCTTCGTTCTCGACCAGCGGCTCGGCGATGATTCGGCCCTGCGAGTCAAACCCGTAAAGGCGGGTCCCGTTCATCTCGCTTGCCAGTAAGAGCTTTCCTTCGACGTTGACCGGGGTGGGGACGTTGTAGTCATTCTCCTCTTTTGGGGTGAGTGTCCACAGACGCTCGCCGGTCTTGGGGTCCCAGCCGCCGACCGTCTTCTTGTCGTAGCCAACGATCTGGCGGCGCCCGCCGAACGTGCCCAGGATCAAGCCGGCGTAGGCGGGCGGCTCACCGGCCGTGGTCCAGATGACCTTGCCGGTACGCAGATCCAACGCGGCCAGTGACGCCTCGGGCGCCCCTGGATTGATGATCAGCTTGTCATCCACAACGAGCGGCGAGGAAGTGAAGCCCCAATTGGGCACCTTGCTGCCGAAGTCCTTCGTGAAATTCCGCTTCCAGATCATCTTGCCCGTGTCGAGCCCCACACAGTGGAGATCACCGAACGCGCCGAGGAGATAGGCAAAGCCGTTGTGGAGCACTGGCGTGGCGCGGGGTGCGTTGTCGTAATCCATCTTCTTCGGTGCCGGGTAGGTCAGACACCATAGCTCCTTGCCGGTCTCCGCGTCCAGGCATCGGAATGCGTCATGCCTGGTATCCGGCGTCTTGTCCGCCAACACCACCCGCTTGTCGGCCACGGCCAAACCTGCCAGCCCGGACCCGGTCAGCGCCCGTTTCCAGAGCAAGATCAACTCCTCAATGTCCTGAGGGACGTCTGGTGAATGAGCCATCCGCTCCGGTCCGCGCCAGTCGCTCCAACTACGCGCGTCTTGAGACCTCGCGCGGCACCCTAGGATGTTCGGCGGACTCTCGGTCGCTTCCGTCCTGTCGGCTGCGTCCGCGACGGGCCCTCTAGCGACCAAGATGACGGACAGGATGAACATCACTCCAGACAGCTCTTTGCGAGTCATGAACCGGACTCCGTTAGGTTAGGCGGGAAAAAGGGCCTTGGCGGCTCTTTGCTGTCGGGCTGGCAATTTGGCAGGCGCTGTCACCAGTAATCATTCTACACTCAGGGCAATATCACAATCCTACAAATCAATATCACAATTGTCCTCAGTCTCGCCGATTCCGACTGCGATACTCTCCCGGTGACATGCCCGTCGCAGAACGAAACGTTTGGCCGAAGTAACTCGACGTGCTAAAGCCGACGCTGCGGGCGATTTCGGCGATCGGCGTCTCGGTGTCCAGCAGGAGTTCCTTGGTCTTTTCCAGGCGAACATCCCTAAGGTACTGCACCAACGTTTTGCCGGTTGCCTTCTTGAAAGCGGCGTGAAGGTAGCTTCGGCTGATCGGGCAGAATTCGAGAATAGAATCGACAGATACCGCGTGCATGTAGAACGCATCTAGGTAGGCAATGACCTCTTGGATCAAGTCATCATTGGAAACCGGACCGCATACAGCCCGCCCGACGGAACGAAACTCTTCGTCACAACCGATGGTGATGAATAGTCGCATCGTCGACATCTTCATGACGGCATGGTAGGCCGTGCCTTTCCGCTGAAATTCGCAAATCAACCCGTCGAGGATTTGCTCGACGGCGTTTCCGGCATCTGTAGAGAGCGGCACCTTCCCCTGGAATCGACCCATCTTGTCGACAATTTCCAGAATCTCCTTGTCCCCGGAAAGAGCCGGAGTGAACCATTCGCCCTGAAAATCCAGCACGAAACAATCAAACTTCCGGCCCGGCAGAAAGACGGCACAGTGCCGAGTTCCCTTTGGGAGAAAGAACAGGTCGCCTGCCTTGAACGGGAACTCGCGATGGTCGGCAACCAGACCGCCTTCCCCCGACGTGCAGTAGAGCAATTCGTGGTGGTCGTGGGCGTGAGGGACATCCGCGTTCCGGCACCCAGGCGGGTTGTGATTCAAGCTCAAGTGGAAGAAGGGGGTCATGGCGTCATATTCCTCGACGGGTTTCACTGCCACTGAAGACAATTCTAACACTTCGGGGAAGAGGCAAACAACGCGAAACCCGGTTTCAACGCGATGCGCGCACGAGAAAGAGACGATTGCTATAGTGTCTTGGAGGATTCTGATACCGGCCCGAGCTTAGGATGGCAGGTACTGGGTTAGCGAAGGGCACCGTGTCTCCGCTGCGCAGCGATTCCTTGCGAGCGTGGTTCCAACACGCTGAATGCAGTTTGGCTAACGCCGTTGCGCGCGGCGGTGGCATCGACCTCGGTATCGAAGCGATTCTCTCGAAAGCGCGGAGGTCGCCCCCACCTTTGTCTCGAACCGCACTTCGCCAACTGACGTGGGTCACATCGACATCAGCGCGGAAGAAACAAGCACGGCCGATTCAGTGTCATCGAATTGACCGCACGACACGAGCGTTTGAATTGCGGGCGTTTTGCTCCGGCGCAGCTGCCATAGTCGGCTTTCATCTGCGCCATTCCAGACGCTTCTCCTGCCTACTCGGGACTGACAGACCCGGGGCGCGTCCGCCCAGCCCAAACGCGTTTGGGGGCGCACACCTCTGAGTTTCTTGACCGCCCAAGAAGTACAGATGTCTGACGACACGCCTCGTGCTGTTGCTTGTTTGGCGCAGAGTGCAGAGGTGAGGCCTACCTCTGTACTTGGCAAGATGCAGCTACGTGCGCCGGTGAAATCGACCGACGCTGGCACACAACTCGCGATTCGTGCATTCCGTCACCCCCGAAAGCCTCAAGGGGGGATGCACGCCAAAGGCGGCTTTGCAGCTCGCCAATTGGTGCTTCTTGGCACCCATGTCTAGGTTCGACGGAAGACCCGAATTTGGGCGAGTATGGTGTTACACGGCTTTTCGGGCGTGATCTGTATTCACCTCGCAGATTCGTACATCGCGCAAGGCAAAACGGAAGGTCTCGTGAACCCGCCACTCCGAGCTTCGGCGTTCTAGTCGGCTAGCTGCAGGATCCGGAAATCGTCGAAGCGAATCCAGTGTTTGGCGTCTGGCGGACCATTGTAACATTGGATGCTGACCTGGTCTTTGCCCGGAGCGGGTAGACGACCTTTCGCGGCTTCCTGAAACTCGCCCTTCGCTTCTGGGCGGTATTGCGCCGTCCAGCTATCGGCGGTGACGATCAACCGAAGCTGGACCGACTTGGCGGCCATGGGCTTGCGTCCGGGGATGATGAACAAATCGCCGTCGATCAACTCCTTGACCAGCTTGAATACCGGCTTGCCGTTGTTGTACCAGGTGATGCCGGCTTGCTCGTACTGTCGCGTGGGTCTGACCGTGTTTGTGACGGTCACCTCGATTGCGAATTTGCCTTTGCTTCGATCCGGAGCTTCGCGTACCAGGGCATTCTTCACCGTTGGGGCGACGCCAGGTTCGACACAAATCTCCAATGCGCCGTCCTTGATCCGCCATGTGTCCGCATTTTCTCGCAGCCAACTCCAGCCATCACCCAACTTCTCGCAAAAGCAATCCTCGAATACGACTTTCGGCTCGGCGGCCAGAAGGGATACATTGATCAGCAACAGTCCAGCGGTCAGGCTCAGTGTTCGTTTCATGATGCAATTCTCCATTTGACGGTTGCGGCAAAGGAAACTCGTCCACTTTCGCATGTCAGTATCGTGTATTCTAATACTGACTTCAATGAGCAACTGGATCAAGCAACAGAAACTTTGGAGCCATGACCATGAGAATCCTGAAACCAAGCTTCGCCATTCTGCTTGCCGCGACCGTAGCTATTCCTTCTGCGACATTGCTCGGCGGGCAGCCAAAAGCCAAGCGTCGCCCGAGCCGTGGAGCAGATCTGACGATTCCCGAAGTAACCAAGGACAAGGTCATCTGTTTCGCCCTTTACACTGTCCACAGCAACATCCTGAAACTGACCGCGCAGTTCTATCCGCTGGATCAAGAGGATGATCGAACGGTTCGTTTGGAGATCAAGCAGGATGGGCAGTGGCGCGAGATCGCGAAGACGAAGGTCGTCGAACAAGGATGGACGGCACCGTTTCGCGTAGAAGATTGGGATTCGACGCGAGACACGCCTTATCGTGTCGCGCATGGTGACAGTGCATTTTACACAGGCTTAATTCGGAAAGACCCAATCGACAAGGACACGATCGTCGTGGCGGCGTTTACGGGTAACTCGATCTACC
>CAZUAH010000525.1:0-9694 GCA_964617665.1 uncultured Pirellulaceae bacterium
CAGAGGTATAATCCATTCCTTGTTCTCGGGAAATAGAAATTACGCGCTTCCTATGGCGAGCATGATGGCGAAGTGGACACCACCGGGCTCGCGCCCGGCAAGATCCAAGATGCCTCGATCCGTGCGGGCAAGAACCTCGGCGAGATCCTTGTGGTCGACCAGGTCGACACGGCAGCGATCACGGCCGCGGGCGGCTACATGGGGGACATCCACGCAACCAACCGGCTAGCCGATTCCCAGGTTCGCGCATGGTTCGGAATTGGCACTGTCCAGGCAGACGTCATCGACGACACTGCGATCCACTCGAATCGCAAGTTCATCGAAGCCGTCACGGCGCACGACGGCGTGCTGTCCGGAGTGCTACGAGCGGAAACCGATATCGGCCCGGTATGGTCCGAGCAAGCGATGGAAGCCGACGTTACCGCTCAGACAATCCTCAGCGTCACATCCGACGACGCGGAAATCTCCGGCTTCCTCCACGCCTACCACACGATCGGCAACGTCACGGCCAGCACCGACATCCGCGGAGCGATCACCGCCGGCGAAGCCGACAGCGGCGTCGGCAACATCGGCAGAGTCCTAGCCGGCGCCGACACCCAAGGCGATATCCACAAACACGTCAAAGCGGGCAGAAACATATACTTTGTGAAGGCTGATGCCCACGTGGACGATTCCGGATACGCCCTGTTTGAACAAGGCGTCCAGGCAGTCTACCAAGCGCTCCTTGCAATGTGGCTCGATGACCCAGATGCCGATCCCGCCAGCATTCCAGGTCCGCCACAAGCGCTAGAGCCGCCGGTCGGCGCTGCTGGTACGGTTCATAGTATGGTCACCGCTGGACGTCACATCGGCGGGGTGTCCGCAGACCAGGATATCAGGGAAGCAGTTGACGCCGGCGAGCGATTGTACTTGGTTGGGGCGCGCGGCAATATCGAGAAAGACGTCTCGTCCGGACTCGGTGCGATGACGCTTCACGCTGGACGAGAAATGAAGGGGGACCTCACGGCGCACGGACACATATTCGCCAGTTCCTACGGCGACATGAGCTCCAATGCAGCAAGCGATCATGGCGTCGTCGTGCTCGATTCTTGGTCCGCCATAACGAGCCAAGAAATATCCGGCCCGGCTGGCGTCCACGTAGCCGCGCACGACTCTATCACCTCCTCGACCATCAACAGTACGAATGGAGTGGTGTCACTTGGATCTCGCGGAAACGTCCACACACAAGCTGTGGATGCCTCGCAGGCAGTGGCCGCCGGAACGCTGGGAACGTTCAAGGGGCAAGTCATCAGTCAGCATGGCGATGTGGTTGCGAATGCGGTTCGAGGGATTGACGCACAAATAAATGCTCACCAGCAGGCTGTTGCCGCCACGCTAGGGGATATCGAAGGCTCCATCATAGCCGATGGTGTTCAGGCGGAGGTTTATGACTCCCTAAAGGCCGATGTCACGGCGAACGACTCGGTTCGCCTCTACGTGCGCAACGAAGTCACTGGAAACGTCACGTCGGGTATTGGCGACATCTATCTTAATGCGGGAACGATCAACGGCAGCAACATCACCGCTTCGGATGGTGTCGTGGGACTCGATGTGTTCGGAAACATGAATGGCCAAGTTCAAGGCACGCGGGGAGTTGCGGCTTCTGTGCTCGGAAGCGTAGGGTCTTCGATCAGTTCGTCCGATGGCGGCGTCCTGATCCTCTCCGATGGCGACGTGGCCGGAACTGTCACGGCGGGCGACGACAAAATCGGTATCGGCATTGTCTCTTGGGGCGATGTATCCGCGAGCCTCACCGCCCAGAACGGCCCCGTGAGTGTCACCTTCTCTTACGGCAACGTTTCTGGGGAAATCACTGCGGGCAAAGACGCACACGCAAATACGTGGGGCAGCGTCACTGGCCTCGTAGGTGCTGGGGGCGACGCTGTGATCGTTGCTCGACACAATGTGAACCAAAACGTCACGGCCGGACGAGACGTGCGCATCACTGCCGGCGGCACGGTGGCGGGCACGACGAACGGTGCGCGAGATGCCGTCGTGTACGCCAATGTGGACATCACTGGAGATGTGACGGGGGCTCGTGATGCCAAAGCCGATGCATTAGGCGGCGTCAATGCCGATGTCACGGCAACCTCACGGGATGCCGTGGTCTCGGCATTGGGTGATTACACCGGGAATGTCGAAGGTGGCCGCCACGCCACGCTGGCGGTGGGCGGCTCGATTGCCAACACTACAGTCAACGCCGGCAATACTGCCCAAATGTCCGCCCACGGACCGATTTCGCAGACTCAAGTAACGGCGAACGATGACGCCTTGATCTTGGGCGATACCGATGTGGATAGCAGCGAGTTTCAATCTAACGGTGCCAGCGTTGTGCTTACCGCTTTGGACGGAATCAGCGAGGTTGACGTGCAGGCGGCTGTGGATGCGCAGATCTTCGCCGGGGCGAATGCCAACCTCAACGTCGCTGCCATCAATCGAAACATTGATCTGGTGACGTTAGGCAACCTGGAAGGCTCGTTCACCGCAGGCAACGACGCCTCGATCTCCGCCTATGGCGCAATCGGAGGCGGCGAAGATAGCGTGTCCATTGCGGCCACCGGCGGTGATGCATCCATTTTCGGCAAGTCAGGTGTGACCGCCACGGTCACTGGGCAGTCGATCACCTCCTCCGCCCTTATGGACATCAGCGGTACCTACACGGCTACGGGTGGCGAGATCAGCATCTACACTGGCACCGGTTTCGATGGCACGGCTTCCGCCTTTCACAGCGTGGCCGTCACCGCGCAAGAGGGAATTGATGGAGAGGTGACCTCCCAATACCGCAATGCGTGGGCGTACGTCTGGGGCGACGGACCGGCTCCGCCGCCTCCACCTCCGCCCGATCCACCGGACCCACCGCCGCCGCCCCCGCCTCCGCCGCCCGGTAACGTTTCGGCCGACGTGCAGGCCTTCGTGAATGCACAAGTCACTGCCCTGTCTGGCGGAGTAACCGGCAAAGTCACAGCGACGCAAGGCAATGCCGCGGTTACGGCACGCACGGAACTGACCAGCCAGGTCACGGCCGGACGCGACGCGCGAATCTGGGTCGTTGGGCCTGTCTCTGGCGACGACGGGATCTCCGCCGGCCGCGATGCCTATGTCACCAGCTACGCCAACATATCCACTGGGGTGACCGCCACGGGCGCGGACGCGTTCGTGTCCGCAGGCACGAACCTGTCTGCGGATGTGACTGGCGAACGCAACGCTTGGGCCGAGGCGCGCACCGCCGATTTGACCGGCAATGTCACCTCGCACGTCGACGATGCATCAGCCGTCGCCGGAGGCAAGGTGTCCGGCGACGTGACTGGCCAGCGGCACGCTATGGCTGCCGCGCTGGGCAATGTCGATGGCAACGTGGAGGCTATCGACGGTCACGCCAGCGCCGTCGCCCACGGCGGTCAAGTAACCGGGATGGTCACAGCCGCTCAATCTGCCGGTGCCTTTGCGCTAGGAAGTATCACCGGCAACGTGTACGCAGGTCGCGACGCGATTTCCGTCACACTGGACAGTTCACTGGGCTCGGTTACCGCCGGGCGCGATGCCCTGGCCGTTGCCGGCGATGCAGCCAGCGGTCCGGTGGCCGGTGGACGCCACGCCGGAGTCTTGGCCTTTGGCACCGTCTCCAGCAGTGTGACGGCCGCTTCCGGGGACGCTTTCGTCGCCACGTGGGGTACGGTCGACAACACCGTCAGCGCCGGCGACAGCGCCTTCGTGGCCGCTGGCGATGGCGGCACCGTCACGATGAACGCACCGAACGACGTGACGCTTGTTTCGTTCGGTACGGTAACTGCCTCGATGAATGCAGGCCGTGACGCTTACGCCTGGTCGGCGGGTAACCTGCTGGGCAACCTGCAAGCCGCCCGCGACGGCGTGGTCATCTCGTTGGCTTCGGCCGCTATCGGCGTAGAAACGGGCCGCGATGCCTACGTATGGGCGTTTGACGAATACCACAACAACGTTTTCTCCGGTCGCGACGCCCTGATCGTCTCGCTCGGCGATGTGAACGCCGGTGTGTTCGCTTCAGGCAGTGGTCTGATTTACGCCGTCGAAGACGTCATCGGCAGCGTCGAAGCAGGCGAATATGCCGGAGTAGTCACCTGGGGCGATGCTGCTGGTCCAATGACCGTCAGAGGCCCGGACGGAGCCTTCGGCTGGGCCTACGGCGACTTCAACGGTTTCGTCGAATCTACGGATGGCAATGCTTTTTTGACCGCCTACGGCAACGGATTGGGCGCCGTGCGCGGCGGCATGTACGCGGAAGCCTACACCGTCGGCGATTGGCTCGGCGACATCGAGGCGGGGGATGTTGCTGCCGGGATCGCCTTGGGCGTCTTCAATGGCAATGTCACAGCCGCCTCCGATGGTTATGTCCTGAGCGAGGGCAGTGTCGACGCGGGGCTAACGGCCGGACGAGACGTGTATGTCTGGGCGATCGGCGGTGTCGAAGGAAACTATACGGCAGGTCGTGACGCAACGGTGATTACGTATGCCGACTACGACGCCGATTTGTACGCCGCTCGTGACGTAGGCCGGCGCGAATTTAACGGTTACGCTTTGCCGGGCGTTTGGGCGCGGGGTGATATTACCGGAACGATCGAGGCGGGCCGGAACATCGGCAACGATCAACATACGGGTGCTTATACTGAATGGGATTATGGAGTTTTCAGCTACGGCAGCATCAACGCAACGATCAAGGCGGAAAACACTGCCGGCCATTCCGACGGAGGTCATATCCAGAGCGTCGCTGCATGGGGACCAATCGCCGGTCATATCGAAGCAGGTGACACAACGCACTACATCCGCTCTGGCGACGCAGTAACGGCCACGCTGATCGCACCCAACCTGCCGACGCCCGTGGAGTTCGACTCCACCATCACCACCGACCATCCCTATCCGGCCACTCCCGACTCCATTGTCGGCCAAGTCATGGCGGAAGTTGCCGACGACTACGCCTTGGTGTCGGCTACCAAGACCCAGGTCGCCAACGACATCGCCCAGTTGCTAGTTGACTTCGCCGCCGACAAAGCTGCGGACGCCGTCGCACTGGCGGACACGATCGCGGAAGTATCGGCGAGTGTCGCGGATGCGATCACGGAAGCCGCCGATGCTCTGGCCGCCGACATCGCAGCCGGCAATGCGGAGTTGGACGCGGCAAAGGATGCGGCGGCCGCACAGCTCGTCGCTTTCCAGGCCGAAATCAACGCCACCGAAGCGGCCATTCAGGTCGAACGAAACTTGGCCATCGCGGAGCAAGATGCGGCGTACAGCGAAGCTGTTACGCTGGCCGCTACAATTGCCGGCAATATGCCGCAAATGGATGCAAATATCGCCGACATGCGATCGTCTGCCTTGGACCAGTCCGCCGACAAGAAGGCCCAGTGGGAGCAAGACTGGTACGCCAAGCGGGCCGAGATCGTTGTAGCCGGCGGAGGAAATGCCAACGACGTCAATGACTGGGCCGTTCACTGTGACGCAACTTGGGAGCAAGCAAAACACTACCCCGTCGAGGTCGGCGAGTACCTGTACGGCTATTTCATCAAGGGGCCATGGGGAATGATCAAGGGGACTTATTCCCTGATACGTCACCCGATTAAGTCCGCCAAGGGCTTGTACTACGCAGTACGGCACCCTGTTGAGTCATTTGGCGCTATCAAGAAAGACGTGGTGGATCAGTGGAATTCTGGAAACGCAGGCCGCGGCGCGGTGCTGTTCGACGCAGCCATGACCATTTTGCCGGCGGCAAAGGCGAGCCAAACTTCCAAAGTGCGAGTGGTTGCCAAGAGCCAACGAATCGCGCATAAAATAGAGGATGCGGCGCCAGGGGGAGCAAGGGGGCCGGTCAGTGGTCGCGAATTCAATCCAGCCGAGGCTGGAGGCGCAATTCGTCAACTGACGACCGAGAATATCAAGATAACGAACAAGGGTATCGACGTAGTCGAACAACATCTTGCGCGTTTCGGCCCTGACGCACCAAATCAGGTAATGGTGCAACGGCTACGGGACATTGCTGCGGGAAAAATCAAGCCAACGCAGGCAGACCTTAATTTCTATTCCCACGAGCTACGTGAGTTTGTGCGATATCGAAGACAAGGACGCCCGCATGGAGCAGGCGACGACTATAGTCTATGGAATAACGCTCATACGGCGACGCTCGAAGACTATGGAATCCCAGGGATGCTCGAAGACTTGTACCATCCTGACGCGATCCGACAGCTGGGGAACTAGGCGATGACCCAATTACTGCAATTGATTCACAAGAACGACGGTAAGTGGACTTGGTATCAGTTAGACCGTGCTCTCTGGGGAGACGAGCTATCGAAGTCGGGAAAACTGAAAGATGCGTTAGGTGACCTTGTGGCACGCGGTCTGATTCGTTCGGAGAAAGTTGAGTCAATGCCAAATCCGGTCTATTTCATTACGGAAGACGGGATTTCATATTTGGAAAACGAATCGTCCGATACACCAACGCCCGGCTAGCCCCACAAAGGCGAAGTCCGTTCCGTTATGCAGCCAGTCCCACCGATGTCCGACGAACAGCGGATGTCCAGTAATGATCTCTCGCGACAAAGCTACTGAGGTTGCGAAACAGCATCTTTCTGACAATCCGTTGCCGTCTTCTCGGTACAGGTGGATTCTGGCGGAGCCAGTGCAGACGGATGAGGGTTGGATCTTCGAATACTCCTTTGAATGTGTCGAGGATATTCCGCCAGAAGAATGGGAATGTTTCGGAGGTGCTCCAGGGTTCATCGTGTACGGTGATGGCTTGGTTAGAGATCTGACCTTCTCCGAGATGCCAGCCAGCTGACGGCGGATGTTTCGTGCCCGGGACTCCAGTGCACCTTTGCCGACATCCATGTCTGACACCCGCTGGACAACGCCACCGCGCTTCTCTGTTGGAGACGGTTGGCCAGAATGCGATAGACCGAAATCCAACGGCCATCGAGGAGGTCTGTCTCGGCTGCCGCGTGCCTGATCAGAATCCACGTCCCGAGGACTACGACTTCCAATTTGGTGAAGTTGACCAGGTAACCTGGCGCCAGGTGGGAGTGACATTACGGCGCGCTGACGGTGCAATTGTAGAGATGCAGCTACTGCGTCCGGTCCAGTGGATTAGGGATCTGAAACTCGAGGTTGGTCGCGAATTCACGTTCTTCATGAGCGACATTGAAGTTGACGGGCGAGCCATTGTCACGTCGATTGGTCCGTGCTGCAAAATCGCAGACGGGCCGGGGAGTGTGGTCATCGGTTGTTTCGTGACGCGCGATGCTGCTGACCTGGTTGAGGTGGAACTGGAGAACGGAACAACAATTGTCGGCACCAGTGCACACCATATTTGGCACGCGGACGAGCAGAGATGGTTCGATCTTGGCGTTCTACGAGAAGGAGACCGACTTGACACGCTGTCTGGGCCGGTCAGAGTACAAAGCATCGCGCCGGCGAACGAGTTGTCGGATGTGTACAACATCGAGGTCCACGGACATCACGTGTACCGGATCACCAATGATGGTATACTGGTTCACAACAGCGGCAGTATGGCGGTTGCCCCAAAGGGAACACTCTTCTCTGGGGGAATGTTTGGGCGTACGCCCAAACAAGTCTTGAAGGCGAAACCCAAAAACTGGCACAAAGTTCCAGCTACCGGAAATGGCTGGAAGCTAGTCGACGAGAATGGAGTTGAACGAATCCGGTTCATGCGACCAGATCCCAGTGGCGGGTTTCATCACCAGCGAACAGGTTACTGGAGAATCCAAGACGCAGATGGCAACTTCTTGGACGAATTCGGAAACATTGTTAGCAGAATGGACCCTGATTTTCACATCAAGACCCACATTCCATTTTCAGGAACGTAATGGAAACAGCGATATCTCGTTCGTACCTGGTGAATAGTCCTCTTGAGGAAAGCCTTGTCCTTTCCTTCGACTACGATCCCCGTGGGCGCGAAGCAAGATTAGTCTACGACTACGCAGCACAAGTTGTCTCCGAGCATTTTGCATCCCTTCAATCGTGCAGCGAAACTGATGGACCGAAGGGCGTGAAGCTCCGGGATTTCCGCCACATCGTGTTTCGAGAGGTCGAGTTCGTGACCGCAAGAAGCAATGCGGATTTCGACTACGGTCGCGTGATCAAACTGTTGAGGAAGAAGGTGAAGGCACTAGGCGTTGTCATCGAACGAGCGGAGTTTCGCATTGTTGAACAGCAAGAGCAATTGCGGCTCGTTCTTTCGTCGGATTTCGAAGTCACAATCAGATTTGTCACGTCGGTCGTGACCCAACGATTGTGTCGCCCTGAAGAAATCTCAGAGAGTGAATGGCGATACTTTGATGTAGACACCGGAGAGGAGGTGGATTTCTTCCGGCCGTTTCTGTAGCCCCAAACAGTGTACCACACGGGCCGTTGAAGCCAAACGTCCTCACAAAGGCTGACAGCGTCCTGGATACGGTCGGTGTGAAATTCAAGTCGAATTGGGCGAAGAAAGTTACCAACAAATACGCTTGGTTACGTGATCGAATTCCAGGCCAGAAGACGGTGATTGAGGGATCTCGCGCAGAAAAGTTGGCACAGGCTCAAAAAATCATCACGGATCGCGTTGCGCAAGGTGGGGGAAAGATCGTCGATCACGTAGGGCAACAGGCCATCAAGTATGTAGACGGTGGCGTTTCATATTTTTTCCATCTCGACGGAACCTTCTGGGGTATTCGCAAGAATATTTGAACTACGAGTACGTTTCATGGCCTTCAACGAAACAGATCCAACAACATGGACGGACCCCAATTTTCACCCAGATTTTGGGGTCGATTCGGCGAAATCCGTAAGTATGCTTCGAGAGTGCTCCATTGCCGCTTTATCTACGGTTCCTGGCGTCAGTGTTCGCCTTATCGTAGACGCTGACGATGGTGTCCTCTACTGCGAGATCAGCGCCAGTGGCGCTGAATTGGGCGAGTTGTATTGTGTTGAGTCGTTGAATGACGATTCGCTTCGATACGGTTTCTTTTCGGAGAATCGTGATTCGACGAAGGAATTTGAATTCTACACCGATAGCATCGTCGACGTATGTCGCATCATCTCGCGTGTTCGTGAAGGGGATGATCTGGAATCGTTGCAGGAGGAGTTTGGCAATTCTATGTAGGTAGTCGCCCAAACAGTGCAGCGGGGCGGAAAAGGCGGAAAAGGACCGGAAGTAACAGTTTAGTTCCCTGACTAGCTTTTACGATTCGGCGGCGACCGATCGGCGGCGGAAGCTTGGTGGCGCGTGGCGGCGTTCTGAGATGGGCCGGCCGGCGGCGAAAATTGATCTAACAGCGTTTCATCAATTTGAGGTAGATTCGGCATCGCAAGGAACGGATGCCGATGAATTTTGCCTTCTACCCCAAACACGAATACGCCTGCACCAATCTCGCCCATTGCCCGCACCTGGGCGGTGCCGCGATCGGCTCGGTCGTGAGCTTCGGACCGGAAAAGCTGCCATGTGGGAACCGACTTATTGTAACTCGGCGCGTACGGATAGCGCCACCGCGTTTTGCGATTTTCGAAAGAGACTCAGGTCGACGCGGCTTGTCGCTCACGAGCGATCTCTGGCGATGAAATGAGGCTGTTCTCGCCAACCGTGAGCGTACACCAGAACGGTAGAGGGGGAGGCGCGCGCTTTGCTGAAGGA
>CAZUAH010000526.1:0-9665 GCA_964617665.1 uncultured Pirellulaceae bacterium
TGAAAGGCATCGACGCCAAGATCCGTCGCGACAAGATGACTGTGTTCTGTGGCCCGAGCGGCTCCGGCAAGAGCTCGCTGGCGATGGACACGATCTACGCGGAAGGCCAACGTCGCTATGTGGAGAGCCTCAGCGCCTACGCTCGCCAGTTCGTCGGCCAGATGCAAAAACCGAAATTGGACCACATCGACGGGCTCTCACCGGCAGTGGCCATCGAGCAGAAGAACCTCGGCAATACGCCAAGGTCCACCGTCGGGACGGTTACGGAGATCTACGATTATCTCCGGATTCTTCTAGCGCGTGCGGGCCAGCCTTACTGTCCTGACTGCAACGTGCCGATCGGGACCCAGTCCGTGGACGAGGTCGTCGACAAGATTATGGCCGTACCGGAAGACACACGGCTGTACCTGATGGCGCCGGTGGAAATCGAGGTGGGCCAACAGTACGAGACGTTGTGGGACGAGATTCGTGCTGCCGGCTACGTGCGAATCCGGGTGGACGGTGCCACGTATTCCATCGACCAGCCGCCGGACATCGACCGCCGGCGTCGCCATTCAGTCGAAATTGTAGTTGACCGGGTGGTGGTCCAGGCTAAGTCACGCTCTCGCATCGCGGAAAGCGTGGAAGACGCGCTTGCAGTGGGGAAAGGCGTGATTCGCGTGGCTCGCGTGCGAGACAGCGTTCGCGAATCACGATGGAAAGTTCGCGTCCACAGCCAACACCTGGCATGCGACAAGTGCGGCCGAAGTTTCGAACCGCTGACACCGCACAGCTTCTCTTTCAACAGCCCGCTTGGCTGGTGTGAATCGTGCGAAGGTCTGGGCGTCCAAGTTGGCACAAATCCATCAGCGCTACTACGTGATCCGAAACTGACTCTGGCGGAAGGAGCGGTTGCCTTGTGGCCGAACCTGGAGCATCAGGTGTCGCAACTGATGCTCCAGTCCTTGTCGCAAAGCGCTGGTCTACCGATTGACAAGCCCTTCGATCATCTGGACGCACGCGAGCGGCGTCTGGTAATGCACGGCACGGGCGATCAATGGTTCGACGTGACACCCGGCGGCAAACGCAAACGCCGTTCGGTGCGTCCGCTGTTTCGCTTCCAATTCAAAGGGCTGTATCCCGCGTTGGAAGAGGCATCACGTCTGTCGCCATCTTTCCGCGCACGCTTGGAGCAGTTCGTTGATGAAGTGGAATGCTCCGTGTGCAGTGGCGGCCGTTTGCGAGACGACGCAGCGGCCGTGCGTTTTCACGGTAAGACGATCGACGAATTGAGCCGTTTGTCGTTGAGGCAACTGCGGAAAGCCATCACTGGATGGAAACTATCGTCGCGCGAACAGAAGATCGGTGGTGACCTTGTACGCGAGATTCGTGGCCGGGTACAGTTCCTCATGGATGTCGGTCTGGACTACCTGACGGTGGGACGCGGCGCCGCAACGCTCTCGAATGGCGAAGCGCAACGAATACGTCTGGCCAGTCAATTGGGCAGCGGGCTCTGCGGAGTGCTGTATGTGCTGGATGAGCCGACTATCGGACTGCACCCGCGCGATAATCGCCGGCTGCTGGGGGCGCTGCATAAACTGCGTGATCTTGGCAACACGCTGCTTGTGGTCGAACATGATCGCGACGTGATTGCCGGCGGCGACTATGTCTGCGATTTCGGGCCCGGCGCAGGCAAGCACGGCGGGCAGATCGTTGCTCAAGGTACATCTCCACAGATCTCGCGGCGACGCGCCTCGGTCACTGGCCCATACTTGGGCGGCAAGAAGGCGATTGCCGTGCCGGCCAACCGTCGGCTGCAACGATTGCCGGATGGTGACGGTTGGTGTCGTCAGAACGGCCACGTGAATGGCGACGCGTCTTCCACGTCGGCTGAAGTCGACTGGCTGGAGATCGTCGGCGCGCGCCATAACAACCTGAAAGGCGTCGATGTACGGATTCCGCTTGGCACGCTCACGGTTGTATCCGGCGTCAGCGGCGGCGGGAAGAGTTCGCTGATCGACGATGTGCTGTACGGCGCACTAGCCAAGCGTCTACACCGCGCGAAGACGATTCCCGGCGCTCACGATGATATCCGCGGCGTGGAACACATCAACAAGGTGATCCGCGTGGATCAGCAGGCGTTGGGCAACTCGCCCACGTCGAATCCTGCCACCTACACTGGCGTGTTTGAATTGATTCGCACGCTGTTCGCGCAATTGCCCGAAGCCAAACTGCGCGGCTATACCGCGCGGCGGTTCAGTTTTAATGTCGCTGGCGGGCGTTGCGACGACTGTGAGGGAAACGGCCAACAGTGCATCGAGATGCACTTTCTGCCGGACGTTTGGGTCGAGTGCGAAACGTGCAAAGGCAAGCGGTACAACCCGGAGACGCTGGCAGTCGCCTATCATGGCCGTTCGATAAGCGACGTACTGGACATGACCTGCGACGAGGCGCTGCGGCTGTTTGAGAACATCCCGAAGATTCGCCGGATCCTGCAAACATTGTGCGACGTTGGCTTGGATTACGTGACACTGGGCCAGCCCGCCCCGACGCTCTCGGGTGGTGAAGCGCAACGCGTCAAGCTGGCGGCGGAACTGTCGCGACCGGATACGGGGCGAACGCTATACCTGTTGGACGAACCTACCACTGGTTTGCATTTCGACGATTTGACGAAACTGCTGGACGTCCTCCAACGGCTGGTTGATCTGGGTAATACGGTCGTGTTGATCGAGCACAATCTGGACGTGATCAAGCAGGCCGATTGGATCATTGACTTGGGGCCCGAGGCAGGCGAGCAAGGTGGGACAGTGGTTGTTGAGGGACCGCCGGAGACGGTTGTTGCCTGCGCGGCTGGTGGGGACGGATTTGGAAGTCCGTCGCGCAAGGCGTCGAAGGCCAAGGCGGGCAATGGGCCGGTGTCGCATACCGCTACGGCCTTGGCACCGGTGCTGAAAGCGGGGCCCCTTGTACAACGTCCTGTGTACGATCCGGCAGCCGCGGAACAGGCACGCGATGGCGACCTGGATATCACCGACGTTGGCCAAGACGCGAAGATGCCGTGGGAAACGGACGGTCGAGGCTGGCACACCAAGGATCGCGTTGGCCGTCGGGGCGAACCGTGCCGCTGGGATGGACGGGTTCTGGAACGCGTAGTCGATCGCATTCACGAGTTGGGCGAGTTCAGCGATACGGATTGGAGCGCCCGCACGGTGGTCGAGATTGCTGCGTCGAAGAAAAGCGACGGCTGGTTCATGCACGCCATTACTGGCGAGGCGTGGCTGCTGAAGATGAAATTTCGTATGTCGCGAGGTGCCTTTCGTCGGCAAGACTTGGTCGAACGCCTGGACCTGAAGACGCTGAACCAAATGGACGAGTTGCCGGTCTATGGAAACCAGCCGCGCGTCCGGTGTAAGAACCTCCGCGGGCCGTGGCAGGAAGTGGAAGTCCGCGCATATTCACTGGACGAGATCGACAAGCCCGAATTCTGGTCGTTCCTGGAGGAGGCGGTCGGGAGCTTTCGGAAACTGACGACTGCGATCAATCCGGAAGACATGATGCCCTGGAAGAAACTGGGGCAGAAATGGCATTTGATGCGCAAAGGCTTTCCGCCCGGCAAACGGATTTTGTGGAGCACGGAGGTTCTGGAAGAACTGTGCGAGTTGCTCTCCGATATCGCGCCTGGCGGCCAGTTTCTGTGGAACAACCAGCAATTGGTCCACTTCATCCCCAAAGGCCGTCGCGAGCCTTGGGCCAGTTTGCTGACGAAACGGCTGGAGTCGTTGGATCTCGTGCTGTCCAGCCCCAAGAACTTGGTAGGGTTCGGTCGAGTCACGGAGCTTGGCTGGGACAGGGAATTGGACGACACGCGACCCGATCGGGACCTGATCCGGATCAAATTCCGGAAGGTGGCGGATCTGGATAAGGGCGATCTGGTTGGCTTTCTTAAACAGCATCTAACCGGTGTGACGGGATAGGCGTGCTAGCACCAAACGGCCAAATCTTGGTCTAGCACGGCTTTCAGTAATCGTTTAGTATCTCGCGCGCGAAATCCTTGTCTAATGTCCGCACCAGTCCGTTTCGTCAGGGAGGACGAAAGTGGAAACGATCAAAACGGCCGTCGTCGTTGTTCTGTTACTTGCTGTGCTGTATGGCGTCTGGGTCGTATTGAATAGACCCGACTTGGGCTCTACCGAACCGGTGTGGGATTCGGCCCCGGCTGAATCGCTGGCCGTCGAAGAGGGCAGGCCTGTCGAACCCGAGGCTGTCTTGCCCGGCGCACAGCCTGGTTTCACAGCCCCTACGCTGCCCGAACCGGGCCCGACACCATTCGTTCAAGGTAGTGAGGCAATTCCTCAGGAGAATATCACCGACGAGCCTACGCCGACTCTTGCCGATCCGCCCCCAACCACCTATGGTGCGAAGATAACAGAGGGAGGTCTGATTCCGGTTCCGGAGACAACCGGCGAACTCGAGGAAACGGCCCCAGAGAATCCAACGGCCTCCTTCTATGATTCGGCTACTGCGAATGGTTCGCCCGCAAAGGGCGCTCCCGCGCTGGCGACGGTAGAACAGGAGGCCAACGCGAAGCAGCCCTTTCGCGTGGGAGATGAAACGGCGGAGGAAAACGCCGGCCCACAGCCGAATCGCGTGTTTCAAGATGCGTGGAATGCGGCCATCGGGCAACTGGAAAAGAGCCAGTGGAAAGAAGCGCTGCATACACTTTCGAGTCTGTACAACAATCCCAACGTGACCGGCGAATCCCGTTCACGCCTGATGGACTTGCTTGACCCGCTGGCGGGTAGAGTGGTCTACTCGAATCAGCATACGTTTGAACCTGCCTACGAAGTGCGCACTGGTGACACGCTGCAGGACGTTGCCGATCGATATCAAGTTCCGGTGGCCCTCCTGCAAAACATCAACGGCATCCAGGACCCGAGTCTGCTCCAGCCGGGAACGCAGTTGAAAGTCATGCGCGGACCGTTCCGAGCGGTAATCAATCAGAAGCAGCAAGAATTGGCTCTATTCCTGGGAGACCACTACGCGGGGCGTTTTGCTATCAGTCTTGGCAATGATCCCAAGCCAAGACCGGCCGACTATCAGGTGGAAGCCAAACAACCGGGCCGCGAGTACTATGCCCCGAACCGATCAACGGTTCCTGCAGGGGCACCAGACAATCCTTATGGAAATTGGTGGATTGGCCTCGGCGGCGATGTCTGCCTTCACGGCAGCCCCGACGTGACACCAGCCCACGGGGGCTTCGGTTGCGTTATTCTGAGTTCCGCGGATGCCGCCGATGTCTACCAAATCTTGAGCGTTGGATCGAAAGTCTTGATCCGCTAGGCCGCCCTCTTTCGTACGCCTACTACTCGTGGTAGAACGGGAACGTTCCCTTGGGCTCTGTGTCGGGACTGCCCAGGGCATCGCGTTTCCCCTCGTTTGCTGTTCGTCCACGAGGAGTACTGAGTTGTACGACAAACAAGCTTTGATGGCGCTGGTTCGCGAAAAGGCGCTCGAATTCGGCGATTTCACGCTCGCCTCCGGTAAGAAGGCCTCCTACTATTTGGACTGTCGCAAGGTCACTCTGGATTCAGCCGGTGCTAATTTGGTGGCAGAGGGGATTCTGGAGCTGTTGGGTGATTCGTTGCCCGACGCTGTGGGCGGAATGGCGATCGGTGCGGACCCAATCACGGCCGCCGTGATTACGGTGGCTGGGCAAAGGGACAAACCACTGAAAGGTTTCATCGTCCGCAAAGAAGCCAAGGCTCATGGTAAAGGACGCGACGTGGAAGGCCCCGTCGAGAGCGGCGATACGGTCGTGATCGTCGAAGATGTGGTTACCACGGGCGGCAGTTCGCTGAAGGCGATCGAGAAGGTGGAAGCAGCCGGCCTTCGAGTTCAGGGTGTAATCGCCATCATTGATCGCTTGGAGGGCGGCGCCCAGGCGTTTGCGGAACAAGGCCACAATCTGCAGACCCTGTTGACCATTCGCGATTTCGGTATCGACCCGCCGACGAACTAGCACTCCCTCAAAGCCAAGCCGACAGATTCGTGGGGCACGTTGGAAACGTGTCCCGCATGATACTTAGAGATTGAAATGGACGATTCACAACTGGCGGTTGTTCACTATCCGCATCCAACGCTTCGACACGAATCCAAGCCGATCAAACGAGTCGATGGCGAATTGGCACGCACGGTCCAGGACATGGTCCAATTAATGTACGCCTCGGGCGGCATCGGCCTGGCGGCTAATCAGGTAGATCTCCCATTACGTCTATTCGTGGCGAATCTAGCGGCCTCGCCTGACGAAGGCGAAGAGATGGTCTTCATCAATCCGGTGATTACGCGCCCGAAGGGAACAGAGGAGTCCGAAGAAGGCTGCTTGAGTTTCCCCGAGTTGTACGGGCCGGTCAAACGACCGAAACAAGTCATCGTGAACGCCTACAATCTGAGAGGCGAAGAGATCAAGGCCGAACTGACCGGCATGCTGGCTCGCGTGGTTCAACACGAAACCGACCATCTTGACGGAGTGCTCTTCACCGACCGCATGAGCGCCACGGCCAAGGCCCAAGTGCAACCAATGCTGGAAGAATTCGAACTGGCATTCGCCAACCGCCGTCGCACGGGCGAAATCCCCAGCGACGAAGAACTCGCCACTCGCCTAGCCCAGTGGGAGGAGCGATACTGCTGATCCCCCGGCCCTTTCGCCGTTCTGCTTTCCTGCCACCAGCGAAATTCGCTATGATCGCTATGGCGTTGATCCTGTGCACACCTGGTTGGGAGCAGATATCATGCAACGACGGGATTGGATGAAGTGGGCGGCTGGTGGGCTAGGATTGGCGGCGCTATCGCCACATGCAGCGACTGGTGCAACGCGATCCGGTGCAAGCGGGCTTCCCAATTTGCAGATACGCGATGTGCGAGCGGTTCTTACGCAGCCTGCAGGGATTCGGTTGGTTGTGGTGAAGGTGGAAACCGACGAGCCGGAGTTATATGGCTTGGGATGCGCTACCTTTACTCAGCGAGCGCGGGTGGTGGAAACGGCGGTGAACAAGTGCCTGAAGCCGTTCTTGGTCGGAAAGAACCCATTGGACATCGAGGATGTCTGGCAGACTTCCTTCGTCAGTTCCTATTGGCGAAACGGGCCGGTCCTAAACAACGCCATCAGCGGCGTGGACATGGCCTTGTGGGACATTCTGGGGAAGGTCAGCGGTTTGCCGGTGTATCAACTGTTTGGCGGCAAGTGCCGCAGGGCCGTGGACACGTATCGGCATGCCTCGGGGGCGAGCTTCGAGGAAGTGGAGGACATGGTCCGGCGGTTCATCGAACAAGGATACCGGCACGTTCGTGTCCAAGTGGCAGTGCAGGGGCAGGCTGCTTACGGTGCAGGGGGCGCAGCCAGCGAAGAGAGCGTTCCGGAAAACCGTCGTGCCTTGGAGTTCGAGCCAGGACCTTACGTTCGGACGATTCCGAAACTGTTCGAGCACTTGCGGGTTGAATTGGGAGACAGCATCGAACTGCTGCACGATGTGCACGAGCGTGTGCCGCCCATTCTGGCAATCCAACTGGCCAAAGACCTTGAACCGTACCGTCCGTTCTTCTTGGAGGATCCGTTCAGCCCGGAAGACGTCGGCTACTTCGAGCGGTTGCGTGGGCAGACGAGTACGCCGATTGCCATGGGCGAACTGTTCAACAATCCGAACGAGTTCGTGCCACTAATCGCAGATCGACTGATCGACTTCATCCGCGTTCACCTGTCGCAGATCGGCGGGCTGTCACCGGCTCGCAAACTGGCAGCGTTGTGCGAGTTCTTTGCTGTGCGTACCGCTTGGCACGGACCGGGAGACGTTTCGCCGGTTGGCCATGCCGCGAATGTCCATCTGGACCTTGCCGTGCCGAATTTTGGGATCCAAGAAGCTCGCGAATTCACTCAGGCGGAACAGGATGTCTTTCCGGGGTGTCCCGAGCTGAAAGACGGTTACTATTGGATAAACGATCGGCTCGGCTTGGGAGTGGACCTGGACGAGAAAGCGGCCGCGAGATTCCCCGTTCAAGACGATCCGCCATTCGATTTGAAATGGGGCAACTACCGTCGCCGAGACGGGACGGTGATCAAGCCGTGAGCGCGCCAAGTCGGCCGCGTCAGTCGCTCTTTCTGGTAATGTACTTCGCCAACACGATTCCCGATAGCAACCCTGCTCCTAACAGTGTCAGGAAGGGAATCGGCGGTGGCATCTTCTCGAAACCGTGCAACATGTTGACGCCAAAGATCGCGGTCAGCGTTGCCAAAGGGAAGAAGAACGCAGCCAAAACGTTCAGACGATGGGCCGAAACGGCCATGCGATGGCTGGCTTTGGCTTGCTCCTCAGCTTGTTTGGCAACCGCGAAATCTAATCCGTTTTTGGTCTCGCTGTACAGCAATTCGGCAGTTCGCTCGATTTCATACGCTCGATCACGAAAGTTGATGATGTCGCGGGCTTCGCGAAGCGCTTGCCGAGCCTCTTGGAGCACTTGGTGAAGGTGTCTGGCGGCGCGATGGATCGGAGCCACAGCTTCCAACACGGCGAAATAGTCGTCGGCGCCGGTCGCGTTTTCTCCTAACTCGTCGTATTTCTGCAAGATGTCGGCAAACTGCTCCAGATGCCGGTTCAGTACCAGCGGTCCACTGCCCAGGTCGTTGGATGTCCACGTCCCGTCCGGCTGTCGCCAGATAAAGCGCCCGTGACGTTCGACTTCGTCCGGTTCCGGAGGCTGGTGGAGCACCAACAGCAGATGGCCGTCGGCCACCATACTCCGTTGGCGACCAACCTTGGAGCCAAGGCGTTCTCGAAAAACTTGCGGAACGTCCCAAATGTGCGGAAGAAGAGACTTCGTTTCCATGGTGTCACTCGCGCGATGTCGCTGTCACGGATAAAGGGGTCGGGACTCAATTGTGCCAAGCACCCGAAGGGCCGTTCCGGCAATTGACTCCCGACCCCTTTATCCTAGCCAAATAGTGCGATGCTGGCAGTGAATCCGTGTATGAAATTCTTGCCGCCAACTGGTCCGAGTTCGCCTTGAGCGAAGAAGCCCGCCAGCGGGATGTCGCCCAGAGCGTTCTTGACTGCCGTGGCGTCGTGGTGTGGTTCGGGAAACAGTCGCGTTCCGCGACCGTTACAGGTGAACAACAGCGCCCCGCTTGCGGGCGATTCGAGACTTCGTTTCGCGTCGACCAGCAGTTGTTGAAGGTCGGCATCCGCCGTCTGCCAATCACGCACGTGGAATTGGACGGTCTGTCCAACTCGCAAGAAATCGCTAACGGCAATGGCGCCGCTATCGGGATCGGCACCCATCACGTTGCGTATCAAAAAGTCGCCCTGTTCGAACCGATCCTGGTATTCGCTGACCACGCGTCCCAAGTGAAGTCCCCGGTTGACGAGTTCCTGATCGCTCGTCGGTAATTCGGAAAACACGGCCTGCAATTGAGCCATCGCCGGCTTGCCGCCCAGTTCGTGAATTACGTTGCGTTCCGCCTTTGTCACGATGAAATGCGTACCGATGGGTCTGCACCCCTGGGAAACAACAGAACGTACGCGAACTGCTCCCTGCAGCAAGACTGCGATGGCACCTTCGTCAAACACCTCTCGCCCGAACAGTACAGCGCACGCACGAAGAACGCGTGAGGTTTGTGATTGCAGTAAATCACGGGA
>CAZUAH010000527.1:0-9636 GCA_964617665.1 uncultured Pirellulaceae bacterium
TGGTGTAAGGGACGTGCAGCGCTGGATGCATCAGCTGGCTACCGGAATGCCCCTTGCGCCGCCCTCATCACGCGAAAACCCGGACCCGCCCCCGCCGCTGCCCCGAAAACTCATCAAGCTGAAAAGCTGGAAGAAACCCGAACTACTCGCCGAGCGCCCGTCGGTTTATGCCCACACCTTGCAGATCGCGGTCGATGCAGGCGTTAGCCCGCCGCTGGTGTGGGTGCCCAACGGTGATGGTCCCGGAACGCTGCAGCAGCTCTCGGGCGACGATCTTTCCCTCAAGAACCAATGGCAGGATGATGGCAGCACGCTGAGCAACCCGCGACAGGACGGGAAGATGGCTGTGTTGAACGTGGATCCCGAAACGGGCCACGTCTACGTGGAAGACGATGCCAGCTACCGCTCCAAGACCTTCGGTACGGTCTATCGTCTGAACCAAGAGGGTGAGGTTCTGAAGACCTGGGATCCCTACTTCATTGACATTGAAGAGAGCGGGCTTATCTCGCCTTGGGGCGCCATCAATCTCGAACGGGGCTTCCGCTATCCCGAGGAGCACCTGTTTATCGATTCCGTATTTGGAAAGGACGGCCGGATCTACCGCTGGAAGCTTCATGACGATGGCATCAGCATCCTGCGCTTCGACCGCGATGGCGAGCCCGTTCCTTTCGAATCCACGGGCACGAACGAAATCCTGGTGGACGATATCCCCATCACAGGCAGGGCCTACAAAAACGCACATCTCAACAAGCAATTGACCTGCTGGTGGGATATCTATGTTGGGATGAACGTGGACGCAGAAGGCAATATCTACTACGCTGGCAAGCAGAAGCGATATATAGAACAGGACATGATACTGTCCCGCTATGGCTTGTACCGGTCAATCGATGTCTACGACGCCACGGGTAAATTGAAACAAGACGATGTGCTAAACCTTACCAGCGTGATGGGTATTGAGGTTGATGCTGAGGGGCACCTGTACATCCTTCACATCCCCTCCGACGGTCGTGAGCCTGAGAAGCCCATTGCCCGAAAGGTGGCCGGCGCGCCCAAACGACTTCCCATGCGCTCCTACGTGCTGTCCAAGTTTGCTCCCACCGGTGGCAAGCCCATTTGGTCGCATCCCTGGCATGGCAACCAGGGCATGGGCCTCATTCCGCCCAATCCGCACTGCATTTGCAGCACCCACCGGATCAACCAGGCGCTGGACGGGAAGGGCTACATCTACGTAGCCAACAAATTCAGCGTCCAAGTTGTCGATACGGAGACGGGCAAGCTCGTGGGCGAATTCGGTACTTATGGAAACGTGGACTGCAAAGGAAAGGGCAGCGCGTATCCGAATCCCGAACTGCCATTCGGAGCCATCTCCAGTCTGGCCGTATGGAAAGACAAGCTGTTTGTTTTGGATGTGATCAACCGCCGCCTCGTCAAATTGAACATCAGCTATGACCCGGCATTGAAAAGCGCGAATTAGTGACCACTTCGCATGGACGGTCTTCACTGCCTCTCGACCAGCGGGCGTGACGTCGATGGCCAACCCGTCGAATCCGAAATCGTCGGCAAGGACAATCCCATCAACGTCAGCATGGTCAACAAGGTTAGCGTCGGGGGGGAGGACACGAGACGGGCAGGTCTTCCTACGGTAAGTTCATGCGAGCGAACTTTGGTGTCAAGCCATTTGTAGGATCGCTCGACGAAGTCTCCGTTTGGGCGCGGGCGCTGACCGCGGCAGAAGTCATTGAACTCGCGAAATAAGGGGCTTCAAGATGAAGAAACATCGCAAACCAATGTGGATCCAACTTCTGGCGTGTCTAGTAGTAAGCCTACCCGCTTTTGGGGCGGAAACACCCCTGCCTGTTGCTAAGGACCTGAGTTCGCATGGCGTGACACGGGGCCAGCTCGATCGGCTTGACGCCATTATGCTTGGCGCCATTGAGCAAGGGACGATTAAGGGGTGCTCTTATCTTGTGGCGCACAAAGGGGAAATCGTCTACAAGAAAGCGCACGGAGCATTCACAACGGACGAACGGGTTTTCCTGGCATCGGTCTCCAAACCCTTTGCTGCATCCGTCATCATGGCCCTGGCTGAGCAAGGAAAGCTGAAGCTGGATGATCCGGTGGAGAAATACCTGCCGGAATTCAAAGGGATACGAGTAATAGGCAGCGAGACGCCTGCGCGGCCGATGACGATTCGCCATCTGCTCTCGCACATGGCGGGCTTTTGGGGGAACAAGAAGATTACCCCCGAGAAGCTGGCTCTGATCCGCAATCCTAGCCAGACCCTGGAAGAATCGGTCCTGGGCGCTGCGCAGTACGATCTCGTATGCGAGCCGGGAACGAAGTGGATTTACTCCGGAATCGGATATTGCGTGGCGGGCCGTGTCGCGGAAGCCGCTCTAGGCGACCAGTCGTTCGAGAAGGTTGCACAGGACGCCTTGTTTCGCCCCCTCGGTATGAATCGCACAACCTATGCGCCCACGTCAACACGCCCTTTCATCCTGGTGGGTGGATCGCTGAACTCAACGCTGGACGATATGGCTGTGTTCGGTCAGATGCATCTGAACGACGGCGTGTACAACGGAGAGCGAATCCTCTCCGAGGCTTCTGTAACCGAGCAGCGGCGTCTACAGATACCTGAAGAACGCTTTAGAGCGCCGGGGTTGGGATGGCACCGGGCCTTCCCTGATGAGGATGGCCGGGCAGGTCTCCTTATAATCAGCGGCGCGACGGGGCCGAATTTTCAAGTCGACCGGAGGCGGCAAACAGTGACCGTTTTTTTGGTGCGTACGAGCTTACAAAAAGTCGTACCCCTATTTACTGACCTTAATCAACGCGTCGAACAAATTTTTCCGGTGGCGAAGACACGATGAATCTCTCTCAATCTACATCACTGATTGCTTTGCTGCTGACTGCAGCGACGGCCTTGGGGACGCCAGTTGCCGAAAACCCCAATGTCATCTGGATCATTGCCGAAGACATGTCTTGTGATTTTGGCTATCAGGGGCAACCACTGGTTGATACGCCTCATGTTGACCGATTGGCCAAAGAAGGGGTGGCCTTCTGCAACGCCTATGTCTCGAGCCCGGTTTGTTCGCCGAGCCGTTCCGCGTTGATTACCGGGATGTACCAGACGAGCATTGGCGTGCAACACCACTACACGGGCCGTGGAACGATCAAACACCATCTGCCTGCCCATGTGAGACCGATTCCGGAATTGTTCAAGGAAGCGGGGTATTACACCTGCAATACGAACCAGGGGTTCAAGACGTTCGGTAAGACGGACTATGACTTTGAGTATGAGAACGACGCGCTCTACGATGCGCCGGACTGGTCAGGCCGTAAAAAGGGCCAGCCGTTCTTTGCCCAGATTCAACTCCGCGGCGGCAAGCTAAGAAATGTTCCGGGGTGGTACGCTCAAGTTGAAGCGGATGTGAACGACTTGGTCACTGCGGACCAGGTGACCTTACCGCCGTATTATCCCGACGATCCAATCTTCCGTGAAGACTGGGCGCAGTATCTCAACAGTGTGCAATACACAGACAAAGAGGTTGGGCTGGTTCTGCAACGACTTGAGGAAGAAGAGCTTCTTGATAACACGGTCATCTTCTTGATCACGGACCACGGAATCAGTCAGGCAAGGGGCAAGCAGTTCCTTTATGATGAAGGAGCGAAGATCCCCTTTGTGGTTTGGGCTCCGGGCCGCATCGCATCGGGGACTACCCGCGATGAACTCATTGTCCATATCGACATGGCAGCCACCTCGTTGTATTTCGCGGGGATCGACATTCCTGAGTATATGCAGTCACGGCCGCTGTTTGGTCCTCAGGCGCAGTCCAGGGAGTATGTGGTATGTGCCCGGGACCGTTGTGATGAAACCGTTGACAGGATTCGCAGTGTCCGCAAGGGCGACTACAAGTACGTCCGAAACTTCTATCCCAAACGGCCCTATTTGCAGCCCTGCATATACAAAGATCACAAGCCGTTTATGGAGCCCCTGCGCCAACTGTACGCGGACGGCAAACTCAACACTGTGCAGTCATTGATAATGGCCGAAACACGGCCCGAAGAAGAACTGTATGATTTGAGCAAAGACCGCTGGGAAGTTCACAATCTGGCAAGACAACCGGAGCATCTGGACAAGCTGAGAGAAATGCGGGCTATCTTGACCAACTGGATTATCGAAAGCGACGATCAGGGCCGCTTTCCTGAATCTGAAGCTGCCTACGATAGCGCCATGAAGAAGTATTTGGACGGTATGATAAGGCGTGGAGACACGGAAAGAGCACAAGAGCTCCAAAGTAATATCGATCTCATGATTCAATGGGATGCGGAAGGCAAATAGGTGTCATCATGAAGAAGCTAAGCTTGCTCGATCGGGTGCGCTCCCTCCGGTTGGGAGTTCTGCAAGAGCCGAAGTAGCCGACGATGCTAATCCGCCGATCAAAGAGGAACAAGTCGAGGCGATCCTCAACGATCTGCTTAATCTGTGGCGGGATCCGCTGCACAATAGCGGAACTGTGGCTCAAACCGCCTCAGCTTTCTGCCGAAAGGGGCCGGAATAATTTCCCGCCTTTTTTCTTGTTCTCAACCGTAACCAATCCATACTCCCGCGCTATATCCCTACTGACCAGCCGGTGTTGATCACGGGAATACATGCCCGGAGAACGAATGGAAATACATGTCCGGAAAACGACCAGAACCATCCTTCGAATTCGTTCAGCTTCTGACCAGCCATCAGAGCCGACTATACGCCTATGTACTGTCGCTTCTTGGCAACCGTACTCAGGCGGAGGATGTCATGCAGGAGACCAATGCCGTTCTCTGGCGTAAAGCGCACGACTTCAAAATGGGCACCGACTTCGGTGCCTGGATGCTCAAGATCGCCTACTTCCAGGTCATGGCTCACCGCCGCAGACTCACCCGGGATCGCCTTGTTTTCGACGATGACTTCCTTCAAGACATCGCTGAAGACGCGGAGCAGCAGTGCGAGTGGCAGGGAGAAAAACAACGACGTCTGGGCGACTGCATCGGAAAACTAACCGAACGGTATCAGGAACTCATCCGCCGTCGATACACCGAAGGTGCCACTCTGAAATTCATAGCCGCTCAAAGCGGTCAGTCAGAGAACTCAATCAAGCAGGCCCTTTTCAGAGCGCGCGCCGCTTTAATCGAGTGCGTCAAACGTCAACGCCCGGAGGAAGCTGTATGACGGAGGAAGAGAAAAAAGAACTAGAATCTCTCCTCATGGAGCTTACGGAGGGCGAGCTTTCGTCGGAACAAGGTCATCGTTTGACGGAGGTGATTCGCCAGCATCCGGCGGCAAAACAACAGTACCTTGAATACTGCCAGGTTCACACCATGCTCGCATGGGAACACGGTGTGTTGGCGGATCTACTGTTGTCGGATCGTTCAGACGCACCCGAACCTCCCTCAGATTCCTTCCGCTTTTGGAAACCATTGGCCATGGCCGCCGCGCTGGTGCTGGCCGGAGTGATCCTGTGGCCACAATGGGGCGCACCATCAAGAATGAAACCAGGCGAAACGGTCGCTTCTCTGACCCGGAGCGTGGCCGCCAGTCTGGAACTGTTCGGCGCGTCGTCGGACTTCAACAATGGCAGCGCCGTACGAACCGGCAGTTACCAACTTGACGAAGGCCTTGTTCAAATCACCTTCGAATCAGGTGTCGAAGTGGTCATCGAAGGACCGGCTGCTTTCGAAATTCATGGCCCTGAGTTCATGATCTTGAACGAAGGACGTCTGGCGGCCAATGTAACTCCGCAGGGCGTTGGCTTCACAGTGGAAACACCGGATGCTGAAGTGGTTGATTACGGTACAGAATTCGCCATCGAGGTCGAGGACGAACGCAGCAGTGAAGTCCACGTGTTCAAAGGGGAAGTGGAAGTGCAACCCAAGTGGCAGGACACCTCGATCGATCCCGTTCGTCTTACCGCGAATCAGGCGACTCGCATCGATCACTCGACTCTCATCCCGCTCGGCATCTCCGTAGATGATCAGAGATTTCTCAGAAGTCTCGATGAGCCGGAGCCAACGTATAGCGGAAACGTTCGTGAACTCCTGCCGCTCGCTTACTATCGCATGGCGGTCATCGACGACGGGCGTACCTTGAAGGATGCTGCCAAAGGTCATGAAAATACGGCCTCAGTAATAAAAGGTGATACGCGGCGCCAACCATTCGCTCCGGGCCGTATCGGTTCATCCCTTCGTCTGGATGGGCCTAAGACGGGAGGGTATGCACAGATCTCCTCAGGCCTCGAACTCCCAATAACAGAGTTCACCATCATGGCTTGGATCCGCACTCAGACATTGCCAAGGAACGCAGTTCTCGTCTCAGACATGAATCTCTCGGGCGACGAAACATTTCGCTTTGGGCTTGTTGGCGATCATGGGCATTTGGGCCTCACCCTCGCCAACGGAAAGCGGTTTCTACAGGTAGTGGATTCGTCACCTTTGCCTCTCGAAGACTGGGCGCATGTTGCCGTCGTCAAGACGACGGAAGGTTTGCGGCTATACAGAAACGGAGCCCTCGTTTCCTCAGAGCCTCTAAATGGGTTTCAAGCACAACCGCACAACCCTCTCAGCATCGGGGGAATCCCTAAAGAGTCCGACGGCAAGAAACGAAATCGAAGATCGGGCTTCTGGCACGGACGGATCGACGAACTTGCCTTCTTCGGATCAGCTCTGACCAGCGACCAGATTAAAAACCTGTTTCAACTCACCCCATAAGTTTAAACCTGGAAGAAACCTGAATAGTAACCATGAAACTTCGACACGTACTGAAAGCACTGACCCTCAGTTTGATCGGAATGCCCTCCATCGTCTTGGCGGAAGAGAAACCGAACATCGTCATCATTCTCACGGATGATCAGGGCTATGCCGATGTCAGCTACAATCCGCACTCCCCGCCAGAAGTCAGTACACCAAATATCGATTCCCTCGCACATTCGTCCATCATCTGTACTCAGGGCTATACCAGTGGACACGTGTGTTCGCCGACTCGTGCAGGACTCATGACAGGTCGGTATCAGCAACGATTTGGAATCTATACAGCAGGGGAGGGAGGCTCAGGCGTTCCGCTTGATGAAGTGTTCATTCCTCAGCGACTGGGGCCAGCCGGTTACATCTCTGGTGCATTGGGTAAGTGGCATCTCGGACTCACTGAAGAATACCACGCCATGAATCGAGGGTTCGATGAGTTCTATGGCTTCATGGGACGCGGGGCACATCCCTACTTTGACCACTCAGATATGGATCACCCCATTTATCGTGGCCTCAAGCCCATCAAAGAAGAAGGCTACCTCACCACTCGAATCACTGAGGAAGCGGTCGATTTTATCAGCCGCCACAAGGAGGATCCTTTCTTTCTCTATGTCGCCTATAACGCAGTGCATGCCCCACCGGAGGCGCCCGAAGAAGACATCAAGAAAGTTACCGGTGATGAAACACGCGACATCCTGATGGCCATGATCAAGCACCTCGACATGGGAGTCGGGGAGATTGTAAACTCGCTGAAGAAGCACGACGTTTTTGACAATACTCTGCTGATCTTTCTCACGGACAATGGCGGCAGCGGCGCCATGCACGCCAACAATGCACCGCTTCGCGGCTTCAAGCAGATGGACTACGAAGGCGGCATTCATGTCCCGTTCATTGTGTCCTGGCCGGCTCAACTGGAAGGCGGGAAAAAGTGCGACGTTCCCATGTGGTCGACGGATCTGTTTGCGACGGCTCTCGACGCTGCCGGGCTTCCCATGCCAAAGGACAAACCTCTGGACGGTAAGAGCATCCTGCCCGCCCTCAAAGGTGAAACCGATAAACTCCACGACGAATTGTACTGGAGTTCTGCGGGTGCCAATGGAAAGTGGGCGATTCGTTCCGGGAATTGGAAATTGGTCGCAGAGAAAGATCGTATGGAACTCTTCGATCTCGAAAATGATCTCAGCGAAACCACTGACCTTAAGGCAAAACACCCGAAAGTGGTTTCCGAACTCACGGACAAGTACAACGCATGGCTCGACCAAATGGCGGACCCGGTAAGCAAGCAGGAAAAACGCTGGAATCCTGATTCGCGCGCACCAGCCAAAAAAATGTCGAAAGAAGAAAAGAAAGCAGCACGCGAAAAGGCGAAAGCAGCACGTATCAAAGCACGCGAAGCAAAGTAGAGAAGACAAACCCCAGAATCACCCAAATGGCCCGCTGAGTGCGGGCTGCATCTGCTCGTTGGCTTTCCGTAGCCACGCTCGCCAGAGCGTGGGATCTTCCGTCTGGCGACGGCAGCTACAGTCTGCTGGTTTCGTAGCCTCCCAATAAGCGAACGCCGCGTCTTTGTGCAGAACGCGATTCATAACACACTGTGATATTTGAAAAGCTCACCATGAAAACCTATCTTTCATTTTCGATCTTCTGTTTGTCCGCAATGGTTGCCACAGCCGCTCGCGGAGAGCGTCCTAACATCATCATGTTTCTGATCGACGATCAGAACCCGTCGAGCATCACCGCCTTTGGGGGCGATACCTACACTCCCCATCTCGATCGCATGGCAGCCGAAGGAATGAAGTTCACTCGCGCCTACGTCAGCAGCTCGGTTTGTACTCCATCTCGATACAGCTTCCTGACCGGTCGGTTTGCGGGTAACTCGCATAGCAAACTTTACGCCGAAGCGGTCGGCGGCAAAGAGAATCAGGGGCTTCCCAATTTCAATGTCGCACTGGAACGCGACAGGATGAACGTCGGAAATGTTCTTCGTGAAGCCGGTTATACCACCGGGTTCGTTGGGAAATTCCACCTCACTTCCAGTCTGGATTTTCCGGAGTTCTACAAACGCAAAGACGGATGGATCGACATTCCCAAAGACGCGAGTCCGGGACCTGAAACATCGGCTCAGTTCAAACACAACGAACTCTGGATGCGACGTTACCTCAAAACGCTGGGCTTTTCCTGGGCGAAGAACGTCTACCCGGAAAACTTGCATTCTCCCTATTCGATGCACAACCCAGAGTGGACGACGGTGGCAGCTCTGGAATTCATTGAAGAGAACAAGGACGGCCCCTTTTACCTTCATCTTTGCAGCACTCTGCTGCACGGGCCGGATCGGTCCTGGCGGAACTCCATGGATCACCCGCTCGTAACCGGCGTGGGGGAAGTTGAAAGTCTTCCGGAGGTCATGACACCGCGTGAAGAACTGCTCAAAACAATCACTGAGAAAGGTTTCGATCCCGACAGCCACGTGGCTGGTGAAGCGTGGATCGACGATTCGCTCGGGGCGATTCTCCGGAAGCTTAAGGAACTCGGAATCGATGACAATACGTTGGTGGTATTCGCGCCAGATCACGGTCGCGATGGCAAAGCATCCGTCTTTTCACACGGTGGTTGTCAAGTGCCCATGATCATGCGTTGGCCAAAGGGAATCGCCGCAGGTCAGGTATGCGAAGAACTCGTTCAGAACATCGACCTCGTCCCCACTTTCTTTGAACTGGGTGAAGCGGAGAAACCGGAATCTTACCGAGTCGATGGACAGAGCCTCGCCCCGCTTTTCGAAAACGGAAAAGCCAAAGATTGGCGGGATCATCTTTATCTCGAAATGGGAGCAGCGCGGGCAACGGTCACGAAAGATTGGTC
>CAZUAH010000528.1:0-9631 GCA_964617665.1 uncultured Pirellulaceae bacterium
GTGGAGTCCCTCAAAATGATCCCCAATCGTGAAGAGAATCTGGGCCGCCGGAGACCTCACCCGAATCACGGCAATGGTTGGGAGCTGGAAATCCGATTGATCGAGGGGGCGGCGCCGCATCTGCCGGGAGACTCGGGACGCAGACGCGACGAGGATCCTATTGTCGGCCCACTCCGTCGCCGACCAAGATCTGTCGTGTGGTTGCGAAGTCGACTGTCCCGAGATCGAGGTCGGGCATGGTTTCGTGCCTGAGAGTAACACGGTGTGCTCTCGCAGGCACATCCTCGATAGAACAAGGCGTCCGAAGTGGTTGACCTTTCGGATCAAGTGCTGGCATGCCGTCGAGATAGATGGTGGATTCGAAGTACGGGGCGTGCGTGATGACATTCACGTCGACCGATGGCGCCTCCGAGGGCCAGAAGAATATGCTGGCAGCCAGAAGCACCAATGCGACGATACCGAGGCCGAGTACCGCGGATCGCCGAGCCATAGGACGCTGAGCGGGGGATGTCGGTCCAGATTCAAGTTCGGCCAGCATCGCCGGTGCACTGTCAAATCGCTTCTGAGGGTCGGGATGCGCTGCTCCAAGAGCCAAGCGAATGAGACTGCACAGCTCCATATTTGTGGCAACCTTGCCGGCCTGCTCCTCGAGCCGAGGAAAGCATTGCGCCGGAAGCCCGCTGACCATCTCATAGATAACCAACCCGGCCGCATAGACATCGGCACGAGCATCCATCCGTCCGTCCGGCGGCATGTACGATCGTGTTCCAACCCGCGAGATGTGAGGTCCGGCCTCGGTCAGGAGTCCGAAATCGGCCAACTTGAGTTCTCCATCCACGACGAGGCAGTTCGACGGCTTGACATCGCGATGAACCATGCCCGTCTCGTGAAGAGAGGCTAGCCCTGCCAACAGCTGGCCTGCGAAACGCAAGCATTCTGCCGACGTCAGCGGTCCGTTCTGAAGGAGGCTTTCCAGCGACGCGGGGCGGTAGTCAGCGATGTCGGCTGCCGGCTTCCCCGACAAGTCGTCGGCCAGATCCATTACATAGTAGAGGTGTTCCTCTGTCTTACCCACGTGATAAATCGTAAGTAGATTCGGGTGCTTTCGGTGTAACGTGCCCTCCAAACGCGTGAGCGACATGATCTCTCGTCCCGCTGGATCCAAGCTTCCAGGCACGCGCAGCGGTACAAGTTTCAGCGCGCGGAGGTGTCCGGTGGTGCGATTCCTGGCAGCCCAGACTCGGCCGAAGCCACCTTCGCCGATAGGCCTCAGCAGTTCGTAGTCGGGGATGTTGACGTTCGGTACCTGATCGTCCATTACACCTGCCTCGATCGCATCGATTTTTCCAAGCGGTCTGTGACCGATCGTTGGACTCTTGCCGGTGGGCGTTCCGTAATCGCCTTCTTCAATCTTTCTGAAAGCTGGCCGTTACCGGAGTATTGGCCAACAAGTTCTCCCAAACGTCTGATCACGCGTTTTCGCGCCTTGTAGGCCGCATTGCGACTCAGGCCGGTTATCCGAGAGACGTCCCTGCCGGAGAGTTCGTCCAACATTAGTAGTTCGAAGGCGAGATAAGTTTGTGGGTCAACCTCTTGGCGTACTACATCCAACAAGATTGGAAGCAGCGTCGCTTCAAACGCCGCGTTACACTCGGCGTCGGGTTCGGGCGCATTGCTCGGCGTTCGGGCCGCTGCACCATCCGAATCGCCGCCTTGACCTCGAATGCGCTGGGCCGGTTGCCGATGGTACTCGGCCACTCGATTGCGAACCAATGCCGCCAGCCAACCGCGAAAACGTCCTCGTTCCGGATCGTATTGGTAGAAGTCTCGCTGCTCGAAAACCTTGAGCATGACGTCCTGGACAATCTCTTCGGCTGTGTGGGGGGAACAGCCTCGATTCTTCGCCATGGCATAAACCGAAGGCCAATAGCAGCGAAAGAACTCCTCCCAGCAGAGCGGGTCTTTGCCGTCACGAAGCCGCTCAAGAAGTGTGGCCCGAGTGTCGTCGTTCATGCCACCATTCTGCGCGCGATTAGAAAAACTTTCAAGAAAGCGAGGCCGATTCCCGCGACCTCGCGCATCTTGATATCAGAGGCAATCAATTACGACTGATTCTCGATATGGCGAGTGATACGCTCGCGGGCAGGTCGGCCGGATGTGGCATTTTGTTTGTCTTGCTTTGTGCAAGGATCGTCGGACCTTGGAAGGCCACCATTGAGACGGGTTCACCAATGAAAGTCGCTGGCCGACGTCCGGTTAGGCCAAACATTCCCATGAAAGGAGATTGCGCCATGAGAACGATAGGCATGTTTCTTGTTTTGGGGACGGTGGTTGCAGGCGCAGGCCATTCTCGGCAGGCACCATGGGAAGCCCCCTCTGCCGGCTTGATTTCCCGGAACACCGGGAGCCTGTTCTACATTGTGCCATATGACACGCCCGGGATTGCTCTGTTCTACGGAGGCGATTTGAATTCAAACACTTCTCATATCTCCAACGCCGCGACTCGAACCTATGACTGTTCGGGTAGGTTGACAACTGGAATGAAAGCCGTTGTATCATACAGACTGGCCTCTGAAACGCCCGAGGTCGTGAGCGTCAACAACAAGTCATACGACCTTGCCGAGGGGCGTGTGTTTCTGATCGAGGCGGGCGGGGACATCACTCAAATCCCATTTGCCCCGTTGCAGCCCTCAAGGCAGTATGCGACGCGGCTTCAAGAATATCTGAATGCGAGCGAAACCATGGACAGCGTCGAGGAATAGCCGCGCTTCGCTCGGCATTGCTCGTGCGTCATGGCAGTCGTTTCCAATACGCGTTGATTACCATCCTTTCGCCCGTTTTGCTCAGCCAAGAGGATTGCAGGAAAGCGCGGCGGATTTCGGCAGGACTGTGCATCTTGATGATAGGGGCAAACGATCACGTTTGATTTTCAATATATCGAGTGGTACGCTCGCGGGCAGGTTGCGTCCGTGGTACGTCTTCGCTCCGAAGACCAAACCGTCGGCCGGCCATGCCCACTCCTTGCAGCAATAGGGCAACGACATGAATGGTTTGATTTTGAACTTGGTCTTGGCGTGTATCTTGGCTCCTCCGGTTAAGACCTCCGAGGAGGCAACCACACATCTTTACATCCGAACAACTCCGCCCGGTGCCCGGATCTCCCTGGGCGGAGAAAAGCTCGGCAAGTCCCCCGGCGTTTTTCCTGTTGCGCCTGGGGTGCAGAGAATCGTGATCGAATTGGACGGCCATGATGCAGCCGCGCAAGAACTCTCGATCGAGGCAGGTCGGGTGACCCGACTCGAAGTAAACTTACGTCGAGGCAACAAGCTACCCGCAGCGGAGGCTGACATTGACGTAGAACCTTCCTTCGGATCTGTGAACGAACAGGTTCTCCATCTTCCTAAGAAGCGTATGGCAAAACTGCTCGACCTGGATGCGGGTGAGTGGGCAAGCATTAGCAACTTCGGCACCGACGATCGAGATACTCATCGCCGTGTCCGCCAGATGGGCGTGGATATTTCGGGAGGCGTCGAGCACGGTATCCCAGCCCTGCTCTTTTTCGATGCATCTATCGTCGAAATACCGAGCAGCCAATGGGACACGGTAACGCCGGAGGAGATCGCCTCGAATTGGCCGCTGAAGCAAAACGAGCCGCTTCCGATCAGCACGCTCTTTGATGCGGACCTGACGAAGTTGCCGAAGACATGCCTGTTTGAAACAAGAGAGGGCACCTTGGGCGTGCTGCAACTTGCGGGGTTCGGCGATGACGGCAATGGTGCGAAGATTCGCTACAAGGTGGTCAGCCCGAAAGGACGGCAGTGGCTCTGGCCGAAAAAGGTCAGTATCTTCATCGGCCCCGATCAGTTCGACGACGGCGAAGTCACTTCGTTAGACCTGGCCACCGGTCGCCTCCTTGATCTCCCCGACGGGGGCGACAGGCAGTTCTCGCATGGCGGTGAAGGAGATCTGGTATTCGTACCGGAGGCGTCCGGAATGCTCTGCCTGCGCGGGGCCAAGGTGGAAGTCAGTGATGCCGAGTCCAGCGTGACGCAGCCCGGCAAAAAGGTTGAAGATCTGGATATTCCCTTCCTCAAGTTCCGACCGATTACCTTCCACAAGCTCCGACCGATCCCCTGCCGGTTCACGGTCACCACGGCGGAGAACCGGCGTTTTGACGTAACGGTCCAGTCGATTACGAAACAAGCCGCCGGCCGGAACGTCCTCGTCGAATATGACTTGGCCGATCGAAGCACCAAGCCACAAGCCGAAACACCCGAAGACACCAACATCCAAGCGGAACACGAAACAACGACGCTGGATCTGAAATTGCCGGGTGGCGAGAGCAAGAGCGTCACGGTCGCGATGGGCCAGAGCGGCCGTCAGGTCGCCCGAATGTGTACCCCTGCGCGAATCTACGCTGACGACGACCCTTGGCTTGGGTGTATGGCATATCAGGGGGGGCACTATGCGATCATGTTCCAAGCCGACGGCCCCATCGAGAAGTTGAAGGGCCGGATCGATGCCGCCTGGGACAAGCTCTACGCCGTGGTTCACTACAAGACGGACGAGCGACGTGACGGTGAGTTCCTCTTGCCTAAGAGTTGGGGCGGCAAATCGTGCGGCGACTTTGTTACGCTGAAGGTGCCGCTAGGTCCGGACACGGCCCGCGTTGCCACCGTGGCCGAAGGGATGAATCGTTCCGACGTCATGCAACTGTTCACTCCGGCAGTCGACCACACAGAGCCGGAGCAAATGATCCTCTTCGATGCGATCCACAACAACGGCCGCTACCTGCTTCTTTTCGATTCCGGCGACGCCAATGACAAGACGCTCTCCACGGTCATGTACTGGCCGGGCGGCGAAGACAAGTCGATACTCCTTCTGCCTCGTGGACAGCATGACAAGGCGATCCCCGCCAAGTACAAAATACTGCTTGAAGGCGACCGGAAGTGACCTTGGTGTTTCCATCGGAGCAACTGTTCTCGAACTATGTCACGTTTCTGGGGGCACGCACGATTGACCAGCGTCCATGGCTACTATGACTGAACGACGGCGACTTCAGTTCCGGTTGCGGACGATTCTCCTGCTCGTCCTTCTGTTCGCAGTACCTCTGAGCTGGCTGGCTCATCGCCGGGCGCAAATGCGAACACATCAAGACGCAATACTCCATCTGGAGAAACTTGGGGGAAGCGTGACGTCCAGCTGTCGGTCTCAATCGATACTCCAACAAGCACTGAGCCCATTCTCCGCTTGGGATGTCAAAGTGTCGTTCCGGGATCGATCAGAGTTCGGGGACCAGGATGTCACGCACTTGAAACACTTGGTGGGGCTGAGATCACTTGATCTTAGGCATACCCTGATTACTGATGTGGGTTTGGAATCTCTGAGTGATTTTTCGGAAATCGAAGAATTGATCCTGAACGGAACGCACATCGGTGATCGCGGAGCGATGCATCTCGTCGGGCTTTCGAGTCTTAAAATCCTCTCTCTGTCCGACACGTCGTTGACGGACACCGGCTTGGAGCATCTTGAGGGCTTGACGAATCTCACAATCCTGTGCCTTGCTGACACTCACATCTCGGAAGCCGGGCTGATGAAGATCAGACACGAGTTCCCCGACACGAAGGTGGACCTGCTTGGTTATCCCATGGAAGATCGCGTGGCGGGACGGCGCAGGTTAGTTGAAGATCAACTCGGCGTATTGGCGAGTGCTTTGAATGCGTATGAATCGGACTGTGGCGACTATCCCGCCGAATCACAAGGATTGAGTGCGCTGTTTGCTCCGCCGAATGCATCCGTTAAGGTTGACTGGGACGGACCGTACGTGAAGGAGACGCCATTTCCACCTTTCCTCGGCTTGGTCGTGGTCGGGCAAATTCTGCCTGAAAACAGCCAGATCGAGTCGGGACTCCTTGACCCTTGGGGCAAGCACTACCGTTACCGATACGGCGAAGCGGAGGGTTCGCCTCGGCTCTGGTCGGTCGGTCCTGACGGAGTTGACGCGACAGGAGACGACATTGTCTTCTCGGTTGAGTAGTTTGTCGCAGGGAACTCAGCTGCTTCGGGTGTCGCACCCACGCGCAGCGACGCGAGGGACTTACTATCGAGCATTGCGTGAAACGCGTTCTGCCAGCGACGTTGCGGCTTCGCACTGACGAGTGAACCAGGGCGACCGCAAACCGACATGATAGTTCTATCGACGTAGAGCAAGAAAAGCAGAATCAGCAAACAATGGCATCGCTTTGATCGCTGATTCTGCAAGACGTCTTCACCTATTGCCAGACTACCTTTCAGGCACGCCTTGAAGACCTGCCTTGATCTGCTCCAGCTGCGCATCAACTTGGCCGATCTGGTTCTGGGTGTCCCGCAATTTCTCTGTTTCGCCTTGTTCCTCGTAGAGCGATGACAACTCAGTCCAGGCGCCCCTCTGGATCGCAATCCCTGCCATCCGCACGACGAGCATCATCTCGCTATCGCGATTGAGCAAATCGCCAAGACGGACAGCCGTAGAGAAGTACTTCTCTGCTTCGGCCACATCATTGGAGGTGCGGGCTTTCTGCCCGAGCTCCAGCAACTTCCGGAAGATCGCTCGGCAGTGGCGAAAACGCGTGTTTGTATCGGCAAACACCCGATCTCGATCAGCCGAGACCAGCGACATGTACTGTCGCTCCGTCATCGTGAAGAAGTGATGCTCCTGGCCAAACTTGAGGTCGTCACTCCAATCGGCTGTCAGCAGAAGTTCGACGGCCTCTTGCGTCTTACTATCAGCCGACAAGGCAATCGCATCCAAGACGATCTTGGCCTGGGCCGAAGTGTTTTCATTTGCCGAAACGGACGTGTCAGATTCCGCCCCAAGCTGTTCGAGGGTCCGGCTTTCGGCCAGTGTATACCCTTGGGGCACTGTCGTACTGAACAGATCCGTGTTTGGCTCAACAATGACTTGGAAATCGCTCAACACCACTTCCCCTTTCTCCCCCTCGTCGCTTTGCAGGGAGATTACGACCTCCAACGGATGGCCGGCCTTCGCATCAGCCCATACCGTGATCGTCTGCGTATACTCTTCATCTTTCTGTGTCACTCGAAACCCTTCAGCAGCCTGACCGTCGAAGTCTCTCCTGCCAAGCGCCGTCTCGTTTCCGGCCTTGAGGCCCCAGATGTCCTCGATCGATCGCATCGGCAAGAGAAGGAAGCCGAAAACCTCTAATCCCTTCGCTTCCTTCACGTCGAACCGATATGCGGTCTTTGAACGCTCGAACAGTATTAGAGATTGCCCCGCCTTGTTGTCGATGATACTGGTCACCGGGCCGAGGCGAACATCCGACGGGTGCTCCAATCTCATCTTGCCGGGTTCCAGTACCATGCCATTAGCGGGAATGTCAGCGCCATCCTCCGCCTGGATGCTGATCTCGAACTCATAGCACTTCGACTGCAATTGCTCCAGGACGGCTGCCATGGCGACAGTCGAGCCGCCGCCGGTAAGACAGATGGCAACGGCAACTGTGATCCCGGCGGCGACGGTGGCCAAGGCGGCTATCTTGCTTGATCGCTTACTCATTATTGATCTCCATGTCTGCCATCTGCGGTGTCCCGCAGCGGCGGTTGGCGTGTTTCTTGACTCAAAGGACTTCACCTCATGGGGGTATTTCTTTTTCCAGCTAACGGCGTCGAATTGAGCGTCTTCCGAACCAACGGCACATCGGATCATTTCATCCAGCCATTTGTCCTTTTCTGGTTTCATGACATCCTCCGATTCCGCTGTCGTTCGACGTGTCCTTTCACGGACTGCCTGGCGCGCTGGAGTTTACCGTGGACAGACTGAGGCGTTGTATCGAGCACTTCCGCAATCGCTTGATAACTCAAATCGTTACGATACTTCAGGTACAGTAGCTCACGAGCCTCCACCGGCAGGTGTCCGATGGCTTGCCGGACGAGATCGACATCAGGGTCCTCCTCAGACGTTTCTTCCGGCACATCTCTGTTCCCCAGGCTCTCCGCCTTAGGAATCTGGCGGAGCATACTTCTGGCCTCGTTACGACAAATGGCCGTCAGCCATGCACCAAAACGACTCGGATTCTTCAAGCTATGCAGTTTTCGGCAGGCCTTCGCGAGAGCTTCTTGCACCGCATCTTCGCAGAGGTGGTCATCACTCAGAACGGCGCGGGTGACCGCCACCATTGCCGGGTAATATCGCTGGCACAGCACAAGGAAACTGTCCAAGTCTCCTCGTACCGCAGCCGATACGAGTTCCTCATCTGGCTTGCCTGTCAACCGATTTCCTTTCCCGACGTCCGACGATCTTGCCATGGCTTCACAATATAGACGAAGCTATGCCGAAAAATGAGCGCAGAAAATCGAGATCGGCCGCTGGCACGGCCAGAATGGCACATCGAATCGATCTCTTTCTTGTCCAGCGCCGAGTGCTTTCCATGGTTGGGTGATATCCAGTATTGGGGGCAGATCCTGAAGCATCCGCGTCCCTGATCTCAGCCGAAGCTCTTACACCGTTGGGCCACACCGACCTCCGCGCGAAATGTCCCGATGATGCTGATCGCACAGCTGTGGGAATGAGGGTGTGCGGACCACTTCGGCCCCGATGCTGACTATTTCGGAGTGAGCGAACTGACGCCGTCTGGCCTTGCTCCAATCGCCGTATTCTGCAGTTATTAGTCGCTCGGTCTCGGCAATGCAATTTCCACAACTGCACGAGGTCACATCGCCCAAAGCAGTTTGCGGTGCGAGGGGAGGTAGACCGGTGTCATCAGAAGGACTTCGCGAAATGTGCGATTCTCATAACCTTTGCTGTTCTCGTTTAGCAGTCAGGATATGACCCTTTGCTTCCAATAGATTTGGCAGAACCCTTCAATTGTCTTTCATCGTTGCGTCGACAAAGATCGACGACCACATGCCGGAACGACTATCGCTCAGCTTTCATGAGTTCCGCCAGAATGTCTCGCGAAGTGTATCTCGGTCCCGCCTCGACGTTGGGCAGGTTCCCGTAAGAACTCCGGATCGTCCTGAGAGCCCGGTGTGGGAAAGCGATCGTGTATTGCTTGGCCAGGTCTAACTTGGCGGAATCCAGGGCAGGATAAAAGACGAGGCCCTGGCTCCACCCTCTGCCGCCTGTCTTGCCTAGCGCCTTCTCCAAGTCAACCATTTCCTTCCCCGTTACGACGGACAGAGCTACGGCATCGCCAGTGTTGTTCAAGACCCAGTCAGCGCCCGTGGTCCGCTCGGGGTCCAGGCCCCAGGGGGGCGCTGGGGAGCCGCTCTCCTTCCTAGCCAACACGAAATCTGCTTTGCACTTGGCTGTCAGAAGGGCGCGTGTAGCCCTGGCGAAATCGTCCTTCCCGATCCCCTCAAAACGATACGCCAGAATCTTTGGGTCTTGGGGTTTCCATGCCCATCCACGGTTGAATTGCATGGCGTACCGGAACATCGGCGCCCCGTCGGCCATGCTCCGCACCACCAAGTCCGGGACAGCTCCCATTTCCTCCCGACCGGCGCGTACGAGGAAGTAGGGCAATGCCCTCGTCCACACGGGGTTTTTGTCGGCACGCCCCATCGGAGTAATGATGTAGACCTTATGTGAAGCTGCTGATTATGTGGAGTTGAGCGGCCTGTTTCGGCGTTT
>CAZUAH010000529.1:0-9608 GCA_964617665.1 uncultured Pirellulaceae bacterium
ACGCCCCCAAAATACCAGGCAAGTCAACAATGGTTCTGGTGTCCGCTCACGGATCGCTGAAGTTCAGCTGAGAGTTCATCAACTGGCTTGGTACCGCAGAGTGGTCAAGTCCCAGTATGTGTCCAATCTCGTGCGCGGTTGAGCTCAGGAATCTCTCGGCGTTCCAATCTTCGTTGGCATCCATCGTGAGCTGCAACTGCATCGTCTTCAGCCTCTCGGGGCCACCTACATGCGCCAATCCAAGCGTGTTCCCGGCCCCATCAATCTCGCCAAGTTCCACTAGAACATTTGCATCATCCCTATTCTGAACCCTGCGAACGAAAATGTCCGCATACTGCTGCCAGAGTCCCCACGCGTTCTCCAGGAGATATATAGACGACTTGCCGCCAAAGGGTTGAGCATTCACAATCCTGTCGTTGGCGTGATAGAAGACAATGGGTTTCGACAAATGTTTGTTACGCTTTCGCGCTTTGGCATTGGTCACCAAGTCAGCAGGAGTGCTGTCGTCTACAGCACACGCACGCATGAACTTCATAAACCGACTGTTTGTAAGCTTGCCGAAGAAACCGTCATCGGTCAAATCAAGATCTCGTTGGATCTTTCTGATTTCCTCTACGATAGTGCCAACCGCCGCCACCGAAGTCGAGATCCCACTCGCCTTCAATGTCCCGGCCTTTACGAGAAACGCCAGCAAGTTTTTCACATCTTTCTCGCCGATTTTTCGTAGGCCCCAATCGTCAGCGAACTCAGTCCTCCAATTGCTAATCAGCTTTTTCGCGACTGCCGTGAATCTATCTGGCATCCTACGATTCTCCTATTGTGGGTCGAAAACGAAGTAGGGAGACGGGCTTAGGACGATGGTTGTCGCCAAGCATTGCCTAGTAGCCACGGATAGCCTGGATCCTATACATTCGTCGCTCATGGACGCGGACCATGCGTGCCATCTTTCGCGCGTGCCAAACAGCGCCGAGGCTCGTACCATAGCTGCCACCAATTGACGTCCCTGGGGCAGTTGGCGCGCCCGCGCGGTTTCGATTCGTCGTTAAATCTCCAATGAAATCTTTGTCGTCCTCTTCGGCTTGCTCCAAACCTTGCACGAGGACGGTAAAGGCGTGACGCCAATGCAAAACTTCGTCCTGATCGAACTCCTCAGATGCCTGAAGCTGTGCATAAAAATAATCCAGTGCCTCCTTCCAGTTCTCCGTCGGCAGATCCCCGCGAGTTGGAGATTTGATCACTTCAGCCATCGCTTTCGCGCCGGCATCGCCCAGTGCTCGACCATTCGCTGGTGGGGTCTTGTCTGCCTCGGCTAGCACGTTCTTTAGAGCCGCCACCAGATCCTTCACGGTACGAGGAAAGTTGTGGTCTGTGCGAGGCACGTGAAAATCCGTAAGCACATCGTACACTTGATCTGAGAAATCAACCTCCTCAAAAGCGGTTGCGACGCGGATGGTTGTCTCATCATCATCTTCATCCTGGCCAAGAGCTTTGCCAAGCGTTCGAGAGCCAAGTTGGTAGAGCACAATCCAGTCAGCGATTTTGTCCTCATTGAAACCGCCCTCTTTCTTTTCCTGCAGGTCTGTGACTAACTTGTCGTGGGCATCTACCCACAAGTCTGCGGTCGTCTCGTCCACGTTGTCCAGGAGTTCCGTCAGTTTTCGAACGATCAGAGTAGCCGTATCCGTGTGAAACTTTTTCGCTTCCTCCGGAACATCCTTTTCCTTCTCCTTGCCATCGACAATCGCGTCGTCAAGGATCTTCTTTAGAGCCGCGCATACCTCGTTAAACTTCTCGGGTGTTGGCTTGTTTCGCAGTTCTTCAAGGTCGCCAGCCAGTCGATTGGTAAGGACATCCTGCCTAAACGAGGAACCGATGGTTCCGGGTGCGGCTTCCTGTCCGATCGAATCGTTTTGAAAAGAACAAAAGAACAGGACTACGGGAAATATGAGCAGCCTTCGCATCTTGGTGTCCCTCGTCAGGCGGTTGGGAGAGCAGTACTATCCTCATTTCGAGGTGCCACATTTAGACTAAACTAATGGCGTAGCGATTTCAACTGCCTACTTGTTGAATATCCCGCATCTTATCCATTTGCCCATCCGTGAGCGGAAGATGATCCTCGTTAGAAAAACTGATCAATCAGGACTGTGTCAGACATCGACCGAAGTACTGTGGAGAGCGGTAGAAATTAACTTTCTCCTGAGTTGCCCGCTCCAGCCAGTATCGCACTGATGGCGCAAAGGCTGCGCGTTCGGCCGCCCGAAAGAGTTGTCGCTGCTCGCTAGAATGAGCAGGAGAGCTTTCGCAAACGTAAGATTGTGTAGGGCGACGGCCGTTGCGCTTGCTGTGGAGGGTTCGATGGATGAGATGCCCATCCAGGCGCGTCGCCTTCGGAGCCGGAACCGTCCACGGAACTGGCGCCCATCGGCTTGCATGGAGCGTCAGTTGATAATCGGCGTGACTACCGGAACCGGCGGGAGCGTAGAATTTGTGTCATCTTGAGCACCACTCTGACTTGTCTTCTGCCAGGGTCTCTCGTCGCACGGGCCGCCTACCTGAGCCTCCCGCGGGATACCTGGGCCGGTGATCGGCTGACGTCGAATGCGAGCCTCTTCGACTTCCGGGTTCTCCATTCCGAACGACAACTTCACCGGAAGCTTCATTGGAATCTCGGCTGGTCGCAACGGCTTGCGCGGAGCGTGCATTGCCTGCCTCATGGCTGCGGGGCCACCACAATCATCTTCATCAGGCTTCCCTCCCTTCTGACAGGAAGAACATGACTTGTGTCGGCAGTCGAAACAGAACCTCTTCTGTCGGCCGGCTGCACAACCACACTCCTTGAAATCGCAGCCGCAATCACTGCGTTGCGGTACCCGTGGTGGGCCGTCGTCTTGCCTCTGTTGCTCGCGCTGCTTTAGCAGTTCCTGAAGCGCGTCGACATCGACCTCCAACTCGCCCACCTCGATGCCTTGCGTAACGTTGAACGCGACTTTCGACTGCAAGGTGTCTTGCACCTGACGCTTGAGGGCTTGGCGCTGAGCTTCCCGGTTCATTTTGCAGAATTCCATTTCCATCTGCTTCTGCTCTGCGTCGATCTTCGCCGCCTGAAGGTCGCGTTCGGCGGCCAGTTGGGCTGCCTCCTTACGTTGCTCGGCAAGTTCCTCTCTGGTGTCTTGCCGGATACCCGCCAAATCGTTTCGCTTCTGCATGTGCATTAGGGCCGTCTCGTACATGTTGCCCACAGTGGCGCAGCCAGTCATCGAGACGGTGCTGAGGAATAGAACGATTGTATAGACCTTCGCGCTTCGCATTGCCTGCATTCTCCGAAATGCACCGGTCGTGTCCGCGGCACCTCTTGTGAACGTGGTAGCGGACGTACGGCTTCTACCGTCTATACTTCGTGATCGTGTTGTACCGGCTTTTCCTTGAGATAACCCCGCGCAGGTCGGGTGGGCGCGATTGTTCGGATTGTTGCAGTTGTTTGCTTTGTTCTGGTTTTCCCATGGTGTCTCTGCCAGGACACAACCTCACATCCGCCAGCGGTCTGGATGCTGATTCCGACGGCCAAGGATGTCCGTTGCTAAGTCAACCGAGCGTGCCCTTGCTGTCCTGAGCCCATGCCATCGAATCGCCAGTCGTCCGTAGTGCTAGCACTATGGCGATTGGTCTTCGAGATTCGGTTGTCGCAAACTATAGTAGAGTAGTGGGTTAGGTTATTTCGCGAGGTGCACAGTATGGCCAGCTTGAAGACCGAAAACGTGAAAACGTTCGATCAGGCTGGCGTATTGCCATTCCGCCGCAAACGTGGCGGCGTGGAATTCTGCTTGATAACCAGCAGCCGAGGACGTTGGATCTTCCCCAAGGGAACGATCGCCCCCAACGAGAGCTATAAGGAAACGGCAACCAAAGAAGCCCTCGAAGAGGCGGGCGTGCGAGGCCGTCTCGTGGGTGCACCACTCGGTTGTTGGGAGATGCTCAAGTATGACGAGCCGTACACACTCGTCCTGCTGCTGATGGAAGTCAAGGATTGCGCGGACGAGTGGGACGAGGCGCACCTTCGAGAGCGTCGCTGGGTTGGCGTAAATCAGGCTCGAAAGCTGCTATGCCAGCCGCCGCTGCGGAAGGCCCTGGACACCGCAATTGCGCGGTTGAGGGGTAATAAGAAGACTGCCAGTCAGAAGAGAAATCTGAAGGACGACAGGCTCATTCTGCAGCAAGCCAAGAAGCGCACCAAGACACGAAGGGCCGCAAAACGCGCATAGTCTATTCCGGGCGCACGTGTCGGACGTCCTCGGCCTTCACCAGGTAGACGACCTGCTTCGAGATGTTCTTCGCCTGATCCGCAATGCGTTCCAGGCTGCGTGCGGTCAGAATCTGAGCCATAACGTCCGCGATGCTAGTCCCTCGCTTGGATAATTCCCCAACGGGTTCGTCCGTCAGGAGTTCCTTGGTTACTTGGTCGTTCATTGCATCGACCACATCATCGCGACGGCGCGTGGCGACCGCCTTCTCCTCGTTCCTGGAGAAAAATGCGTCCAAAGCGTCGTCTACCATATCGCACGCCAGATCGGCCATCTTTCTGATATTCGCCGCTGACGGGTGATCGCTTGGCGCGGACGTCATTAGGTTAAGCGACTGACAGATATTCACCGTTTGGTCGCCCATCCGCTCGAGTTGCGCGGTGACGTGAGTCACCACAAGCAGAAAACGTAGATCCGAAGCGACAGGGCCATAAATGGTAAGCATCCGAATTGCTTCATGGTCGATATCCGTCTGCATCTGGTTGAGTCTCGTTTCCGATTCCGAGATATCTGCGCAGACGTCTAATGTCCGGTCCTTGACCCCTCTGGCAGTCAGCACAACCATGGATCTGGCCAAATCGGCCATCTCGCTCAACCGCCTTTGGAGGTCGTCGAGTTCGTTGTCGAATTTCTTCATTGCGATTCCTCCTGTCGCGCGGCCATTCAAAGGGCCATCCGGGGCTCTGCTGTTCTACGGCATGCAGACTAGTATTGTACAACGTCCGCCTAGCCGTAGCGCCCCTCGATGTACCTTTCCGTCCTCTCGTCCTTGGGGTTGAAGAAGATCTCGGTCGTCTTGTCGTGCTCGACCAACTCGCCCATGAGCATGAACATGCACTCGTCCGATGCCCGCCGAGCTTGCGCCATGTTATGCGTTACGATGACCACTGTATATCTGTCGCGTAGCGTGTCCAACAGGTTTTCGATCTTCTCCGTGCCCTCGGCGTCCAGGGCCGAACAGGGCTCGTCCATCAGAATCACCCGCGGCTTCAAGGGTAGCAGCCTGGCGATGCACAGCTTCTGCTGCTGCTCCAATGTTAGCACGGTTGCCCTCTTGTGCAAGTTGTCCTTCACCGCGTTCCATAGATCGACCTCGCGCAAGGCGGCTTCGACCATCGCGTCTCGTCGAGCACGAGACGCGTCCGCGCGACGAACGTGCATGCGGACTCCGAACAGGACGTTCTTGTAGATCGAGATGGGCAGTGGGTTGGGGCGTTGAAAGACCATGCCAACTGACTTGCGCAATTCGCTGAGCGACACGTCCGTGTCGTAGATGTTCTTGCCAAGTACCGTAATCTTGCCCTTCGTCGTCACGTTGCCATAACGTTCGTTGATGCGGTTGAAGCATCGCAAGAGCGTCGTCTTACCGCATCCCGATGGCCCGATCAGGCTGGTGATGATTCCCTGCTTGATCTTGACCGTGACGTCGATCAAAGCTTGAAAATCGCCGTACCAGAGATTCAAGCCGACAGTCTCGATGCTGTGCCGAGTCTGCCGATCTGCTTTGGTTTCAGCCATCGCGCTCACTAGCCAAAGCCTCCAGTGACGTAGTCGTACGTGATTTTCTTGTCCGGCTTGGTGAACATCTTCTCCGTTTCGCCCACTTCGACCAGTTCTGACTTGTTCAAGAAGGCTGTATTGTCCGACAATCGCTGTGCCTGTTGAACCAGGTTCGTGACCAATACAATAGTCATCTCCTTCTTCAATTCCAACAACACGTCCTCAATCTTCATGGTGGTCACGGGATCGATGGCGATAGAGAACTCGTCCAGACAGAGAACCTCGGGACGGTGGGACAACGCACGAGCCAGCGTCAGACGCTGTTGCTGGCCGCCCGACAGCTTCGTACCAAGCGTATTCATGCGGTCCTTCACTTCATCCCACAGCACGGCCTGCTTCAAGCACTTTTCCACCAGGGCGTTTAGTTCCTCGCGATCGTGCATACCGGCTCGCCGCGGCGCGTAGGCCACGTTGTCGTACACGGTCAACGGCAGACCCACTGGCAACGGGAACACCATGCCGACGCGCCGCCGCAGTTCGTATACATTGCGAATTCGATTGACATCTTCGCCGCCAAGTCGCACATCGCCGTGAACTCTTGCCGTGGAAATGAAGTCGATGGTACGGTTGATGCACTTCAGCAGCGTTGTCTTTCCCGAATTCGCTGGACCGATGATAGCGAAGATGCTGTTTCCTGGTATGGCCAGACTGATATCCCGCAGCGCGACATGCGGGCCGTACGCCACGGTCACGTTGTCGAATTGGATATGAGGATCCATCGCTTACCATCGCTTTCGCGAGCGCAGGTGTATTCTCAAGGCTATCGAGACACTGTTGACCACGAAGATAAGTCCGATGATGACCGCAGCCGTGCCGAACTGCATCTCGCGTGGCATGTCCGTGATCTGGGTCGAAATTACATGGAGATGCATGGACAGTGCCATGAATTTATCGCCCAGGTAGTACGGTATCAACTTGTCCATTCCGGAGTCAGCAACGTCGGAAAAGTACACCGCACCGGTGAAGAGGATCGGCGCGGTCTCACCCGCGGCTCGGGCGATCTCCAAAATCACTCCGGTTAGGATTCCGCTTACCGAATTGGGAAGCACGATAGTGCGGATCGTCTGCCACCTGGAGGCCCCCATGTTCCAGCAGGCTTCCCTAAAAGACACGGGAACCGCGGCCAGTGCTTCTCGCGTGGCCGTGATGATTACGGGAAGTGTCATCACCGCGACCGTACAGGATGCTGCCAGCAGGCATTCGCCCAAATTAAAGAACAGGACAAAGGCGCCCACGCCAAACAGCGCGTGAACAATGCTGGGCACACCTGCCAGACTGGTGACCGCCATGTTGACGATGCGAGTGAGCCAGTTGTCCTTGGCATACTCGTTCAGGTAAATCCCGGCAAGAATTCCAACCGGTGCAACAATCAGCAGCGAAACGAGCACTAAATAGAAGGTGCCGATCAGAGGAGCCCAGATGCCGCCAGCCCGACTGCCGTCCGACGGGTTCTCCCACAGGTAACTGAACGACAGCACGGGGGCAGCTTCGATGAACACGTAGCCGAGGATAAGGCACACGGGCAGTACGAGCGCGATCGCCATGCCCAGCGTCACGTACTTCGCAATTTTCTCGCGTCGCATCCTCTGACGCGTCACGGGGGTTGCCGCGAAGTCTGCGTCTGATTCGAAAGCCGGCTCGTGTTGTGTCGCGTCAGGCATCTTGCTGGCGTTTGAGCCCCTTGATCACCAGGTCGGATATCACATTAATCGCGCAAGTAAGGACCAGTAGCACAATCCCGATGATAAAAAGCACTTGGTAGTGTTCGCCACCTTGTACTGCGTCACCCATTTCCTGGGCGATTGTAGCCGTCATCGTTTGAACCGAGTCGAAAATACTGCTGGGGATTTGATTGGCGTTTCCCGTAGCCATCAGCACGGCCATCGTTTCGCCGACCGCCCGTCCGACTCCCAGCATGCAGGCAGCCAGCAATCCGTTTCGAGCTGCAGGGAAAAGCACTCTGCACACCGTTTCCCACTTCGTGGCCCCCAACGCCAGCGCCGCCTCGCGGTATGAATCGGGGACCGACCTCAACGCGTCCTCGGAAATGGATACGATCAGTGGGACGGCCATCAGTCCTACGACGATGCTCCCATTCAATACGTTGATACCAACGTCATGGCCGGTGACCTTAATCAGAAGCGGTCCCATCACTGCAAGGCCAATGAACCCCCAAACCACCGACGGAATTGCCGCCAGTTGTTCGATGGCAACCTTCAACGTCTCTTTGACTTTCGGCGAAGCAAATTCCGAAATGTAGATAGCCGCGCCCAGCCCAAGTGGCACCGCGATCAGCATTGATCCAATCGTGACGGAAAAAGTTCCCAGGATCAGTGCTCCCGCGCCGTAGCTCGGCTCGTTGCCCTCGGCGGGACTGGGGATCCAGCGCGTGTTGAAGAAGAACTGACCCCAGTCCAACTTCGTCAGCATGCCGCCGGATTCCTTGAAGATGAAGAAGAAGATCGCCGCCACCAGGACGATCGAACTCCAACCGCACGCTCGGATCGTCATTTCGATCGGCAGTTCAAGGAAAGCCAGCGCACGACGCAAGACTTGCCATACGCTTCGTGGCTTCTTCTGCGGCTCGGGGGCTGCCACCGACGGGTCGCTGGATGAGGACATAGGACCAGGACTCTGGGAGTTTACTGGAGCGGCACAAACTTCTCCTCACCGACTGTCTTCTGGCCTTCGGGACCCAGAATCCATTCGATGTAAGCCTTCACATGCGGCGGCTCCTCGCCGACCGTGTAGAGGAAGAGTGGACGTGCGATCGGATAGTCCTTCGATAACACGTTTTCCGGTGTTGGTTCGAAAACCTCGCCACCGTCCTCTTTAGAAACCGCCAGCCAATTGACGTGGTCGGTCTTGTACCCCATACCGCTGTATCCAATCGCTTTTGGCGTGGTGGACACGAATTCGACGACCTCCTTCGAGCCAGTCAGCGAGTTGGCACCCTGCTTGTACTCGCCGCCCTTGCCACAGACTATGTTGCGGAAAAAGACATACGTGCCGGAATTGTTTTGGCGACTTGCTCGTTGGATCTCGCCGATGAAGTCCGAATCCGGGGCTACCTGCTCCCACTCATCGGTCTTCCCGCCTTCAGCATAGATCTCCATCAGTTGCGGTAACGAGATCTGTTTCAGTGGGTTCCTCAGATTTGTATAGACGGCAATGCCATCGTATCCCACGATATATTCGTTGATGACAGCATCCGGCCCGAACTTGTCTTTGATCTGTTCTCGCTCCTTGTCCTTGATCGCGCGGCTTGAATTGGCGATTTCCAGCGTCCCGTTGATGAGCCCCGTGATTCCCGTACCGGAACCACCGCCCGATACCTGAACCGTGACGTCGGGTTTAACGTTCTTGTACTCTTCAGCCCAGGCCGTAGCCACCTGCACCAGTGTATCCGAGCCGCGGTTCTTGATCACAACGCCTTTCGTCTTCTTCTGGCCGCATCCGGCCGAGTGTAAGACTAAGGTGGAAAGCGACATCACGCCCAGCGCAGTCAACCCTGACCAAGCCCTTACTCCCACCATCTCGTTTCCTCCCTCGATTTCTGGCAATAGAGAACATTCAACGGACACAATCGTCGCCATGTTTTTATTAAGAAACTACTCACTTGTCATTAAGGCGATGCGGCAATTGCCCGGTTTCTTGGCGACTCATGGGGCACAGAGGCAAACATGTGGCCCATGTAGAGCCAATGTTAATTTCGAGTTAAGTTTGCTCGTCATCGTTCGAGAGCTGGTC
>CAZUAH010000530.1:0-9584 GCA_964617665.1 uncultured Pirellulaceae bacterium
CCAACAAGCAAACCCACCGCGATCAAGAGACCTATCACGCGGACCCAACGGGAACCTAACCTCAATCTTTCCATAGTTCTGTAACCCTATTTCTGCATGCGTACCGATGAAAAAGTGGTGCTCTTTCGTTCCCCTCCTCCGCAATTCAGCTGGAGGACCACTGGAAGTGCACGATAGAAAGAAAACGCCGAAAACTGGGGCGGTTGTGTTTGGATTGGGTGTCTTCGTGGGCGGAGCTATCCTGTAACGATGGCGACCGCTAGCAAAACGTGGAGTGTAATTGATGATTGGGCAGCCTGCAACGGCCCCGTCGACGTTCCCCATTTGGATGACACGTCCCCCGTCGCATCCTCGTGAAAGTCTGGTATTCTGGACAACGGGCCTCGTTCAATTCCTCTCACACGGATGGAAGGACTACCATGGCCGAACGCAAACCACCGTTTTGGGTCGGGTTTGATCTGGGCGGTACCAATATGGCCGCCGTGGTATACGACTCCCGGTTCCAACCCGTTGGTCGCGAACGAAAACGCACGAAGGGACAGGGCGACCCGGAGGCCGGCTTGGAACGAATCGTGAAGACCATCCGCAAGGCGTTGGAGAACGCTGGTGTCACGGTTGACCAGTTGGGAGGTATCGGCGTAGGGTTTCCTGGACCGGTCGACATGGAGAAAGGCACTCTGCTGGAAGCCGTCAACGTTGGCTGGAAGGATATGCCGCTGAAAGCGTCGCTCGAAAGGGAATTCGGATGCGGCGCGGCCATTGCCAATGACGTAGACGTAGGAGTTTTTGGCGAGTATCGCTTCGGAGCGGCCCGAGGATCACGGTGTGTCGTGGGAGTCTTCCCCGGTACGGGTATCGGCGGTGGGTGTGTCTACGATGGCAGGATTATCCGCGGCAAGCGCAGTTCATGTCTGGAAATCGGGCATATCCAGATCAATAGAAACGGTCATCTTTGTGGTTGTGGCCGCTACGGTTGCTTGGAGACTGAGGCCAGCCGGCTGGCCATTGCGGCCGAAGCGGCCAAGGCGGCCTATCGAGGCGAAGCGCCTCACCTGCGCGAGGCCGCTGGCGTCAACCTCAAGTCCATCCGCAGTGGTGCGTTGGCCGCGTCGATCAAAGCAGGCGACAAGGCCGTAGAACAGATTGTCCGTCTGGCGGCCGAGAAAATCGGAATCGTCCTCGGCGACACAGTCAACTTGATGTTGCCCGACGTGGTTGTGCTCGGCGGCGGTTTGGTCGAGGCGATGCCGGAAATCTTTGTCGAAGTTGTTGGAAAGACTGCACGGGAACGCGTGATGGATCCCTTCGCCGACTTGTTCGAGGTCGTGGCCGCACAACTTGGCGACGATGCTTCGGTGCTGGGATCGGCGGCGTGGGCTGCCGAGTGCCTGCTGGCGGGTGGAAGTAGTAACACACAATAGAGACGCGGACGCCGGACTATGAAAACGCTGCTTATACTACGCCATGCGAAATCCAGTTGGGGTGATCCCGCATTGAGGGATCACGATCGGCCCTTGAACAAGCGCGGCAAACACGACGCTCCGCGCATGGGCAAGCTGCTGCAATACGAACGACTGACGCCAGATCTGATTGTAAGTTCTACCGCAAAACGCGCCCGCAAGACCGCGCAGAAGGTCGCGGATAGCTGTGGCTATCATGGCGAAGTTGAACTGACCGACAGCTTCTATCTGGCCCGCCCCGACAGCTACATACAATTCTTGCAGCACGTGCCCGACGAGAAGGATTCAGTGATGGTGGTCGGCCACAATCCGGGTCTGGAATCGCTTCTACATCTGTTGACCGGCCACGACGAGCGGATGCCTACGGCTGCGCTGGCACAGATCCAATTCGACATCAGCAGTTGGCAAGAGATGGCGCATACGCCGACCGGAAATCTCGTGAATCTGTGGTTGCCGAAAGAGCTGCCCGAGTAGGCACGGCCCGGTTTCCGGCGTTGCCGATTGCGTGCCGAAGAGGAGACCTCTGATGCGCTGCTTGCACTCTTGGTGGAGGCCAAACGCTAACATTGCCCCAAATCGGGACCGCGAGTAGAATTGCAGCCCCTGTTTCCCCGCGTCAAGGAAGGCGTGACCATGAGCACGGAAGCTGCTAGCACTCCCGCGTCACTCGGCCAATTCGAGCAATTACGTCTGGCTCGCGAAATCATTCGCAACGAAGGCCAGGCATTGCTGACGCTCTCGGAACGCTTATCCGACGAGTTTTGCGAGGCAGTCGATGTCTTGTTTCAATGCTCGGGCAGCGTCATCGTCAGTGGAATGGGAAAGGCCGGCCTCGTAGGGCAGAAAATTGCCGCCACGCTAGCTTCGACTGGTACGCACAGCCATTTTCTTCATCCCGGCGAGGCCATCCACGGCGATCTTGGCCGAGTCCACCACAACGACGCAGTGCTGATGCTGTCGTTCAGCGGCGAAACGGAGGAAATCTCGCGTTTGCTGCCGTCGCTGCGTACGGTACCGATCGTCGCCATTACGGGCAGACCGCAAAGTGCGCTCGGGCGGGCCGCCACGGTAACGTTGGATCTGGGCCCAATTCATGAGGCCTGCACTTTGGGATTGGCGCCAAGTACCAGCACGACAGCGATGCTGGCAATGGGCGATGCGCTGGCGTTGGTGATGAGCCGTATGCGTGCGTTTGGACCGCACGATTTCGTCCGCTTTCATCCCGGCGGCAGCTTAGGACGTAAGCTGGCAAAGGTGAACGACGTGATGCGGCCTCTGGACCAGTGCCGAGTGGCCAGCCAAACAAAGACGGTCCGCGAAGTGCTCGTCCAGGTCAGCCGACCGGGGCGGCGCACCGGTGCTGTTATGCTGGTTGACGAACAAGGTCTGCTGACAGGGCTGTTCACCGACAGCGACTTGGCGCGGCTGCTGGAGAACCGGCGCGACGCGAATATCGATGGGCCGGTTAGCGACGTGATGACGCATTCGCCCTCCACCGTCTCGTCCGGCACGATGATGATGGACGCCATCGAGGTGATGGGCGAACGAAAGATCAGCGAATTGCCTGTCATTGATGCTGACGGCCGACCTGTGGGCTTAATAGACGTTACGGACGTTGTCGGGCTGCTGCCTGCGGATGCACTTTCTACAAATTCCGAAGACGCTTCCGAATCGGGCGATGTCGATGGCCCACAGACAGTACCGCTAGCAGGTTGACGATACTGAACCAATACCCGAGGACGGTACGTGATGAGCGTTGAAGAACAATTCAAGAAAATCGAGCTGATTCTCTGCGACGTTGACGGTGTACTGACCGACGGCGGAGTGTTGTACGACAACCAGGGCATCGAAATCAAAAAGTTCCACATACGTGACGGACTGGGTATCCGGCTCTGGCAAAAGGCGGGCTACAAGTTTGGTGTACTCACGGCACGCAATTCGCACATCGTCAAGGTACGTGCTGCGGAGTTGAACATCGAGATTGTTCGGCAGGGTTTCGAGGACAAGCTGCCGGCGGCCAAGGAGATAATCGCCGACTTAGGCCTGTCGCCCGAGCAGACGTGTCATATCGGCGACGACCTGACGGATCTATCAGTGATGCAGTATGTCGGCGCGGGAATTGCCGTGGCCGACGCAGTCGACGAGATTCGTGATGCCGCAGGCTATGTTACCAAGACGCCTGGCGGCCGAGGTGCCGTACGGGAAGCAATCGAATTCATGCTGAAGTCAAGAAACCGTTGGGAGGGATTGATACGCGGCTATCACGCCTAGGGGGATGGGGCCGCGTCGATATTCACAGCCATGTTTTCTCGCCTGACACGATTCGTCACTACCTTCGCGGCCGTTCTAGCGGCCTATCTGGCGTATTCGTTTGCGGCTGTGCCTTTCATGGAGCCGTCGGTCAAGGAGCGTGAGGCGTCTACCCTTGATCTCGACAGTCTGCCTCGCGCACCGACTGCCGAGACACGCGAGGCACAGTTGGAGCGCTGGTTTCCGCCAGACGCTTGGGAGCGCGACCAGCCCACGATCGTGGAGACCGATCAGGGGGCGCTGCTGATCCAGGGGTACGAACAGATCGGCGACAAGGGTCTCAAACTGGAGCCTGTCACGATAGTGCTGGAAACCTCTTCTGACGAGAATGGCGGCACACGCTATGTATTGCTACAAGCTCCCAAGGGGGCCATTCTCAATTTCGACGGTCCTACAAACCCGGCGCAGGGCAAGTTTGGTCGCATTGAAGGCGGCACGCTGAACGGACCGGTGACTATCCGTAGTCCGGACCGTCAACCGGGCGTCGAAGATTACCTGCATTTGCAGACCGGCAACGTCCAGATGGCTCCAGATCGAATCGTGGCTCCTAATGAAGTCGAGTTTCGCTACGGGAGTAGCTATGGGAGTGGCAAAGACCTGATCGTCACCATGGAACCCGGTGGCGATGGCGAGCAGCCGCAGTTCGGCAACTTGAAGACACTGGAGCTTATTCATGTAGATAATGTTCACGTCCAGATCGACGCACCTGATGAACTGAGACGAAAGGATGTGAGCAATCCGCCCAGTGGGTCCGAGGCGAAGACCGATTTGGACGTGACCTGCGATGGACCGTTCACTTACGACTTTCAGCGACAAATCGCCAGCTTCAAAGACCAAGTCAAGGTATCGAGCCCGAATCCCGATGGTCCGCCCGATCAACTGACCTGCAATTTGCTTCGTATCTACTTCATGGAGCGCGAAGGCAAGAAGAAGCCCGAGGACACGTCCAAGGAAGCGAAGTCTCACAACCTCTCGGGGCTTGCTATCGGACGAATCGTGGCCGAGGGAACACCGGCCGTACTGCGTGCCCCTTCCTACACAGCATTCGCGCGTGGCGAACGCCTCGAATTCGATTTACAGAACAAGCGAGTGCGATTCGCGGACGGCGAGAAAGTCATACTGCGATACCGGCACAACACAGTCGAGGCACCTTCGTTTGAATACCATTTCGCTGAGGATGATCGGCTGGGACAACTTCGTGCCGACGGCCCCGGCTTCATTCGTGGTGCCCTGCCGGATGATCCCTCGAAGACATTCGAGGCCACTTGGCAAGAACGCTTGATCCTGCAACTGGACGACGGCGACCACGCATTGTCGTTGGTTTCCGGGGCTTCGGTCGAATACCACGGCTTTGGAGAATTCAGTGCGGACAATTTGCACGTTTGGCTGCGCGAATCGGTTCGTCCATCGCGAGGCAAGCAGAAGCCCGAAGTCGAATACCGTCCGGTCAGTCTGTTGGCTGAACGGAACGTTCGGATCGACTCCTGGCACCTGTCGGGCAATATGCAGAAGGCTGAAGTATGGATCAGCTACGGGGAAGAAGATGCCTCCGGTGCGCTTACAGGAACTGGTGACGGATTGTCGCGCGGCATCCTCGACTCGTCACCAGACACGAAACGCTCGGCTCGCAAGTTTGACATCCAGAGTCAAGGGATTCAGCTACAACTGCTGCAGAAGGGCGAGGACACCGAGGTGGAACATTTGGTCATCAACGGCAACGTCCGCCTTCGCGAGACGCGTACGGAGGACCCGAACGATATTCCGTTGGCCATCGATGCCGAAACCGTGCAAGTGGATCATGCGAACGCGCCGCATGCGCTCATCCGCGTCAAAGGCAAACAGTGCAGAGTCTCCGGCCGTGGACTCACCATTACGGGCGACGACATTCGCCTGGACCGCAGCAAGAATCAGCTCTGGATTCCGGGCCCAGGCGAGATGACGCTACCGCCTCGCAAGCCACGCGGAATCGGAGCTGAATCGACGCGGCTACCCGCTGCAATGGCTTCGCCGATGACTGTCACGTGGGAAGGCGACATGAAGTTCGACGGTCGAGTAGCCAAGTTTGATCGGAACATCCAAGTGCGTGGACTTCAACAGAGCCGCGATGGCAACGTGTTTGATCTCTTGGTCACTGGACAGGATCTTGATGTCGTCCTCACGCAACGCGTTGACTTTTCGAAAGACGAGCAATCCGATGACGTGGATGTCCAGCGATTGGCTTTCCAGGGAGCCGTCTCGCTGCAGAATCACGGCAGCAAAGACAACCGGCGGACTTCCCACGATCACATGGAGGTCCGAGACATGACTATCGATGCGGCAACCGGAGACCTGCATGCGCGTGGGCCGGGTTTGGGCACTTCGGTCCGTTATGAACGCAGTCTGTCAGATCGTGGGATTGGACGCCTCACTGCAGACGCCGATCCCAACGACGCCGAATTGGTGTACATCCGCGTTGACTTCGATGACGAAATTGTCGGGAACATCGAAAGTCGAGACGTTGAGTTTCGAGGACGCGTGAGGACCGTATACGGTCCTGTCGAAACGTGGGATCAAACACTGGAGCCCGAACCGCATGGCGGGCCCCAGAAGGGCCAACTGCTGATGACCAGCGAGCGACTGAGCCTCGTCGAGATGGGGACGCATGCTGACACTACGGAACGCGCAGTTGAATTGGTGGCCAACGAAAACGTAACGATCGAAGGGAAGAACTTCGCCGCAACGGGCTGGCAAATGAAATATGCAAAGGCCAAGGAACTGCTGATTCTCGAGGGCGATGGTCGCAACTACGCCGAACTGTGGAAAGACGGCAGCAGAACGCCCACAGCGGCGGCCCAGCGGATCTTCTTCTGGACCGACACTTATCGCTACAAATGGGTAGGCGGGCGCGAGCTAAACCTTCTCCCCTAGCCGCGCACCTAGTTGCCGAAGCGTAGGGCTGGCGTCTTCGACATTCAATTCGACGTGTATCAGGCTGGGGCCGTCAGTGCTCCCCCAAGCAGCTTCCAGGGCCGTGTCAAACTCGCCCTCGGTGCGCGCGAGATGTCCATGCCCGCCGCCCAGTACTTCCGGCAGTTTGTGATAGTTCCAGCGGTGAATGTCGTTGTATTTCCAGTCGCCCGGGTGGAGGAATCGCTCCGTTCCGTAGCCTGCGTTGTCCAAGACGATGATTGTCGGCGAGTAACCATGGCGAACAATCGTGGATAACTCCATTCCCGTCATCTGAAACGCGCCATCGCCACAGATCACCACAAGCCGGTGGTCCGGCCTTGCCGTCAAGGCGCCCAGCGCCGCCGGAACCGAGAATCCCATCGAAGTGTAATACGCCGGACTGAGAAACTCGGTGCGTCCGCGTATGACCAAGTCCGTCGCAGCGAACAGAGAGTCTCCAATGTCGGCAATCACAATCGTGTCCTCGTCCAATTGCTGGTTGAGGCGTTGGATCATTCGGCCGATCGTGAGCCGGGCATTCGGCTGCAACTCAAACGATACCTCGGCGCGGGTCCGCGAAACGACTTCCGCTTCTCTCGCCGAAGTGGCACATCGTTCCGTAAGCGCACAAATGAAATCGCCTAGGAGCACGTCCGGATAGTGGTGGTAGTGGATACGCATTGTCTCGCTGGTCGCATAGATGCACTTCCCCGGATCAAGATTGGCAGTATAGATCCCAAGGTTGAGATCCGTCATGAAAGTGCCCAGCAGGATAACGCAATCACTATCCTCGACTTGGCGCGTCACCTCCGCCGGTCCCATCGCACCCTCATAAAGCCCAATGTACAGCGGATGTGTCTCGCGGATCACGCTTTTGCCCAAGATCGTTGACGCGATCGGTATGCCCGTCTTTTCGGCAAGTCGCAGCAGCGGGTCCTGAAGTCCGAAACGGTGTATTTCGACCCCCGCGATGATTACGGGCCGTTCGGCCTTCGAGATCAACTCGACGGCCTCGCTCGCGGCCTCCTCAAGTGCTCGTTCGTCGCTGGCAAGTTCCTGCTGCCGAAAAACATGTGCGCCCAACGATGTGGCATGAACCATGTCGCGAGGTATTTCGATGTAAACCGGACGCTTGAACCTGGCTGCGGCGTCTAGGACGCGGTCGATCTCGCGCATGGCCGTGGTCGGATCGTATAGATCCGTTCCCGCGACGCATAGCTTTTCGAAGACTTCGAATTGGGTCCGGAAATCGCGCACTTTGTGGTGGAGCAGAGGGTTATTGACGCGTTCGGATAAACCGGGCGAGCCGGAGATGACCACCACCGGCGACTTCTCGGCATAGGCACCTGCGATCGAGTTGCACACGCTCAAGCCGCCCACGCAATACGTGATACAGACGGCCCCCATACCATTGATCCGCGCATAGGCGTCCGCAGCGAATCCGGCGCAGTCCTCGCGTGTGCAGCCAACGACATTGATCGGACTCTCCTCGAGCATGCTGTAAAACGACAGCACGTAGTCACCCGGTATGCCGAAGATGTCCTGAACGCCGTAGTCCTGTAGTCGTTGGATCAGATACTGGCCGATCGTCCAGGTTTGGTCGAACGAGGCGGCTGTACCGCTTGAAGCCGTCGGTGCGGTCCACCGAGTTGATGGTTCGGACATGATGCAACCTCCATGACAGCCCTAGTACCATGGGCTCGGCAATCGTTATAGAATCTCCCTAGCCTTATTCTACCGATAACGCCCTCCTCTGAGAAATAGACCTACTGGCCATGTCGGAAGAATCCTCTCCAAAACAAGCTAATAACGCGGCCACTGCCATCGTCCGCTCCGATCTGTACACCGAGCACGATGCGGGTTTGGGGCATCCCGAATCACCGGGCCGCTACAAGGCGATCATCAACGCACTAGAGGGCGCGGATTTCGCGTACGGGCTGCAGTGGCTGGCCCCGCCAGCCGCAGACCAGCAGGATATTGCTCGCTGCCACGCCGAAGCGTACATCGACCTTGCCAGGCGCGAGATCCTTTCCGGAGCACCGTGCCTGACCACGGGAGACACCACCGTTACCGAGCGATCCTGGGAGCCCGCTTTGCACGCCGCGGGTGGTGCATCTGCGGCGGTCGACGCCGTGATGCGGTCCGAGGCCAGCAACGCATTCTGTGTGGTCCGTCCGCCCGGGCATCACGCGACATCCGGCCATGGCATGGGGTTCTGTGTATTTAACAACATCGCCATCGCAGCCCGCTACGCCCAGCACAAACACGGCGTGGGAAAAGTCCTGATCGTCGACTGGGACGTTCATCACGGCAACGGCACGCAAGAGATCTTCTACGATGATGACTCCGTTCTTTTCTTTAGCACGCACCAGTGGCCGTGGTATCCAGGATCGGGAACGAAGGAGGAGACCGGTCAAGGCCGCGGCTTAGGGGCGACGTTGAATCGACCGTTCGCTGCCGGTGCCGGACGCAAGGAAATTCTTGGCGTTTTCGGGGACGACATGCTTTCCGCCGCGCAGAAGTTCAGCCCCGAGCTGATATTGATTTCCGCCGGATTTGATTCGCGAGTGGGCGACCCACTTGGTGGGTTCGAGCTAACAGACGATGACTTCTTTGACTTGACGCGTCTGATGCTGGGACTGGCCGACCAGTACGCCGACGGCCGCGTCATTTCGCTTCTGGAAGGCGGATACGATCTCAGGGGTCTGGCCAGCGCCGCCACGGCTCATTGCCACGCTCTAGCGGATCACGCAATGTCCCGGTAGGTACCCGTCGAGTCGTCGGCGGTCGTGAGTCGTTAGGTTATGCTATAGTAACGTCGGAACAATAAGTGTCGTAGCTACGCTCGCCAGAGCGAACATTATGATGCCCGCTACCAGGGTATTG
>CAZUAH010000531.1:0-9579 GCA_964617665.1 uncultured Pirellulaceae bacterium
GCCGAACAGTCGGATTGGTTGAGAGACCGAGCAGGGGGGACGCGTCGGCGATACCACGGCGATGCTGGTTGGACTGTGGGCGGCACGGGGGCAGGCGGCGGGTGGTTGTCAGGCACGACGCGTTGCGATCCCGTTCCGCAGGTTGAAACTCTCGGGGGCCCACCGGCTCCTTGGGGTGCAGACTGCTGGAATATCACAACGGTCCGTTATCCTCTGAACTACAAGAATGTAATGGGAACACCACCGCTGCCCGGCTGTAACGAGAATCACGGAATCAACAATCCGCTTCAGTCGCCCCACCCCGGCGTGGTTCTGGTCGGTATGGTTGACGGCTCCATCCAACCTCTTTCGTCGTCAACCGAGTTGTCCTTCCTCTTACGCTTGGCGATCCGCGATAACTCCGAAATGTGATGTAGCGCTTCGCCGTCCAAGTGCTTGATTCTTCGATCCTCAGGATAGACAATCAGTCAACGACACTGGTTAGACTCCAGGTCGCAAACGTTGACTGCCATCGGTCGTATATGTCGCCGAAGAGGATGTCGCCGTGAGAATCGATCGGATCGAATCGTTTCTAGCGTACTATCCCTGGTCCGGGTACTTCAAGTTTCTCGAAGGATCACCCGGTCACGCCGTGGTGTTCGTCAAGATAACGGCGGACGATGGCACGGTCGGCTGGGGACAGAGCCTGCCGGTGCCGAAATGGAGTTACGAGACTCCCGAGACGGCTCTGATCGCGATCGAGCGGTACTACGCGCCGGCGCTTCTCGGTCACGATCCTTTGGATATCGAAGAGGCTCACCGCGTCATGGATCGTGCGCTGGCTCCCTCATTCACCACGGGCATGCCGATATCACGTGCCGGAATCGACATTGCTTTGCACGATCTGGCTGGGAAGCTGACCGGTCAGTCAATCGCTGATATGTGGAACCGCCCAACAGGCGGTACGCTGCAACTGAATTGGACAATCAGCATGCGAACGATCGAGGAACTGGAAGAACAGATGGAAATCGCCAATTCGCGCGGATACGGCCATTTCAATGTGAAGATTGCTCCAAACCCAGATTTTGACCTGGAGGTCGTGAAACGGATCCGCCAGCTCGCGCCGGATTCGTTCTTGTGGGCCGACGCCAACGGCGGCTACGATACGGCTACTGCTCTGGACATCGCTCCGAAACTAGCCGATGCCGGTGTCGATGTGCTGGAAGCCCCGCTGCGTCCGAACTGCATCAGCGGATACCAGGCGTTGAAGAAGCAAGGTGCCGTGCCCATTAGCATGGACGAGGGTGTCATATCACCGGTCGAGGCGGCCGAGTTCATTCACTTGAACATGATCGACGGTTTGACGGTCAAGGTATCTCGTTGCGGTGGCCTTGCGTCAGCGAAGCGGCAGATCGAACTTGCGCTCGACGCCGGGCTGTTTTGGCTGGCCAGCGGATTGACCGACCCGGACGTGTCGCTCGCAGCCTCGCTGGCGCTATTTGGCTCGTACGGACTGGACAAGCCAGCCGCCTTGAATGCCCCACAGTACCTCCAAGCAACAGTCCTCGCGGAACCGCTCATAATCGATGGCGATGTAGCTCAAGTGCCCAGTGGCCCGGGGCTGGGAATTGAAGTGAACGAATCGAAAGTTAACGACCTAATGACTAAGGAAACCAAACCGCACGGGATCTGATGCGCAACTCCCCTGCGCTAAAATAGCCAACTATCCGATGGTGTCTGGGAATTCGACATGCCGTAGCCAGCCGTTTCCGGGAGGGCGAAGCTCCTGCTGAGCCGAATCCGTAGGGAAAACGCGGCTCGGCAGGAGCCTCGCCCTCCCAATTCCCGGACACCCTCAACTGTCTAAGAAAGAGCCGGGATATGTCCGAGATGACGCGCCGCAACATCGTCACCACATCAGCGCAAGCGGCCGGCACGCTGGCCGCCGCCTCGTCCGCCTTGACTGCCCGGCGAACTGGTGCCGCCGAATCGCCTAACGAAAAGGTCGTTCTGGGCCTCATCGGGGCTGGCGGCCGAGGGCGCATGGTCATTAAGAACATGGCCAAGTTGGATAACGTGGAAATCAAATACGTCTGCGATGTTGAGGACGCTCGTGGCAAGGCCTCGGTTGCCGAACTCGAACAGATACAAGGATCTGCGCCCACTCTGACAAAGGAAATGAGGGACGTCCTGGACGACAAGGACGTGCACGGAGTCATTATCGCGACGCCTGAACACTGGCACGCTCTGGCCACTGTGTGGGCGTGCCAGGCGGGCAAGGACGTCTATGTCGAGAAAAATATCTCGGCCTCAATCTGGGAAGGCCGCAGGATGGTGCAAGCGGCACGTAAGTACAATCGGATCGTCCAAGCCGGCACGCAGACACGGAGCGCGCCGTATATGTTCGCCGCTCGTGACTACATCCGCGACGACGGTTTGGGCGACGTGCTCTACGTCAAGGTCTTTGGCATGTACTCGTTCGTCTATGGGGGCTATCCCAGAAAGGCCGTCCCCGACAGCGATCCGCCGCCTGGTTTAGACTGGGACCGCTGGCTCGGCCCGGTCCCCGATCGGCCATACAACAAGCAGCTACATCGCCAATGGTACGGTTACTGGCGATTCTCTGGCGGCAACGGTTCCGATGCGATTCACACCCTGGATGCGGCCCGAATGGTGATCGGCGACCCGCCGCAACCCAAGTCGGTCCAATGTGTCGGCGGACGCTGGAAGCACGAGGACGATGATGGCGTGATGCCTGACGTGCAGATCGTAACCTACGAATTCGACCGCATGGCCATGAGTTTCGATTGCACCGGATTCACCGAGAAATACATGTTCAAGACTCCCATGAGCATCCGCCAAGCGGACCAATTCCCGTTTTGGCCTCGGAACACGTCTCGAATCGAAATCTACGGCACCAAGCGGATGATGTATTTGGGACGAGTCGGCGGGGGCTGGCAGGTGCTGGAAGGCGGGCCTCGGGACCTGAAGGCAGGGTTTGGCGAAGTAGTCGAGCAGCAATACGGCCGCTTCCCCGACGAGCCACACGCGGAGAACTTCGTCGACTGCATCCGCACGCGGAAGACTCCGAACGCCGACGTGGAACAAGGCCACCTGTCCTCCTCTTTGGAGCACCTGGCAACGATGTCATACCGTTTGGGAAACGCGAAATTGGTCTTTGATCGAGAAGAAGAGACGTTTCTCAACAACGACCAGGCGAACGGGCAACTCAAGCCGACGTACCGCGAGGACTATTGCATGCCGGACGAGGTGTAAGGCGAGAGGCAGATAGGAACGTACCCGTAGCCCAGCGGTTCCGCCCACTGTGGCCGGAGGCTATCCCGCAATCCGCGATTCCGCCGCGAAATCTCCTGAAGAACCAAAACGGTATGCTGGATTCTGCTATGGTCGAGTCCAATCACAGACGGCGATTTCGATTTAGCTTGCGCAGGCTGCTCATCATCCTCACGATTGCTTGCGTGATTCTTGCTTTCGCTGCCGCGTTTCCAGTCACTTGCCTGGAGATTGCTGGCAGGTGCTGCCTGCTACTTCCTACGCTCGCGGTTTGTGCTGCAGTTTCCTTTCTTTCCTCACGCAGGGTCCTCGTCTTCGCATACGGTGCCACCGGTGCTATTGTGGGTTGGCTACTGTCTCCGTCGATGACGGGACTTTCATCACCGTCACGTTCTTGGGGTGCATTTGTGGACCATTTCACGCTCTATGCGATTCCTCCTGCGATTGGTGCTCTGTTCTTGGGGGGAATCGCAATGGCTGCTACGTATCGTTCAAGAAAGAAAACATGACCACTCCCACGACACGCCGCCGATTTCGATTCAGCCTAGAGACGCTGTTGATCGTGGTGTTGGGTGTGGGGTGTTGGGTAGCTGTGATGCGCCCTGCCTTCCGTCGTTCACCCTCCCCTGAGACCATCCTTCGGGGCACGACGGTTCATGTAGGCAAGTCGATCATCATGGCTACTGGCCCAGCCGTCGATGGAGTTGAAGGGCTTTTTGTGCTCGACTCTTTGACTGGGGAACTCAGTTGTTTTGTGTTGGACAAGGCTTCCTCAAGGCTAGTCCCGTGTGCCACAACAAATATTCTCAAGGTGTTCGAGAGCAAACGAAAGGCACGGTCGGATTTCGGCATGGTCGTTGCCGTCGTCGAGGGGAAGTCGTTTATGTATGTGTTTGACGGCAACACCGGCCACGATGCTTTGTACGCTCTTCCACGGAAAGGGAAGGAAATGCGACTCATTGGGAGAAGCCGGGAGGGGCTGCCCCTCAAAGACCCTCATCAACAAATCAAAACCCCATGACCACCCCCATGGAACGCCGATTCAATTTCAGTTTGAAGACGCTGTTGGCGCTCACGATATTGCCCCTCGCAATCGCTGTCTGTGGCGTTGTCCACTGGCGGTCTCTCGTCCGATCCGAAGCAGAGTTCCTTCACGCCGCTCACCAAGAACTCAAACCCGGCATCGCCGTCGAGCGGGTAACGCAGATCATGGGGCGAGAGCCTGGCCTGCGATTCGAAGAACCACGGCTTGCGGACGGACTTCTGCCCCCAGAGGAAACGAGACGCTGTGCCTACACCTTGGTCTATACGAACCCGTACTACCTTGACCCGGCAGTCTATTGCTACTTTGATGTCGATGACGAGTTGATTGCCGCTCAGTGCTTCGACTAGCGGTGTGGGATGTGCATGTTTTGATATCGTCCACATATGGCCGTGACTGTCCCCACCAAACGCAAGTGATCTTCATTCACATTGAAGGCGCGGTGCAAAACGCGAATTGGAGGCGAGTAGAATGAAAACGCTCTGCCGGACTCTTCTGTTGGCTGCTCTATTCGTCCTTTTCGGCACCACAGGCAATGCCGCTCAGCCACTACCTCGCACAGCCCCGTTGAACCTTCCAAGAGACGATGCTGTCGTTCACTCAAGACACCTGCGCCAGGTGACCGAGTACTTCCAACGGAGAATCGAAGAGGCGCGAGAGCTTCGTCACGATGCGTGGGATCCGGACCATACTTCGATCGAGAGTTATGAGAAGTCGATCGAGCATCACAGGGCGAGTTGCCGAAGGATGCTCGGCTTAGTTGACGCCAAGGCCGCGGTTGCCGACGCCGAAACCGTGCAACTCGCTGAGTCGAGAGACTGTCGCGTGGAACGGAACACCATCCCGATGTTTGCGGGCTTGGCCACACGCGGTCTGCTGTTCTCGCCCAGACGCAAGACGCGGCATCCGGTTGTAATCGTTTGCGGTGACGCCGACAGCTGGCCCGAACGTCTCGCTGGCCTAGACGAGGATGCCACCGCGCCTGGATGGCTGACCGAACTGGTGGGCGACGGCGCCGTGGTTTACATTCCGCAGTCGATCGAACGGCTCAAGGACCATCCCTACTGCCAAACCACGAACAACAAGGATCGAAGAATGATCCTGTACCGGTTGGGGTATCCTGTCGGCCGTACGATGCCGGGGCTTGACGTTCAAGACGTGGTGGCGGCCGTTGAGTACCTCGGCAGTCGATCCGACGTGGATTCGGATCGCATCGGCATCATCGGGATCGGCCAAGGTGGAATGACGGCCCTTCATGCCGCTGCCGTCGACCGGAGGATCTCCGCTGCAGTTGTCGTCGACTACTTTCAGGTCCGCGACTGGTGCTGGAAGGAGCCGGTAGATCGGCGAATGTCGCGACGGCTGCTGAAGTTCGGTGATGCGAAACTGGCCGCGCTTATCGCACCGCGACCGTTCTGGTGCGTCCACACGCCGGATTCAAGCATTGCGGAAGAGCAGGCCAAATCGGAAATCCTTCGGGCTGGCCGGATTTGCGGCCGCCAAAAGACATTTGGCCGAAGAATCTTGGTCACGCTTCGTCAGGGAGACGACAAGCTGGCCCAGTCCGTTTCACTTCTCGCCAGACATTTCAGACTGCCTGCCCGGCGAGACGCTGCGGCATGGCCCGAACTGAGCGTGACGTCAGATCAGGTCAACCATGTGAGGAACCGGCACTTTGAGGAACGTCTGAAGTACTTGCGGGGTCTGATCGCCGAAAGTGAAGCCAAACGCGAGGCAAAATGGGGCCTGACCAGTTCGCCACCTGCTGACTTCGAGCGAATCAAAACCGAGATGCTCAAGGACTATCGGCGTCTGGTCGGCCACGTGCCAACCGTCGACTCGCCATTGAACCCGAAAACAGAACTGGCTCTGGCAACCGATAAGTACAAGCTGTATCGGATTACACTGGATGTGACTCAGGGAGTCGAGGTCTACGGCAACCTGCTGATTCCGCGGAACATCCAAGGTCAAACGGCGGCGGTGATCTGTCAGCATGGGCTCAGTGGGACGCCGGAAATGACCACTGGCCTGGGAATGACGAAAGACACGGCTTACCACGAGTTCGCTCGACACTTGGCCGAGCAGGGCTACGTCGTGTTCTCGCCATATCTGATGCAACGCCAGACAGCGGAGATTAACGTTTTGGCGCGCCAAGCCGACGCGGTCGGCATGATGCGCGTGGCAATGCCGGTTGCCAAAACGCGACGAATCGTCGATTTCCTTGAAACTTTGCCCTTTGTCGACCCGAAACGGATCGGCTACTACGGCTTGTCCTACGGCGGATACTCGGCCATTTGGATCTCGCCCCTCGAGCCGCGGCTGGCCGCGACAGTGATTTCCGGGCACTTCAACGACTGGCGCACCAAGATCACCAACGACACGCTGCGGACCAGCTATCTGTGGCACCCCGACGAAGATTTCTACAACTGGAACATCCTGCACCGATTTACGCATCCCGAACTGATTGCCATGATCGCTCCGCGCCCGGCTTGCGTCGAGTTCGCCGAAAATGATGGGATCACGACGCCCGAGTGGACAGCCTACGCCTGGAAACAGGTTGTGGCGTGGCGAGATCACTTCAGTCTTGCTGACCGAATCGTCCTGGACCATTTCGACGGTCGTCACGAAATCCACGCAGTAGGCGCGGTCGACTTCCTTGACCGTTTTCTGCGACCGTCCCGCACGGTTGGCCGGGACTACGATGCAGCCGCCGCCAGTCCCGTGCCTTTCGTCACTCATATTTTGGACTCGCGCTCGGAGACGAAGATCGGTGGCGAGTTTTGGATTCCAGAGGGCGCGAAAGAACTGCGGGGCATGGCGATTAAGGTGTCACGGAAGGGCCAACCAGGGTCGCTGAATATACGTTTCGGCTCTCGGCCAGGAAGCAATGACATTGGCACGGCCAAGCTCGACGCGAATTCCGTCCAATCCGAGAAAGAAACCTGGCACGAATTACAGATCACTCCTCAACCAGTGCACGGTGGTGCCGTGGTATACTTCGAGATCGTGTGTGCTGATGGCGACAAACCGGTCGACCACTACGTGATCTACGGACCACGCCCCATCGGCGGCAAAGACTGGCCAGATCGTTTTGCCTTGTCTTACCAAGTGCTTACAGACCGCCCGCAGGACGCGTTTCCCGGAAACTTGTGACTCTCCTCCAGCGTGTCTATACTACGTCTGTCTGACTCCGGGCGACAAGAGCCGTCTCCATAGCCACACATTCCGCAACCTCCAGACGTACAGAATCCTTCCGCCGGACATGAGGCCCGACGGTCCCATTGACGTATACGCGGCGGATTAAGCCTACCGGACATCGTTTGGGCATCAGCCTTACCTACTTAGTTGCCAGAACCGAAGTTGTTGCACCTCAAGGAGAAATGACGTGACCTATTCTCGACCGCTGACAAATCCTCACGCGTTACTGACGAGCCTGTTGATGTTCGGATTGGCAGGTGTAGGCGTCCTCCGAGCAGCCGAGCCATCGAAACCCGTCTATGCGGAACCGAATGTAGCCGCTGCGTCACAACCCCAGCCGTATCCCAAGGTTACGTTATCGACCTGGTACGAAGTCGATCCGAATTGGCCGGAGCGGCCGACGGGAATATTGTGGGGCCGGACGCCGGGCATCGCCGTCGACAGCAAGGATCAGGTGTGGGTATTCACTCGGGCTGAACCGCCGGTCCAGATCTACTCGGCGGAAGGGCGATTCGTACACGCTTGGGGCGTCGGCTTGATCGGCACAAAAGAAACAGGGCTTGGTTCCCATCAGATTAAGATTGACAACAAGGGCATGATCTGGCTGGCCGACGTAGCGGACCACGTGGTTCTGCAAGTGACACCGGACGGCAAAGTGCTGAAGACACTGGGCACTCGGGGCGAACCCGGCTGCGACGAAAAGCACTTAGACAAACCAACCGACATGGCGATCACGCCAGACGGCCAGGTGTTTGTCTCCGACGGCTACGGAAACGCCCGAATTGTCCATTTCGACGCCGACGGCAAATTCGTCAAGGCGTGGGGCAAGTTGGGCACTGGCCCGGGCGAATTCAGTCTTCCGCATGCGATCGTCGCGGACTCGAAAGGCAAGCTGTACGTGGCCGATCGCAACAACGCCCGCGTCCAGGTGTTCGACCAAGATGGCAAGTTCCTGGACCAATGGCAGAATCTGATCGTACCGTGGGGACTATGCATTACGCCCAAAGATGAAATATGGGTATGCGGCTGCACGCCGATGCAGTGGCGCGAAACGGACAACACGCTCAGTTGCCCGCCGAAGGACCAGGTATTCATGAAGTTCGACACGTCAGGTAAGGCCCTGCAGATTTGGACCGTGCCCAAGGGCGAAGACGACGAGGAGCAGCCGGGCGAATTGAATTGGGTCCACGGAATCGCTGTAGACTCCAAAGGCAATATCTACGCCACGGATATCATTGGCGAGCGAGCGCAGAAGTTCGTCAGGAAAAACTGATTCGCGTTCGAAAGAAGTCGGCGAGTCTTACGCGCCAAGGAGCCGCTTCGCGTTTTCGTGTGTGATTGCGTTCTTTTGGGCCGCCGAGAGGACGGATTCGCGAAGCTTGAGTGTTGCGGATTCCAGGTTGAACAGCGGCAGGTGCGAGCCGAATAGTACTCGGTCCAAGGGCACGCTATCAAGGGATTTGGCGACGCCGCCGATTCCCTCGAGCGTCGCTATTTCGACGTAGATTTGGCCTGCGCTGACGAGGTCGGTCAGCGTTGAGCCGCGCACGGTCCGCGAACTGTTCAGCAACACGAGTCGCAAACGCGGGCGAGCCTTCATCAACTGGACAAGCGGTCCCACGTCAACGTCGGGGACCTGCATCAGTGGATGTTGCGTGCGTACATCCTCCATTCTCACGGCGAGTTGCACGATCAACTCTCGCTTCTCGGCAATCGTCAGCAGTTCGGCAAACGCCGCGTCGTCAAGCGTGTAGCCGTGGTAGTTGGGATGAAGGCGAATGCCCGGCATGTGGTAGTCTTCGTGGCAGCGCCGGATGTCTTCGGGCCAGTCGGGCAGCTTGGGGTCGACCGAACCGAACGGAATCAGCAATTGCGGATTCACCCTGTTGCAGGTCTCAGCGAGGCGCGCGTTCACGCCGCCGATGTCTTTGTGCAGCAGGCCATCGAAGCTGCCGACCCATGCTTGCGTGACGCCCGTGGTTTGGAGTTTGTCGACCAGCCTTTCCGGTTGGTCGCAGGGCAATCGGCGGAACGGCCATCGTTCCAGATAGACGTTTACGTCCGTA
>CAZUAH010000532.1:0-9564 GCA_964617665.1 uncultured Pirellulaceae bacterium
CGCGAGTGATCCCCTCCTTGCTGGCCGCGCCGTTGAGCCACCACCAGTAGCACCAGGCGTTGGCTGAATCAGGCGGATTGGCGAAACTGCGAATCAGGTTGTCGTCGGCCGGTCCCCTCGCCGTCAAGGTGGCGGCAAGCAGCAAGAATCCGATCGTCGTCAGTCGGGCCATGACATTTCTCCTAGGTTGTGAGACTCGGAAACTCAATACGCGCCGTACTGGTGGATAGCGTTGATCATTGCGATGAAGTTCTCGTTAGGGATGTAGTTGACGATGCTGTGGCTGGAACCGGCGATCCAGCGTCCGCCGGGCTTGAGCACGTCCATGTGCTCCTTGACGTCCCGCTCGACGTCCTCCGGCGTACCCTTGACCAGGGGCCAGGTGATGTCGATGTTGCCGGAGAGGGTCACACGGTGGCCGTAACGTCGCTTGTAATCGCGATAGTCGACGCCGGACGGGTCCATGGGGTTGAGGCAATCGACGCCCATGTCCAGGAGCATTTCCACGGCATCGTCAATCCGGCCGTCGGAGTGAAACAGGATCGGCTTGTTGACGTTGCGAGCCGGCTCGAAGATGCGATCGAAATGGGGGCGCCAGAGCTGCGCAAACTGTGTCGGCTCGACGAACAGACCCTTGTTGTAGGCGAAGTCGTCGGCCAGGAAAACGATGTCCACGCCCTCGTCGATCGCCCGACGGACCAACTCGGCGAAGTAGTCGGCCGATTGGGCCATCAACTCGTCTAACAAGTCCGGCTCTTCGACGGTCATCACCATGCAGTCGGTCATGCCGACCACGAATTCGTAGAGCGTCTGGAAGATGCACCCGCAAAGGAACATCACGCCGATGCCGGTTCCCTCTACTGCGGAGACATACTCGCGAATGTATCGGAGCTTCTCCTCGATCTCCGCTTCGCCGGGCCATACGACGCGTTCCAAGTCGTCCCGGCTCTTGAAGCTGCGATCGTTCCAAAGAACGACCGAGCCATCGGGCTCCCGTCGCTTGATGGGTGTCCAGAGGTTTTCCAGCACGATCGCGTCCTGCCCGATGATACGGCACAGTTCGAGATAATCCTCCGGGTGCATGGGCCGGACGCCTTCGGCCGCCTCGCTCCCCTTGGCCGGATCGCCACCCACGCCCAGCGTGTTGCCCGCCGGTCGGCCCAGCAGTTTCTCGACGTGCTGATCCTCGATCAGGATTTCGAAGTTCGGCACACGGTCGGTCGGCTCGCCGCGCATGGCGGCAATCAGGCGCAGCTTGTCGGGCGGGCCTTCGTAAGGGTGAATCAGGTTCATCGTAGCTCCTTGCATCAGCGGCATACGTTACGGAGTCTTGGCCGTTGACAGCGTCACCGGCGATCAAGCTGGTCCCAAGAGCGACCGTGCCAATTCCACGGCGCTGGCCGCGTCCGGTGCATAGCCGTCAGCACCGACCTGATCCGCGTACTCCTGGGTGACCGGGGCGCCGCCAATCATGACCTTCGTCACGTCCAGCCCCGCAGCCCTGATAGCATCGATTGTCGTCTTGATGGCCGGCATCGTCGTTGTCAGCCGGGCGGACAGGCCTGCCGTATCCGCCTCGTTTTCCTTGATGGCCTCGACGAACTGTTGAGAGGCCTCTACGCCACTTGTTATCTTCTTACGCAAATCAGGCCGATGTACATGCCAAAACCCAACCAGTTTATGTCAATTTCGGGCACGGTTGCAGTCGGGGCACCGGAACGGCAAACACGGCCGTAAGGATTCTGCTTGAATCGCCTCAGATCATGGGCTTGAAGAGGCATCCGAGCGTGCGGTAGGATCGAGGCGACGGATTCGCAGAATCCGCATCATAAGGGGGTGCGCATGCGGGATTCAGACCTCGAATTCTTTCGATATTCCCCGATCAGCCAGCGTGACCGCCAGTGGGGATTGTACGTGTCGGGGGTCGGTTCCACGCGCATCCCTCCGCATGCACCGAGCTATCCCTTAAGTGTGCACCCAGATTCCTACATGTATAGCTGGGAGAAGGGGCGGATCCTGCATGAATACCAGGCACTGTACATCGCTTCCGGCAAAGGAAGCTTCGAGTCGACGGCGGGAGGCGCCAAGGATGTGACGGCGGGAACGGTCATCCTGCTTTTCCCAGGCGAATGGCATCGGTATCGGCCCGCGCTGGAATCGGGGTGGGATGAGTACTGGGTCTCCGGTGATGGTAGAGGATTGTGTTGCTATCAAAGCACGACAGCGACGTGACCCACCGCTAGAACCGCAAATACTACGCCCAGCACGAGGAACACAATCGAGCCGAGGCGATTGAGCCACGGAGTGTTCTCGCCAAAGCCGAATATCTTCACGTAGGCTTGGCCCGACATCAGTAAGTAGGCGTAGTAGAGTGACAGGCTAGAAAGGAGCGCGCATCCAACCAGCAATCCAACGTCTCTATGGTGTTTCAGCAACAGGCTGAACAGCACTATCACGATTAAGCTGAAGGGAACGAGGATCAATCTTGTCAGGGCAGGGGATTTCATTGGCCCTTGTCACCCAATGGAAGTCTACTCAGCGATCTTCTCTAGCATCTCGCGAACCGTCCAGACGTGCCGTCCAGACGTGATCGGTCAGACCGTGCTTGACGGCTGGCGTAGTCTTCAGTGTGCCATGAACGCGGCAGTAGTCATAGTACAGGAAGAGTAGTGCCAACGCCGCCTCGTGGTTTTGCAGCTTCTTTGAGAACCCAAGGGTCAGCCGCGGCGAGATTCCGCGGACGACGGGCCCGACTTAGAAGCCCGCGTCGAAAGTGCGTGGGCGAGTTCACGGGTTGCTGGACGGAGGAGCAGTACAGCCAGTCAGGCCGCCATCGTGCTTAGTGTCATCATCAGTTCTTTCCCCGAAGTACGCCAACGGCTTTACGTCGTCGGCCATCAGCTGCTGTTTGAAGCCCGCGCCCTGAGCGACCGCTCGATTCTCTGCGGTGGCATGACCGCCAACGAACAGAAATGGAGCGGCCCCCGTACGGCCGAGCGGATCGACCGATTCGTCCGAGATTTTTTTTCGTCGCTGGGAGACCGTCGCCGGTTCCTCTTCGCCACCGGATGCAACCACGCGCCTCACACGCCATGCGAAGACCTAATCGCCCTCCGCGACGCCGCCGTTCGCCCACGGACTCGCCCGGCAGATCTGCTTTGCGGAGCTACTCGTTGCGCGCGTCGTCCGACACCTCTCCGCAGTTTCGTGCGGTTAGCGCAGTGGGTGTCCAAGGCGTACCCAAAACTCAATTGAGCCCCCAGAATCCATCGGGCTGCCCCAGCCGGCGGCTCATCGTCTGGACCAGATTGCCCGATATCTGCCACAAGTGACATGGCTCTAAGGAAGACCAAATGTCCGGAAATGATCAAGCTGTCCCTCGGCAGAACGCGCGACGTGGCGGTCGTGGCAAGTGTACGGCTGAAGCGGAGGAGTGCCGGTTCCCTGTTTTCGGCACCGCTGACCGAATATTTGTTGCTAACAACCGCCTACTCCGACCGTGGCGGTACCTGCAGATCGACTTCATATCGGAGCAAGTAGGGATACGGTCCTCCCGGCTCTCTCATGCAGATGCCCCAGCGGATGCCTTGGCCATAGGAGACGGGTTCGGTTAGATCAGGCCGATAGCAGCCGGGGGCGATCGGTTTCGGGGTGGCCTCCGCATCCAGGCGATGCGAGAGAAAATCGACGCAGTCAGGTGCGTATTCGAAGGTTTGGGTCTTGGACGCATAGGTGGCTACGCCCTCGCGATGGGGCCAGATCATCACCTCGTGGCTGCCGGTCAAGATCGGCCGGCCGCCGTTCGCGCGAGTGTGTTTGCTCTCGGGCGTGTCAGCGATGGCCAGCCCCATACACGTTTTGCCCGGCCCAAGAGGCACGAATCCAAGTCGCCCTCGACGGCGAAATCGGTGAGGGTCTGCGCTACGGAAGCGGAGGCTGAGCTGCGCAAGCAAGGGATTTCCGCACGTGCCATCACGACCGGACACCGCGACTCGTACGCGGGCGGGATATTGCAGATTGATGCGCCGGGCAAAACCGTTGACATCCCGATATCGGTTCTCGTGCCCGGCAAGTATCGCATCACGGTCAGACTGCACAGTGCCGGTCAAAACGAACCGGTTGCGCTCGGCCTCAAAGGCGGTCCCAGCAAGAAGATCGAAGAGGTTGCCGCGAACGGCTCGATGGTTGAGTTGGGGGAAACCGAAGTTGTCGAGGACCGAACATTCCTGCTCACTGTCGAGTCTGCCGGCGTGTTTGCGGTCGACTGCGTGCGCGCCGATGTCGTGAAGCCATAGCCGTTGCAGGCAAGGTCGGCAGCGGGCAAAGCGACCCACCCACCCCAGGCGGATCGGGGCGCCTTCTGATGCCTTGCCAGAAGTCACATGTCATCCATCGGGTGGCTACTGCTTCTGAACGCAGAGGAACTCGTGCCCACGTAGACATCTCGCCCCCGTGCCACGAAGAACGGAAGATCGCGGACTCCCGCGCCGCTATCGGTCCACCAAGTCCGATTGGGAACCGTCCGCAATTGGCTAGCGAGTTTCGCCGTTCGTGCGATGCCGGCTGATCGTCGGCTGCGGATCTGAACGCCGGCTCACAACGTGGTGTGGGCGATCAGGAACCGTCGGTCTTGGTCGCCAGCGCACTGATGTGCCGCAACGCCCGGCCATACAGCTCCTCACTCTGCTTGCCTTCATCAATGGCAAGCTTGCCGCCGAGAAACAGATAGCACACCCCCGTCGAATGAACAGCCGGTTCTTCGAACGTCGCCCGATCGATGTAGCTCTTCGGATCAAAGGCGACAATGTCGGCGTACATATCCTCGCGCAAATAGCCCCGCTCCGGCAGTCCAAGGATGTCGGCCGGCAGACCGCTGCAACTGCGAATGGCTGTGGCCAACGGAATCACCTTGCGTTCGAACGTGTACACTCCGATCTTCCGCGGAAACGTACCGAAACTTCGCGGATGGAAACTGCCCCCCGGCTTTGCCACGTGCCCAGAACCGTCCGATCCTGTCGCCACCCACGGAACGGTCATTCCAAACAGCACATCCTCCTTGGACATGGAGAAACTGACCGCCCTGGCGCCGCCCTGCTCGTGCAGCTTGACCACCAGATCCACGATGTCCATCTTTTCGGCCTCGGCGATCTCTGCAAGATGACGGCCTCGCCACTTCGACGTCTTACACGCCGACAACGCGATTGTCCTGGTCAGCGAAAGCTGCGAGCGGATCAACTCGCGGATCATCTTGTCGAATGCGGGATCGGCCTTCATCCGCTTGATCACACCGTAGCGGCCTTCCGGGATCCTGTCGTGAGGTAGCAGAATGGCGTCCAGCGAAGTGGCACACGCCGTATACGGATACTGGTCTGCTGTCACCGCCAGTCCGTTTTGCCTGACCTTCTCAATGAGGGCAACAGCATCCTTGAGGTGCCCCCAGTTGGGTTTGCCGTTCGACTTGAAGTGGGCGATATGAACTGGGATATCCGCTCGCCGGCCGATCTCAAGAGCCTCCTCGATCGCCTCGATCAATCGATCCTCTTCGCTGCGAATATGCGTTGCGTAAATCCCGCCATGCGCCTTGACCCTTTTGGCGAGTTCGGCAAGCTCATCCACCTTCGCAAAACACCCCGGCGCGTAGATCAAACCGGTCGACATGCCCCACGCCCCCGCACGCATTCCGTCGTCGATCAATTCGTGCATCTTGGCGATTTCGTCCGCGTTTGCCGGGCGGCGGTCGTTTCCAAGCACCGCCTTTCGCACGCCGCCTTGCGGAATCAGATGCGCAGTATTCGTGCCCGCTCCTTGCTTGTCGATGCCATCCAGGAACGCGGCTATGTCCCCCTTTCCACCTCCGCAGTTGCCCGTCACGACCGTCGTACATCCCTGTGTCAGATAGTTCATATTGTCGCGAGTGGCCGATTTCACGATCGACGAATCGCAATGGGTATGAAGATCGATGAACCCTGGCGCGATCACCAGACCCGTGCAATCGATCTCGCGGCCCACCTTGCCGACCTCGAACTTCCCCACTGCGACAATTCGCTCACCCTGAATAGCGACGTCGCCCACGACACCGTCCGAGCCCGTTCCGTCATAAATCGTCCCACCACGGAGCAGCACGTCCGCGTCCACGCCAAAGCAATGCTTGCTCGGCCCTAATAGAAGACACACCAGTGTGAGTAGGATGACAGTGCAGCAGCAAATGGACTGGCGGCGCCGTGAAACCGATGGTGACATTTCTCAATCCTCCGCTCATGCGTGGCAATCTGCAGTAGCACCAAGCCTGTCGTGCCGGATGCTCAGAATTGAACATGATCAGTGGGATCGCCGCAAGCAAGGCTGATGATATTGTACCCAATAGAATGTACACTTGTGTCAAGCGCCTACCCGTTGACGGGATCGATGGAAAGAGGATCATTAGTCGCAATCCTGTCTTCCAACGACTCCGGAGGTGGTCATCACTCGCCTACTGTCCAGAATCGGCCTCCTTCGAGAACGAAGAACTGAACTCCAGAAAGAGAGCGAAATACCATGAACGCGATCGACCGACGTCAATTTGTCAAGACTTCAATTGGCTTGGGCGCGGCTGCGCTTGGCATCAACATGTCTCCGACAGCCCTCGCCGCATCGACCAAATCGAAGATGCGACTTGGGCTGGTCACCTACCTATGGGGTAAGGACATGGAACTGCCGACGTTGATCAAGTCTTGCGAGGAATCGAGGCTCGAAGGAGTCGAGACGAGAACACAGCACGCTCATGGCGTCGAGCCTTCACTGTCGAAAACCCAGCGAGCGGAAGTAAAACAACGATTCGCCGATAGTCCAGTGACTCTGGTTGGCTACGGCTCCAACGCTCAATACCATGAAGCTGATCCGGCGAAGGTCCGGCATAACATCGAGCTAACGAAGCAGTACATTCACCTAATGCACGACTGCGGCGCGACGGGTGTCAAGGTTAAGCCGAATGGTCTCCCCAAAGACGTTTCGCGCGAGAAGACGATCGAACAGATTGGAAAGGCGCTAAACGAAGTCGGTGCCTACGGCGCCGATTATGGGCAGAAGATTCGCGTCGAAGTCCACGGTCGCGGGACCAGCGAATTGCCGGTCATGAAAGCGATCTTCGATATCGCCGACCATCCCAACGTCGGCGTCTGCTGGAACTCGAACAACGTCGATCTGGAAGGCGAAGGCTTGGAGCACAACTTCAATCTGGTCAAGGACCGCTTAGCCGACACCGTTCACATACGGGAGCTGAACTCAGGCGATTACCCCTACCAGCAGCTCTTCAATCTGTTTGTGGGAATCGACTATTCCGGATGGATTCTGCTGGAAGCCCGGACCAAGCCATCAGATAAAGTCGCCGCAATGCGTGAACAGCTTAAGGTCTTTCAGGCGATGGTTGAGCGAGCTAAGGCCGAGTAGTCAATTCGTTGCAGCAAGGTTCGTTCTTGACGGCGCGGAGATTACTGCTTCTGAGCCCAAAGGAAACCGAGCCCGATTTCCGGCTTGGGGAATACGGCCAGATTGTGCATGTCGATCATCTCGGCGACGAGCGATTCGGTCGTGATGGATTCACCACATGCGTCGTTCATGACGATCGTGGACGCGAGGATCAAAGCAATATGGCAGGACAGCACATTTCATGGTTGGCTCTTCCTTCGTGAACGGGGACTGGATCGGATTAGGCACTATCCCGTATACGCCAGAAGTCGAGTTGTGAGCCGATGGCGCTAGCCACGGGCCCCACATGCTGATCGCTTCGCACCACCATACTCGATGCTAGCGCGTTCGGCTCACAATTGCGGGACACTGCCTAGATCGGCAAGTGCAGGTTGCCACTATAGCGAGTGCGAATGACGCGGGAAAGCAAGTGAAATGAAACCGTTGAAGATTCAGAAAGAACGACGGTCGATGGTGGGGACCGGGTAGTGACTTTCCGGGGCCGGATGTAGCCGATTGACCTCGCCTGCAACTAGCCACCGAAGAAGCTCGGATCGGAATCCCTCGATTCTCTTGGCTTGGTCCGGGTCGCGGGCCAGATTGCAGAGTTCGTCAGGATCGTCCTGCAAATGATAGAGTTCTTCTTCCAGGATATGTCCGTCGACCAACGTGTAGATGTACTTCCACGGTCCGGTTCGCAGCATCTTTGCCTGGGAGCTTGAAACGAGGCCTCTGAGGTGAACGGTCTGCTCCACTTCGCAGAATAGAGACTCCCGCCAGAGCGCGTCACCATCTTCGATGATGGGCATCACGGTACGACCTTCGATTTGGCGTGGAATTTCTTCGACCCCGCAGCAATCCAGGATGGTTGGCACAAGATCAACTTGACTGACCAGATGTGGTCTTACTTGTCCTTGCGGGATTCCCGGTCCCTTGATGACATAGGGGATTCTCACGGCCGAGCCGTAGAGGAAGGTCTTTTCTCTGAGGCCGTGGTCGCCCATCAAGTCACCGTGGTCGGTAACGAAAATGACGTAGGTGTCCTCGATGCGGTTGAGCGATTCGAGTGTCTTCAGTATCTTTCCGACGTTCTCGTCAACAAGGTTGAGTGAAGCATAAACCCTTCGCCGGTATTGATCGATTTTGCTCATCCCAGGGGCGTACCGCCGAACCGCCTCGCTCTGGACCGCCGGCTTCTTCTCGTGTTCGCCCTGCCGGCCGATCACCGGCCTCAGAGGGATATCCGCAAACTTGGCCAGATGCGCTTTCGGAGTGCTCCCGCCACCGTGAGGTTCAACGAAGGAACAGTAGACAAAGAAAGGATCGTCTTTGCCCGAGCATTCCCGAATCAGCGAGCAGGCCTTGTCTCCCGTCCAGTTCACCTTGAGGCAGTGCTCAGGTATTTGATTGGGATTCACACGGCGTCTCTGCTCCTTCCATCTGGTCCCGTCGATGATCCTCTCTTCAATGAGAAACTGAATATACGCATCGTCCTCGCCTAGTTCCGCCGTGAGGTGATCGTCGATGGTCAAAAACGCCTGGTCCGCGCCGAGTTTGTCGTTGGCAGGCCACCAATGCGTTTTTCCTACGATGGCCGTTTGATATCCGTGCTGGGAGAGAATCTCCGGCAGAAGCGGCGGGCGCGGTTGCAGTTCCATCTTCATGTGAGCCGTTTTGCCGTGTGTGTGGGCGTACTGCCCCGTCATCATCGAGGCGCGAGCGGGAATGCAGGGAGTCGAAGCACAATTGCATTGATCGAATCTCACGCCCTGTTGGGCGAGGGCATCGACATTCGGCGTAACCTCGGCCGGATCGCCATAACACCCAAAGTGCTTTGCCGCGGCCATGTCGGCGCAAATCAGCACGACGTTGGGCCTGCTATCGTTCGGCTCATCACTTCCGACCCGACCGAAAGCCTCTTGCAGCAAGCAATTGGCTGATAACGCGACGCCCGCAGCCGCCGATGACTTCACGAAACTTCGCCGGGATACTTCACACATGGCCAGTCTGCTCCTACTAACGCGGAATGAGATTGGCAGGGATTTCGCCGAGCGCCTCTGCTGCCGGAGAACCTGACATGATCAGCCTTTTTGCTGCATACCCCGCGTTTCTTGACGTTGG
>CAZUAH010000533.1:0-9552 GCA_964617665.1 uncultured Pirellulaceae bacterium
ATCCCGTATCCCGCATGCCTTCCCCACTCATCACCCCCAACGAACTACCGCCCGTCGAATCGTTCGCCAACGAAGCCTGGGGAATCGACGAGGCACACTTTGACCGCATGCTCGCGGCGTACGAGGGATCGCATCCCGAATCCCGTATCTCGCATCCTGCATCTCGTATCGCGAATCCCGCCCCCGACATCTTCCGCACCGAAGGCACCAAATGGCCCGAACCGCAAGTTATCGGCGGGGCCGCCATCTTGCCGCTATACGGCGTCTTGGCACCATCACAACCGTGGTGGCGAAACGGGACCAGCACGGAACGGTTTGGGTTCCAGTTCCTGTCGGCCTTGGATAATCCGGACGTCAAACAGATCGTGCTGCGCATCAACTCGCCCGGCGGCCTGATGTACGGCACTACCGAACTATGCGACCTGATCTACCGCGCACGCGGCCAGAAACCCATCACCGCCTTCGTCGTTAACGGCCTCATGGCCTCGGCCGCCTACCTGATCGGATCCGCCGCCGATCGTGTCGTTGCCACCCCGTCTTCGTACATCGGCAATATCGGCGTGATCCTGGCCCACAGCGAATATTCCAAGCTCGAAGCCGAAGTGGGCGTCAAGTTCACCGTGCTCTGCCGGCCCGCGTCGAAGAAGTACGGCAACGAACACGAACCGCTATCGGCCGAGGCCCACAAGGCGTTGATGGCCACGTTGATCGATCCCGTCTACCAAATGTTCGCGGAACGGGTGGGGAGAAACCGTGGTGCGGAGGCCGAAGAAATAATGGAAGGCTACGGCCAAGGTTTGGCCGTGGACGCCGCGGCGGCCAAAGCCGCCAACCTGATAGACGACGTACAAGATTGGAACCAATTTCTAACGCAACTATCCGGCGGCGATACCGGCACGGCCACCACCCAAACATTACCTCCCACGCCTTTACGCCTGGAGCAATCGCAAATGGACTTCTCGCAACTCACCGAACAGACCAAAGCCATCCTCCTGGCCGCCGGTATCATCAAACAGCTTGACGTCGACGGCGAACACATCGAACTACGCGTCGAAGCCTGGAGTAACGGCCGCGGCATCGACATGCCGGCCGACGCCGAGGCGTTGGAAGCCGAAGCCCGCAAGAGCCTGGCACCCATCCCCGTCGCCGAACCGATCACCGGTCAGGCCAAACCGGATGGCGCGGCCACCGCCGATCCGCCCGCTTCGCAACCCGCCGACCCGCCCGACGTCGACGGCGCCGTCCAAAAAGCCCTGGCCGCCGAACGCACGCGAACGGCCGACATTCGCGCCCGCGCGGAACTCCTGGGCCTGGCCCCCGACGGCGAAACGGTAACCGAAGCCATCAACGGCGGATTGTCCGCCGCCGCCTTTGCCGAGCAAGTGATGGTCGCCGCACAGAAAGACAACCAGCCCATCGGCCGCGTCGACACCGGCGGGCTGTCGGGTGGCGAAGCCGCCCTGGACAAATTCACCGCCGCCGCGCAAAACGCGATGGTCCTCCGTTGCGGCCCCACGCTGATGGCCGCCGCCCGCCAAGACGGCAACACGGCCGAACAAGCCAAGGCCGAACTGGAAAAGGTGATCGGCGAAACGCCCGGAATCCACGAAGTGGCCGGCATGTCCTTTGCCGAAATCGCCCGCAAAACCGTGGAACTGGCCGGTATCCGCCCCTCGCAACGCACGCCCGAAGGATACGCCAAAGCGTTCCTGCGTATGGGCGAAACGGGCGAGGAACGCGTCTTCGCTCGCGGCAACCCGCTGATCGACGGAGCCCTGGGAGCCTACGCCGCGCCGCTGCAAGGCCCGGCCGATCTGCCCAACCTGATGGACGGCGTGGCCAACAAGATCGTTCTGTTCGCCATCGGCATGGCACCGGTCAACTACTTCCGCGTCTGCTCGCGCACCGACGACATGCCCGACTACAACCCCAAGCAAATCGTCTACGTGGCCGGGATCCCGGAATTCGACGAACAAGAAGACGCCAAGCCGGTCAAGCAGCACGGATTCTCCGAACTGGACGCCTATATCCAGGTGGACGAGTACTCCAAGGGCACCAAGTTGACCCCGCGCATGATCGTCAACGGCAACATGACCGCCTTCGCCCGCGCGTTGGTCATGTTCCAAATCGGCCTGGAACGCACCTTCAATCGCCTGTTTGTCGACATCCTGCTGGACAACGCCACCTGCCCGATCGACAACGTGGCCCTGTTCCACACCGCATCCCATGCCAATATCGTCACCAGCGGCGGCGCCCCATCGTTGGCACAAGCCAAAGCCATGCGAAAGTTGATCAACGCCCAAGCCATGCCCGGCGATACCGAAGAAGCCGGCTTGGATTTGGATTGGTGCATGACCGGGTCCGCCTGGGTGACCGAAAACCAGCAGATCTTCGACCAGCGGTTCCGGGTGACCCCTGCGACCGTGGCCGAATCCAACGTGTTCAACGGCAGCGTGACGCCGTTGTACGAGCCGATGATCTCCAGCGGCGGGAACACCTACTACGCCGGTTGCGATCCGAACCTCCTGGAAGGCATCGTCTACGCCTTCCTGAACGGCAGCGGACCGGGCGGCCAGCGGGTGACCTACTTCGACCCCGAGACCCGTTCGCAATCCTTCGATTTCTACGGCCGCATCGGATTCCAACTGGTCAACTATCAACCGTTCGTCCGCAACCCCGGAGAGTAAGCAACCGCTTTTGTCCCCTCTCCCCGTGGGAGAGGGTTAGGGAGAGGGTTCCCCCACCACACAACCGACCGCCATTCCAAGTACAAGGACAACCACATGTCTGACGTAGCCACCGACGTCTTCCGCTTTCACGGGGCTATCTCGATCCCCGCGGCGGCCGGCGCTTACGAGTTCATCCAAGCCACCACCGGCACGCCCGGCGACATCGTGGCTGCCGACAAGGGCGTCCTGAGTCTGCCCTTGGCCGCCACCGAAGAAGCCGAATGCAACCGGCTGCTACAATCCATCGCGCCCTATCGCCTGGCAGATCTCAAACGTGTCAAGTTTGTCGTGGCCTGCAGCGCAAACCTGGGCGACGATTCCGAAATAGCCTTCGGAATTTGCGATACGCCGAACGACGACCCGGATTCCATCGACGACGGAGCCTGGTTCAAAGTCTTGGCCGACAACACCGTGGTCTGTGAATCGGACGACGGCACCAACGACAACGACGACGTGGCCACCGGCCAATCGTTGGGCACCACGTTGCGCGAATTCGTGATCGACTTCACAACCGGCGTCTGGCGGAAAGATCCTCGAGACGGCGGCGCGGTCGGCGGATCCGCCGCGGTCCAATTCAAGATGACCGACTCCAACGGCCTCTTGCGGCAAGTCGCCAAGTCCACGCAATTCGACATCAGCAACTGTACCGACGAACTGCAGTTGTTCGCACAGATCTACAAGTCGTCCAGCACGGACACCGGCAACCTGTACATCAAGGAAATCCAAGTCGACTACAAACAGCAGTTGTTCGCCGTCGCGTAACCATCCCACCAACGAAGCACGCCTGTTTCTCCTTGATGCCGCCGCCGGTTGGACCTCACACCAACCGGCGGTTTTTCGTTTTCCCCCCGAGCCGCCGCATCCCGCATCCCGCATCTCAACCTCAAGACTCGCACCGCGAATACCGATACTACCGGCAATCGTCGGTCTACAATCTGTGCGGATGCTCTGGGAAAGTAACACACCTTCCACCCGGAGCCCTTCTTATGCACCCCGGCGTCTTGACCTGCGGACAAGTGTCCAAGATTCTCCACTGCTGCCCGCGCACCGCCGCCAAAATCATGGACGGCGAAGAACTTTCTTCGTATCGCATCGGTACCGGCGGGACACGCCGAACCACCCCCGCCGCCCTGCGCACGTTCATGCAAACGAACGGCTATCCCGATGAATGGATAAAGGAACTACCAACGGAAGAATAAGCGGGAATTTCCCCCCGTATCCCGTATCCCGAACCCCGTATCCCCATGTCCCTCCAAGACATCCAGGAACACGTGCGAGACAACGTCCGGTTGAATACCGAGATGTTCGGCGAAACCGTCGCCTACCGCTACGCCGCGGGCGGCAACGCATCGATTGCCGTGCACGGCGTCTACGATAGCGAACCCGTCCACGGCGCCGATGGTACGGAGTTGGTCGAGACGTTCACCGTGGAAATCAGCCGCGAAGGCATCAAACGCCGCCCCGAACTAGGCGACCGCATGTACCGGGCAAACGAAGACAAACCGTACCTGTTCATTCGACACGGCAAATCGAACGCCGTGTCCTACAAGGCCGTCTTTGAACGCACCACACTTATCGCCCGCGGACGAACGCTCTAATGTTGGACCAATGGCTCGAAGCCATCGAAGACCTGATCATCACCGCACCGGGCAACGACGGCGCGGACGGCGAACCCGTCTGGGAATCCACCCTGTCCCGCTTGGGCGAAGATATCGAGGCGGATGCCAAGGCCAACCGCGTATTCTGGGAGTACTTCGAACCGGGCGAAGAAGAAATCGAAGACAAAATTCCGCTCTTCATCATCACCGAAGACGAATGGTCATGGACCGCCGACAACGCCAACAACTTCCAAGCCGCCGGTGCCGTGGGCGTCACGTACGCCGAGCGGATTACCGACCCGGACGGCACCGGCCCGGTGATCGGCAACGCCGCCTATAAACGCGCAAAAACCGCCTACGTCAAGTGGCTGGGCAACCTGGTCCAAAACTGCGCCGCCCGTGCCGCAGAATCCGGAATCTACTTTACCCGCATCCTGCAAACGGCCCCCGTGTCGCGCACGCGCAAAGAACGCCGCGACGCAGACCGTCCAGAAAGCGACTACCTCTGGACCATGTACAGTTTTCATGTCGGGCTGAGAGCGTAAACACCCCATGCGAATCGCCATGTTCCAAGTCGGAGACATGCCCGGAGACCTGACCGTCCGCGCATGGCGGCGGATTATGAAGGCCGCCGCGATGGCCGTCGGCGTGTACTACGAAACGGAACTGAAAGCCGGACACTTCGAAGAAGGAGCCGACCGAAAATACGGCTACGCGCCACGGACCGCCCGATACCTAAGACAAAAACGCGGGCGTCAGGTGCGCGGCCCGGACGGGCAATTGTACCGAGTACCCGGTGGCGGACTCTTGCCGCTGGTCTACACCGGCCGCACGCGCGCCGCCGTCATGCGACCGCACATCCCGCGAGCGTTCCCCACACGCGTCAACGTGGACATGCCAACGCCGTCCTATATCACGATGCGGCCTGGCCGCGGTACCAGCAAACATCGCCACGGCTTGGAAATCGCCGAAACCACACCGGCCGAGGTGCGCGAAATGGAATCGATCCACGCCGAAACGATGGAACGAGAACTGCAAGAGTACCGAAGTACGCGACGCCGAAAAGTAGCATAGGACACAAGTAGGTCAGGCTATGCCTGACTCAATCCGGTTTCCGCTTGCCCGCTGAAAGCTATCACATGACCACACCCCGACTACTATTCCCCGCCGGCGTCAAAATCGGGTCCACCTACCTGGCCCACTGCGGCGATCCCAACGTTGACAACGACGTAGACGACCTGACCCTCTACCCGTCCGGCGACGCGTTGCCCAATTTCACCGGCTCCAAAGATTGGAAGCCGGCCGTTTCCGTCGACTGTCAGGAAATCGCCAACGCCCTGGACCTGATGAACACGGACGACTACTTCTACTACGACGCCTCCGGCGGCAACGTAGACGTATACTATCGCGGCGCCAAATCGCAAGGCATGAACGAAGACGTAACCGACACGTCCAAACACACCGTCTACCGGCTGCAAGACAACGCGCTGCTGGTCTGGGATTCCATCCAAGTCGGCCAAGACGACGACGGCGCCCGCATCGCCCTGAAATTGATCACCCTGCACAACGGGTCCAACGACCCGATCGCCATACCCGAAGTAGCGGTGGAAGCCGCCGGTACCATCGTCGCGCCGTTCACGGTCGGACCGATCCAGGTAAACGGGTCCACCATCTCCGGCATCAAATCGATGCAATGGCAAAACAACTACGAAATCATCACCGAAGCCAGCGACGGCGACGAAGGCCCCTCGTTCGTAGCCATCCGCCAACTGCGCCCGCTCGTCACGTTTGAAACCACCGACCTGCTCACCGTCGCCGGCTACGATTGCGACGGCACGGCCGTTACCGCCCTAAACGTGTATCTCCGCAAGCGCCGGCCCAACAAAATCAACTACTCGGACGCGTCCACCGAGCATATCAAACTAGCCGCCGCCGTGGGCGGATCCCCGCCCTCCGGTGATTCGTGCGGCACGCTGAAATGGACCGAAACGCGAGGCAACCCGGGCGTCGCCCGTTGCGCCGTCCATCTACACCTGGCCGAATCCGCCACCAAGTTGCTGACCTACACCAAAGACACAGCCATTACGTAACCACTTTCCGAGAGAGAGGGCCGCCAAACAAGTCCCCTCTCCCCGTGGGAGAGGGTTAGGGAGAGGGTTCTTCCCTCCCTGCCACAACCCACCAACCACAAACAAAGGACAGCCCAAACATGCCCGAAAAACCGATCCAAAGCGAACGGCGAGCCGCCGTCCGAGACATCCTGACCCGCAACGGCGGTTTGGCGCTCGCCGCCGCCGGTCAATACGCCGCGGCCTTCAGCGACGAGGAATTGTCGGCCGTCGAGCAAATCCAGGATCCCAAACCGTCGAAGGTCTACGGTGTAATCACCGCCCACAACGAACGCATCGCCGCCGAGCGAAACGCCGCGTCCGCCGAAGAACAGGACAAGGCGGCGAAGAAAAAACCGGCCGCCGCACGGGAGGGCGAGGCTCCCGCCGCGCCGCCACCGGCCAAGAAGAAACCGGCCAAGAAGAAACCGGCCGAGAAGGCATAGCCGCCCGCCGTCTCTTGTCCCCTCTCCCCGTGGGAGAGGGTTAGGGAGAGGGCCTTTTCCCGTTACAACCTTTCTCCATCCATCCCCGGCATGGACAAACAAACAACAATCGCACTCTGGCACGCGCTCGCCGCGGCCGTCAACGATCGCCAAAACAACCACGATCCGGACGCGCCGTTACCCGCCCCGCGATCACAGACCGAAGTGATCATCTCGTTCGAAGCCCGCATCGGCGGCATGCGCGCCCAGCACGCCATGCACGGCTATACCCACGCCGGCATCGACCCGCGGCACCTTGGCGACGAACTCCAACACCTGGTCGCCACCCTCCTGGCCGCCATCCCGCCCGCCCGCCGCGCCGCGGTGGTCAAAGAACTGCGAAAGAAACGCATCCGCCGAGACGAGCCGGACGAAAAGCGGGCCGCCGATGCAAAGAAACTGATCGCCGCCGCCCACCGCCGCACGGATATGACCTTCAAATTAACCCCAACCTGGAAACCAAGGAGGTAATCCGGTTTCCCCGAGCCGCCGGGCGATAACAAATCCCGAATCCCGAATCCCGAATCCCGAATCCCGAATCCCGAATCCCGAATCCCGAACCCCGTATCCCGGACCTCGCCCCCATGTCAGCATTCTGGTACTTCCTACCCGACGTAACACAAACGGAACTGGTCGTCGCCGATCGCCTGCAACGGCCTGTATTGGCCCGCTACGGCCTCGAAGGCGTCTTGGAGGACGTCCACGTCGTCCCAGACCAATGCGTCGTGAGCGAACCGCGAAACGGCCCACGCGGCAAAACCGGGTGCCTGCTCTACCCCGTCCCCGTATCCGGCGAAATACCGGCCAAAGTCGGCTACTTTCCCGACCTGCAGGAATGGCGCAAAGTCAACGGCTCGGCGGGAGCCTCGCCCTCCCATCCCACCGTCCCCCCGTCCCCCACATCCCGCATCTCGAGTCCCGCATCCCGTCCCCCGCCCCCCGCCCCCTACCACCTCGGATACGCCACCGAATCCCCGCCGCGACCCGAAGAACTCGAGCGACGCGAACTGGTCGGCGGCTATCCCGTCCGCGATCAACAGGACCGCGAATGGATCGTGCCCGTGTTGCGAGCCGTCGATAACCCGCGCGGACGCCTGTCCGCCGCCTTTGCCTGGGACGAAAACGACCAACCCACCGTGGGCGTCGATCCGCGCTTCGCCGACCTCTGGGAACGATCCGCCCGCGTCTGGGATCTAATCGACAATAAAACCGAAGCGGACGAAGGCGGCGTCATGTCCCAAGCGTTCGGAGCCCGCGACGACGCGTTCCTGTTCCGATACCTGACCGATTGCCTGGCCGTCAACTACCGCGTCAACAACTCCGTCCTAGCCACCTTGGACCGCATCACGCCCGGCTGGCTATCCGCCCACGCCGCCTCCTGGATGCTGAACGCCACGGTGGACCTGTTCAAATACAAGCAGTTCCTGGAAGCTCAAAAAAAAACCAAACCCCCATCACCGCCGCCTGGTGTGAATTCTGGGCCTGGCACCACGGCCGCCGACCCAGACACCGCCCCAGCCGAGGCGAATTAGCCGTATCGGCCATCGCAAACCGATAGTAACCCTTAGCCGTCCCCGTGAGCCCCAACGCGATAGCGTGGGGTTTCTTTTGCGGGGTGCGGCCGGGAGAAGAAACCAAGAAACCCTCACAAGAGAAACGCCACCATGCCCGCCAAATTCACCGCCGTGATGGACGCCGCGCAGATCGAGCGGGAATACCGCAAGCTGCAAAAGCAAAACGTGCGGCTAACCGACAAAATGACCCGCATGGCGGACGCATCGGACCGTGCCGGCGGCGCCTTCCGCCGCAAGCAAACGACAATGGACAAACTGAAAGCCAGCGTCGGCACGGTGGCGGCCAGTTACGTTGGCATGCAAGGCGTCTTATCCGGCGTCCGCAACGCCTTGGCCTTCGTTCGCGGCGAAACTGAAAAGGCCATGCAATCCAACGAGGGCCTCGCCGATAGCAACCGCCGCCTGGCCCAAATCTCCACTTCGTCCTCCGACCTCTCAGAAATGGAACGCCGGGCCGACGAACTGTCCGCCCGCTACGGCGAAGACCGCTCGATGGTCCGCCGCGTGATCTTCTCCGGCCGCTCGGAAAACTTCTCCCAATCCGTGGAAGATCTGATCAAATACGACGAGGTAGTTTCGGCCGAAGCCGCCGCCCGCGTGGCCGGGCAAGTCCCCGGTCTGTTCAGAGGTTCTGGGCTGCGCCCAATGGAAGCCGTTAGCGGGACACTGGTAGCCGCCGAGGCCAGCCGCTTGGACTTCTCGCAAATCGCCGAGGCCATGCCCATGATCTCCGCGGGCGGTGCCATTGCCAAAGGCGACCCGGCCGAAGCGTTGGGCGTCTTGTCCGTCCTGGCCGGGCGATTTAAGAGCGGCCTGCAAGCGTCCGAGAGAATGAGCACGTTTGCTACAAAGTTGGGGATTAGCGAAGAATTCGGCGGACGTGGAATTGTGGGCGGCATGGAAGCGTTGATGGGCGCAGACGAAGAGACGCGCAAAGGCTTCTTGGGCGAAAGCAAGGAGTTGAACGAGGCGTTTATCATCCTCAAAGAAGAACTGCCCGAGGTGCGCGAACGCATCCAAATGATCAACAACGAATTCACCCGCATGCGAGCCGGCGG
>CAZUAH010000534.1:0-9545 GCA_964617665.1 uncultured Pirellulaceae bacterium
TGGGACGTGAAAGCCAACGCGAGGAGCGGTGCGACCGTCTCTTTCGCGACCAATCAAGCCTTCACGCACACCGTTGACGGGACCTACAAGGCCGATGCGAAGCTGGATTTGGCCATCGCTTCGTCACAGGCCAAGGCCAACTGGGCCGTGACGAATCCATCCGATCAAACGGACTACGAGGCCGCTGTACCAGACGAAGTTGCGACGGTTCAGGCCGCGTCGACCAGGGCTGGCAAGGCGACCTTTGATCTGACCGTGACCTTCATCACGGTCGAGCATGATGCTTTGGCAGAAGGCGACTATGCCCTGACGGTTACAGGTACGCTTTCCGCCAACTAGGAGGCGAGTCGGGGAATCCGACTGCCTGGAGTTCAACGTGTGGATTGCAGGACGTAATTCGCTACGTCTGATTCTGCAAGCTGCGATCGTCGCGGTGGTTGCCGGCTGCCAGTCTGCGCCCACGCGGCGATCCATCGACGATATCTACCAGCAGATCGCAGCCGAACACACGGTCTGCTGCAATGACGAGACGAAAACGTCGTCAGCAGACCTGAACAACGGTCCCTCATGTCCTCCGAGGAAGCGGCGGACTGAGGGCTCGGCGATTGTTCAGTCTTCCCCTCCCGTTTCGCTCCCACAGGCAGACGGGGCTGTTCCATCACGCGTTCACTCAGCGAATGGGGAAACGCGATTCCATGTCTCTCAGGCTAGCTACGAGACCGGGGCGGAGGACGACGCCAACTCCGACGGTCCACCGGCGCCTCCCGCCAAGTTGACGCCCATCGTGCCGGAAATACTGCCGCCCTTTACGAGGGGTGACGTGCCGCTGGTCAACGACATCTTTGAAGAGACGGACGTGCGGCAGGCCATCCAATCATTGGCAGTCCAAGCCAATGCGTCGGTCATCTTGGATGAACAGGTGAGCGGACTCACGTCGGCTATCATCGAAGACGAGCCGTTCGAGGCAGCCTTACGGAAGGTGCTCTTGCCGCTTGGCTGTGTATACCGAAAGCAGAACGGGCAATACCTGATCGGCGTCTCGGATCCAGAGTCGTCGCTGTTTCCCTTGATCGCCGAACGTGTCGACTACGATACTCAACACCTGTCACCGGACGAGTTGACGGGTTTGTTGCCGGAGCGATTTGCGAAGTACCTTCAGGTCGTGGAGAAACGAAGCCGCATCGTCATCGAGGCGCCTTCCGAGACCGCCCAGCAGATCTTGCAGGAACTGAAGCGTGCAGACCAACCGATCGCTCAGGTGCTTCTTGAAGTAATGGTGTGCGTCGTCGCGCCCGAACACCGTTTGCGTTTCGGTCTAGATCTGGAGCAGGGAAAACACGTCGGTGATGCGTTTCACAGCCTGAAGCTACAGGATCTGGCCTTTTCCGGCAGCTTCAGCCCGATGGCGCTCGGCGGGATGTTCACAGACTTCGCGGTGACCAGACACTATCTGCAATGCCTCGCTCAGGAAGGCTACGTGAATATCCGGGCTGCTCCGCGAGTGATGGCCAAAGATGGTGAAAAGGCCGAGATTTCGATTGGCCGCGAAACGTACTTCGCGGTTCAGCCGGATGGCGCCGAAATCTATTTCCGGCAGGATATCGAAAAAGTCGAGGCTGGTATCAGTCTCGACATTCTTCCGATCATTCGCGGGGACAACATCACCGTGAGGATCGAGAAGGCGGAGGTCAGCGAAGATGTTCGTGCCGCGGGGGCGAGCCCCGAACTTTCCAGCCCTTATCCGGTGATCAATCGCCGGCAAGTGACCACAACCGTTGATGTGACCGACGGCCAGACAATCGTCATCGGCGGCCTCACCCAGACCCAGCTTGTCGATCGCGTCAATAGGGTTCCGTTCTTTAGCAACATTCCCGTAGTCGGCCACCTGTTTCGTCACATCGACAAGCAGGAGCGAGAGGCCGAGGTGATCATCTTCATCTCTCCGAAGATCGTCACGGGGGACGAGCCGGCCCTCGCCGCAGGTTTCGACGAACGGGTAGCGAGGTTCCGATGGGGCGAGAGGTAGTCACTGCCGCTTCTATTGCCTTCGTGGCGTTGGCTCCGGTCGTTTTCGCCCAGCGTTCTCTGCCTCTGCAGCTTCAGACCCAGGTCGAGCCCGCGTTTCGCATCACGCCAATGGTGCAAACGTTCGAAGCGCCGCGTGGCAAGCTCATCGAGTTCGAATTCGAGATCGAATCTCTGGAGAGGCCTACTTCGCTACGGATCAAACCGGTTGGGCTGCGGCAGCAGGAAAACGGTGTCATCATGCCTGACGAGACCGCCCCACTGGCCGATGCAGTCAGGCTGTTGAGTCCACCGGCTATCGAACTCGATGCCACTGAGAAAGCGAAGATAGAAGGTCGAGTTCGGGTGCCCCGTTCCAACTCGAAATTCCACTCCTTCGGCATACTCGTCAAGGACCTGGGACGCACGATCAACCGCAGGGCCAAGCCCGAGGCGGGCAAAGCGAGGGTGGGAATCAATTTTGTGACGCAGTATCTGCTGAGATGCGATATCTCGGTAATCGGTGCCTCGGGCGGTGATGTGCGGCGACTGGAGATCCTCTCCGGTGAATTGGTGGAAATCCAAGGCAGTCCAAAGGCTCGTGTGTGGATTTCCAACCCAACGGACAGTTTTCTGGAGTTTGGGCTTCGCTGTCGGATAACCGTCCCCGAGTCCCATGCCCAGGGAAACCCCTTCGCTCTGGTCCTTCCTGTACGGGCAAGTATGGAGGGGCCGGAACGATACGTCGCGCGGATTCTGCCTGCCAGCCGGATCCGGTTGGAGGAGATTCTTCCCGATCCAATCCTCCCCGGTGCCTACGAGTTGGAAGTGGAACTCCTGTCCCAGGGGCGACGGCAGTTGCAGGCCGGATTCCCTGCGGTCGTCCGCGACGAAGACTTTCCCGCACAGCGAATTGCCGTAGCATCTGTTGCACCGCACGTCAGTGCCCAACCTGCGCAGATCGAACTCTCCCTTCGACGGCAGGGGCAACGATATGTGGCTGTCACGTTCGCGAACAACAGCCAGGACGACGTGGAAGTGCAACTGGACACCCACGATGGCAGTTCAGCAGCAGTGGAATGGCTCGCTGTGCGACCGGCAACGTTCACACTGCCCTCGTGCAGCAGTCGAAAGGCATTGGTATCGATCAGCAATTCGCGAGCCGTTAGCACAAATCGTTTCGGCGTGATCACCGCAAACGTGCGTTTGGCCGATGGCGAGATAAGAACGCAGGATTTGACCGTCGCAGTGTTGGCTCGCGTCGAGGACGCGCCGAAGCTGGCCATCGAACCCTTGCGTTGGGACGCCAGCGGAGCCAAACTTGGATTCGTGGTCCCCGTGATGAACCAAGGCGATGTCCATTTGCCCTTGGATGGCAAACTGACCGTCAGCAACGCACTTGGCCAATCAGCCGAGTTTCTGGCCGGCTACGGCCGTTGGCTACTGCCGGGACAAAGCGACGACCTGCGATTCCACCTGCCCGGCCCTCTGCCACCGGGAACGTATCACTACCACGCGGAAATCGGCCTAGGTGAAGGAAGAACGCCCGTAACCGTGGAAGACAAGTTCCGCGTCAAGCCGAACCCCGAACCAGCCGTAGAAGACGCGGCTTCGTGAGAGCGCGCCGGCTCACGGTGAATCGATCAATCACCGATTCCCGAAGACGGAGCCGGATCCAAGGGGGAAGCGAAGCGTGTGGGCGTGTCACTCTTTGAGCAGCTTGCGGATGAACGTCGTGTCGGCAATGTTGCCCATCGAACGACCGTCCGCGAAGATGTGGTACTTCGCGCCCTTTTCTTTGATCGCTTTGTCGACAATCGTCACGATGCCTTGCTCGTAGTCCACGTTGTAACCCGCGCCTTCTTCGAGGAGGCGTTCGCCGAGGATCACCTTGACGCTCCCTTTTGTCAGTTCCGAGTGGAACAGGAACCTACCTCGCTCCGTTGGCACGCCGCCCACGTACATCCAGGAATCATCCTCAAGGGGGAGTTCGCGGAGCAGAATGATCTTGGCGAGCGCCTCGTCGTAAGCAAAGTCCTCGCCGCGCTCAAGCCAATCGAGCTTGCCCTTCTCGGAGCGGCGGCCGAGCCCGACCCTAATCGAGTCGGATCGCATGGACCGCATCGTTGTCCAGACGTTCGGATCGTCCGTGCGCGATGCGTTCGTTCCGGTGGTTTTCCCCAAGTCTGCCTTTTTGTCCGGTGTGGGATGGAGGCCGAGGAACTTCCGCACGAGCGCCTGGTCGGGGTGATTGCCAACTGCGCCGCCCTTCGAAGGCTCGTCGCGGTATCCATAGGCGATGTAGTAATGGACGCCCTTCTTGCAGTGCTCCTCCTTGAGGAAACGCACGAGTCCCGCGTCCTCGTCGACCTCGTAGTCCTCGCCGCGGACGGCCGCTTCCTTGCCGATGAGGATTTTCACGTCGGAGATCGCTCCCTGCATCCGCAAAGCCCAGGGCATCGTGCGTCTCCCGTAGACAACAACCATCTCTTTCTCGTTGTCCACCTTCTCGTTCACGGTAAGCCGGCCCGTTTTCTTTTTGTAGTTCCAGCCCTCAAGGGTCCTCTTGTGATCCGGGCCGTAGGGCCCTCCCTGCTTGATGACGACCACCTTCACGAGCTTCTTGAACACGGGCGAGACGTGATAAACACCGGTCTCTTCCATCGGACTTGCGTTGATGTGATCCAGGTCCCGGTCGCCTGCCTCCTTCGCCTCCGAAACGGTGTCCTTCTCATTCTTGGAGGCTTGTGCATGCGTAACCTGCATGGCGCCGAAGGTCAGACCTAGAACCGCCGAGGCGATCAGTGTCAGCGCGAGCGTGCGGAGATGGGGCCCGTGATGCTTGGTCTTTTCGTTCAGAATCATAGCCAGCCTCCTGGGAAGTTCCGATGGGCGAGCCATCGCTAGTGTTGGGTTGAGACGAACCGGAGCGGCTTTGGCCGCTCGCACCATCTGATACAAACAGGCTGCGTAATCGGACGGCTTACAGCCATTCGCGATCACTGCGTCGTCGCAAGCCGTCTCGGCTTCCATGCGAAGTCGGTGGGCTGCCCACCAAGCCAGCGGATTGAACCAGTGGGCCGCCGTCATGGCGATGGCCAGCAACTGCCACAGATGATCGCCTCGCCGTACGTGTGTCAGCTCGTGGGTCAACACCATGTGCCGGTCGGCCGCCGACCAATCGTTGGCGTGCAGCGGTAGGCAGATGTAAACCCGCAACAAGCCCCAGCTCACGGGAACATTGGCGTGCGATGACTTGATCAACCAAACGCCACGTTGCACGCCCGTCTGCCGCTTCACCTGTTCGACAGCCCGTCGCCAGCCGAAATCGTTCACCTGTTCGCTATTGCGGCGCAGGTGACGGAGTCGAACAAACCCCACCACCGCGCGGAAAACGACAAGTAACACGCCCGCACCCCACACGACCACGCATGCCGTCGACCACGACCACGTGGCGGCGAACGGTCCAGGCGCGGCAGCGACTGACAAGTTCTCTGACGCGGCCGGCGAAGAGGGTCGAGGCGACTCACGTAGCTGGATGTCCAGCGGCGTCGCTTCGACTTCGTCAGTTGCAGCGACCGACTCGGCGGGCAGCAACGGCAACAAGAGTTGCGGCAGCGCGACCTCCGCAATCGGCAGCGTGACCAGCATTACCGTGGCCGTCAGCCAGATCGCGTGGCGCGTCGAGGCCGTGGTTTTTTGCAGCATCGTGACGACGAAAGCGGCAATCGCCACGGCTACTAGGGCTTTGAGCGTCGCGTCGCCCATCGGCGTTCCGGTGAATTGCGAGACGTACAGATGCATATCAACGCCCCTCCTTCCTGGCCTTTTCGATCATTCGGCCAAGTCGATCGAGCTCGTCTTCATTCAACCTCAGGTCAGGCGATTGAAGTAGGCCCGCGACCGTTTGTTCGACGGACCCGTCAAAGAAGGTCTCGACCACACGTTTGAGCTCGCCCTGGGCCGCTTTTGGCCGCGAGCGTTTTGGGCGGTAGACATAGCGAGGTCCGTCGAGCTTCTGCTTCAGATGCCCTTTATCCACGAGGATCCGCAGCAGCGTGCGGACGGTGGAGTTGCTAAGGTTGCCGGGCAACGCCTCGACGACCTCGGCCGCGGTGGCCTTGCCTGCGGCGTAGATCACGTCCATGATCTGCCGCTCGCGTCGGGACAACGCCTGTTCATCATTCCTCGGCATGGGGCTTCCTACCTTGCTCTCGAATCAGCGGACGCGACTGCCCGCCATGCTGTTAATATTTTAGCAGCCTTGGGCGCGGCGTCAAGACGTCGTTGTTAATTTTTTAACATCCTTTTCGCCGACCGCGATTGGCACGCCTGCCCTGGGAATTCGAGCCGCAAGGGGGAGGTGCTGCTGGACGTATCCACGAAAGTAGCAGCAAAGAAGATCCACGTTCTGGCGAACGTGGCTACAGATCTTCGTCTTCCAGCAGCAGTTCCTCGTACAGTTGCGCGTGCCACACATTGGCCTGGTCGAGGTTCATCTGAACTGCCTCGGCTAGGTCTTCGCCAGGGCTCAGCAGATCCGTGGGACAGTCTGAGGAAAGGCTGGTAATGCCGGTCGCGTTGTATTGGTAGGGGTGCGGTCGGCAAATCAGTGGTCGTACGTCCTGAGGCAACAGACAACCTTGGGAGGCAAGAAATGCGCAATCGTCGTTGGGGCGTTGCTTGACGACCCGGCGGGTTATAATGGTTTGGGAAAACTGGGCACGCCGATAAGGTGGATTCGTGTACGGTCCGATAAGGGCTGTAGGAGGCGAATTCATGGCGAAGAAGAGACGGAAATTCTCATCCGCGTTTAAGACGACGTCGCGCATTGGCTGCGGATCGCAGGGATGGTGCGCGAGCTTTACGACGTCGCCATCCTGCCTGACGTCACCCGCCCGATGGCATTGGGCTTCAAGAGCGACGAAATCCAACGCGTGATCGCCCACGGCGAGTCTGGGCAACTCTGAGCCTTCTACTCGATTCCTGCTGGTGTTTGGCAAATCGCGTTGGGTGGTTTGCCAAACGTCGTTTCCTGAATTCATTAGCGAGCTTGAGCTCCCCGATGTCTCCCGGTTGGGCCTTGGCGTGATGCATAGCCAGAGATACGCGACCGGAGGCGCTGTTCCATACGCATCAGGATCACCGCCAGCGTTGTGGCGGTCACCAGCGACAGGCTGCCCGCCAGGATCGTCATGTACCACTTGTCGATAGACCGAGCCATGTGCAGAAACGGGTCGCGGCAGAAACCGTTCACCAAGAACAGACACATCGAAATCCGGCCGTAAAACAGCAGTATATTACGACACCGGGAGGAAGCGGAGATGCACGGTCCCACGCGAATAAGACACCAGAGAAGGATGATCAAGGCGCTGATGTGGTTCAAATGCCACCAAGGTTCGTACAGGTTACCCAGGATAAAGACTGCAATGCTCGCCAGCAGCCAGGAGCCTCCCATTCGTACGGGCTTGGTTTGTCGTGCCAGGTGCATACCCAGAGCGATTTCCGGCAGATGGCCTAGTATAGTGGCGGACAGGTAGATGTCGAAGTTCTCCAGCAGAAAGGCATTTAGCGTCATGCTTGCCAAGACTCCACCGGCCGCGAGGCAGAATAGCCCCTTGCCGGCGTAGCGTTTCTGCAAATCGACCAGCAGCGGAAAAATGACGTAGAACTGAAAAATAAACGACAAGAACCACCAAGGGCCAACCGGCCGAAATACCTCACCGGGAACGAAATTCGAGACGAGGCATACCTTCAGTAGAATGGACTTCCAGTGATCATACGGCGCCGAGATTGGCCCCAGCACACTGCATGCGACGAATGCCCACAGAGCGAGAGCCAGCAGAAACGGTGGATAAAGCTTCTTACAGCGAGACTTCACAAAGGGAAACCACTGAAGACGCTGGGAAGCGTATTTTCGTGTCAGGCCGAAAGCACTCAGGAAGATGAACATCTGGACACCGAAGTGCCCCAAGTACGACGAGAAGTTCCTGACAGATTCTTCCGGCGCCGAAACTAATGTGGCCACGAAGGCATCGAAGTTTGCTCGCTGAAAGCTAAACTCGTTCTCTTTGGGAGTTTCGTCCACTAAATGGAAGAACGCGTGCGTCACGATCAAAAGGATCGCGATTCCCTTGAATATGGTTGTTCGCTCGTGACTCAAGTCGGATATTTCGAAACGCATGATTAGTTGCCGCGTGCCCTTGCTGCGCGCGTATCCGAGTTCCTTGGATACGGCAGCCTTGAGCGGACAAGGAAGAGGCGATTAAGAACGTGGCTCCGTATGAAGCTTCGCGGTGTGAGTAGACGTCCGATCGGCCCCCAGAGGACGCCTCGGCTGGGAACGCCGGAGCGAGGAGGTTTGGCGAAGCCAGGGCGAGCGCAGAACATGACACCCCTCAGACACAATATGCGCCGCAGCAGGCGTGCAGTCTGCACGCCCATCGACTAGCGCATGAACATAACGGTAATCCTTCGGTAACCTGGCGATCTCGGAGAGACCCATGGCTTTGCGTCCCGGCCTCGCGACCGGTTTGCCATTATCGGGAGAACCTGTCTGAGGTTCCCCATGTTTTGCAGTAAAGTGTATCGCTCTTTGCGGCGGCGATTAGCCTCTCTACCTCAGGCTCTTAACCGTCATACGCTCACCGCTGCGGGACCGTAGCTCTTCCAGGATCGCAGCTTGGACCTTACGCTTGAACGAAACGATGGACGCGTGGCCTCGACACAGGCCGTTGGGCAAAACCTCGGCCTCGCCTCCTATTGAAAGGACTGGCCATTCCGCCTGTTCTTCCGCTTCCTCGCCTGCCCTACAGATTGAGCCAGATTCACACGATCGATCGCGGTCGTGCAGCGAATTCCAGTATGTGATTACGACTTCGCTCACCCAGGACTCGCTTTGGCCATCATCTGCCGAGAAGTGTTCTCCTGCCACGGTGACGCTCATAACGTTTTCGGATTTGGAGAAGTAGCCGATCGAAGCCTGCAAGTTTTCGGGCAGTTCTTTGATCGCGTCTAACACAACCTCTTTCCAGTTCCCTTTTCCGAGCACTGGCGCTTCTTCGGCACGAGACAGGCCGCGTCCCTCTGCAAACCGTTCATCGGACAGCGTACTTTCAGTCGCTGGCATATCCTTTGCGAGTTCTGCGTTTCTGGAATCGTCTGATGCGGTTGACTCCTTCATCTTTCCGACACTGTCATGCTGACCGCCAGCCACGGGCTGCCGCGGAAGCAGATGCCCAGGCGGTTCTTGGAATGAAGCAACGAGCGGCCGTCCGGGTTCGTTCTCCGACGACAAGTCAGAAACTGGAGTGGCCAACTCCGTGAGTTTTCCCCCACTGAAATATCTGCCGTCCGCTTGCTGCTTACACCAAAGCAATTCGGCTGCAAATCGAATGGAGACATTGTTCTTTGCTTCAAAGTCCAGAAGCACTGTGTCCTGCTCAAGAGGATGCTCGTGCATCAGACCGATGCCGCTTGCAGAGATATCACGCACATAGGCAACAAACGAGTCTTCGGGTCGTTCCTTCGTGCCCGTGGGC
>CAZUAH010000535.1:0-9529 GCA_964617665.1 uncultured Pirellulaceae bacterium
AAACCCCGGGGCTTCCCTCGCTGACGCTCAGTCCAGCCCCGGCCACCCGAACTGACATTGATCGATAGACGGTCCAGTAGATGGATCGTCTTCACTAGATCGTATTTGGAGTCTGCATGCCATGTTGAGATTGTTTGTTGTTCTACTCGCGTTTCTCACAGTGACTACCGCTGCTGCGGCCGAGTTCTATGTTGCTCCTTCCGGCGACGACGCGAATCCCGGCTCGAAAGACAAGCCGTTTGCCACGCTCGTGCGAGCGAGGGATGCGGTACGGGCCTTGAAATCCGAAGGCCCGCTTGCCGAGCCCGTGCATGTGATTGTCGCCGACGGTCGTTACACACTGGCCGAACCGTTCGTGCTGTTGCCAGAGGATAGCGGCACGAAGGAGTCGCCCGTCGTCTATCAAGCCGCCCCTAACGCGCGGCCTGTGTTCACTGGCGGACGTGCGATCCGCGGCTGGCAAGCGGGACCGAACGGCGTATGGACGGCGCATATCCCCGAAGTTGCCGCGGGCAATTGGTATTTCGAGCAACTGTTTGTCAATGGCCGCCGTGCAACACGTGCCCGGTCGCCGAACAAGTTTTACTTCTACATCCAGGACGTGCGTCAGGAAACGCTCGAGGGAGGCTCGCCGCGCCGGCCCAAGCGAGCCCGTCAGTCGGTACGGATGCGGGCGGACGATTTTCAGATCCTCGCCGACCTTCAGCCTGAAGAACTCAAAGACGTGAACTTCATGATCTACCACAAATGGGATAACACGCGCCGATTTGTGGACCGACTGGACGACGACCAGCACTCGCTGATTACGACCGGCGCGGGGATGAAAGCGTGGAATCCGTGGCGGCGCAATTCGCGATACCATTTGGAGAACTTCCTTGGCGCATTAGACGCGTCAGGCGAGTGGTTCCTGGCACGCAACGGCACGCTCTACTACAAGCCGCTGCCCGGCGAGGACATGACAAAGGCAGACGTCGTCGCGCCGGTAGTCGACCGTTTTCTTGCAATCCAAGGTGACCCGGGTGCGGAGAAGTTCGTCGAGCACGTGACAATCAAAGGATTGACGTTCCAACACGGCCAGTGGATTACGCCGCCGGGCGGTTTCGAAGCATCGCAAGCCGCTTCGCCGATCGAAGCCATGGTGATGCTTGACGGAGCGCGGCATGTGGTGTTGGAGGATTGCGAGATCGGGCACGTGGGCATCTACGTCGTGTGGTTCCGCAAGGCCTGCAGCGACTGCACGTTGCGGCATTGCTTCTTGCACGATTTCGGCGCAGGCGGCGTGCGGATCGGCGAAACTGGTATCGCGTCCCGCGAGGTCGAACGGACCAGCCACATTACCGTTGACAACAACATCATTCGCCACGGTGGTCGCATCTTTCCTTGTGCCGTCGGCGTTTGGATCGGTCAAAGCGGCGACAACTCGGTCACACACAACGAAATCGCCGACCTGTACTACACCGGCATATCCGTGGGCTGGCGGTGGGGCTATGCCGAGAGCCTCGCCAAACGCAACACGATCGCTTTCAATCACGTACATCACATCGGCTGGGGCATGCTCAGTGACATGGGCGGCATCTACACGCTCGGCCCGTCCGAAGGCACGGTGGTACGCAATAACGTCTTCCACGATGTGTACGCTTATTCGTATGGCGGCTGGGGCTTGTACACCGACGAAGGAAGCACGGGTATCTTGTTCGAGAATAACCTGGTCTATCGGGTCAAGACAGGCGGCTTTCACCAGCACTACGGTCGCGAAAACGTGATCCGCAATAACATCCTGGCTCTCAGCAAGCTGTACCAGGTCCAGGCAACTCGCGTGGAAGATCACCTGTCGTTCACCTTCGAGAATAACATCGTGTACTGGGACACGGGTGTGCTGCTCTCCGGGCGATGGGACCAGATCAAACACGTCAGCCGCAACAACTGCTTCTGGAACGCGGCGGATCAGAAAGTGGACTTTGTGGGCAAGTCACTGGAAGACTGGCAGGCTGCGGGTCACGAACAAGGCTCGATCATTGCCGACCCGAAGTTCAAGGACCCAAAGCAGTGCGATTTCCATCTTGCGTCTGATTCACCGGCCCTGAAGATCGGCTTCAAGCCGTTCGACTACACTCAAGCTGGCGTGCACAGCGATCCGGCGTGGGTCGCGAAGGCGAACGAAGTCACCTACCCGCCGCTGGAAATCGCACCCGATCCGCCGCCGCTGGCAATCCACGACGACTTCGAGTTCAACGCGGTCGGGAAAGCACCGTCAGGAGCGGAACTCCACGTAGAAGGCAAAGGCGATTCGATCCTGGTGTGCGACGAACAAGCCGCCAGCGGCAGACAGTGCCTGAAGATTTCCGACGCTCCGGGACTCTCGCGCGTCTACAACCCACATTACGTCTATCGCGGCATGAACTACACCGAGGGACCGGTGCTGAATGCCTTCGACATGCGAGTGGAACCGGGTTCATATGTACAATTCGAATGGCGCGATTGGAGCGTTTCGCCGTATTTGACCGGTCCGCGGTTCACGATCCGAAACGGGAAGCTCCTCGTCGGGAACGACACCGAACTCGACATGCCGACCAACGCATGGGTGCGTTTCGAGATCGCCGCGATGCCAGGAACGGAAGACGCCAATCCCTGGTCGCTTCGTGTCACGTTGCCGAACGAGTCGCCGCGCGTATTCGCAGATCTGAGTTATGTGAGCCCCAAATTCGACAAGCTCAACTGGGTCGGCTTCACCAGTTCCGCCAACGACACAACGGCGTTCTACCTGGACAATTTCTCACTCCGATCCGGCACAAATGGCCCCTGACGGAGTGTGCGTGAGAGGAGAGGTGCTCGTCGTTTTTTGGCCCCGCCGTAAACGACGGGTCTATTATCGCCTTCCGCGAAAAGCGGCCATGAATGGCCGCCGTGTGCTCCCCCGCAGTCCCGTGAAGAAACTCCGTGTCGGTTGGTAGTCAATCGGCCTGCCACAAGTGCCTTGCCTTTGGTCTTTTCTTTCTACTGGTAGGTGAAAAATGGTATGCTGGCGTTGTCCGCTTTGGTCAAACAGATGATACCTGTTATGCCTGACACCACGGACAACTCGAAGACCATCGAGAGGATCACCGGAATCCCCGATTACACGACGCTCCCATTTTGGTTCTTCGTCTGGGCTGGAACGACAGTGGCAGGGGGCGCCTATGGGTTTCTGGTCGGCTGTTGGGGGGCTGGTCTGCCAGGTGGCATTTTTTGCTTGATCGTTGGCGTTGTGCTTGCGAGCATTCTTGGCGCGTTCACGGTCGCTCACGTGGCGTTCGTGACTTGGTGTTTCTGGTTGTCCCGACTTCGAGTAGTATTGGGAGGTCTCGCTGGAGGTTTGACCGGCTTCACTGCAGCGCTTTCTGTATCGGGCGGCGCATCGTTGATTGACGCGTGGACTTGGTTGTTACTCCCGGCATTGTTTGGCGCCCTGGGAGGCGGGCTGGCGGGAGGTCGTTATCATGCGAGGGAGGGACTGGCTGAGGACTTCCTGCCACACCGTTGGCGATTCACACTACGTGATTTGTTCGTTCGTCTTACCGTCCTCTCCGTATTCCTTGCCACCGACGTTTTCGTGGTCAATCTCATTTTTGCAGATCACCCATGACCCAAGCCAAAACCACTCGCCGAATTCGTTCCAGCCTTCGTTCGCTGCTGAGAAGTAGGGAGATCTGTATGCGGGTCAAACCGTATTGTTAACAACATCCGTCATTCACCACTTGACACTGCTTTCATCATGCTGCATTCCCATCATCAACACATCACGATACGCGTTGCGTTTGCCCTTTGCCTGTCAGTCTGTGCATCATCACATGTCGCTGGCCAGATGTTCGATCCGGCGATTGATCGACCGGATCAGGAATGGTGCTACGCGGCCCAATCGACGACCGTGATCGGCTTGCCATTTGTCCCTGAACCGGTCCAGGTGACCTACGACGGCGCCGTATACACACGATACGCCGAGTTGACGTTCTTCTTTGGCAAGACGCTGCAGCCGGTTATGGCCCGCAACAAGACATTTTGCGATGGGTGGATTCCCGTGGTTGGTTACGGCTGGAAAGACGGGAAGGTGAACTATCAGCTGGAGATTTTCAGCGCGGAGTTGCCCGAACTGGGCCGGACTAACCTGGTGCAATTCGCGCGGCTGACGATGGCAAATACAGGTCGATCGCCGATGGAAGGCGTCGTAGCCGCGGCGATTCGAGGCTCGGCGGGGCACTTCCGGTTGGGCAAGGTGCGGGAACCGATCACGCCGCTTACTCGTTTCGTCATGGGCACCGACCGACTGACTCGTAACGGCAAGTTGGTCTATATGTTCTCACCGGGAGCGGACACCCGCGCGGTGGCAGATATGCCCTGCCAGGGCGGCTATAGCGCCGCGGATCATCACATCACCGACCGTGTTGCGACGGGCTTCAGCGTGTATCGGCGCACGCTCGAACCGGGCCAGACCTCCAGCGCCGTGTTCAAAATTCCGCGAGTGCCGTTGACCAATGCGGAACAAATCGCTGCGGTGGCCGCAGCCGACTACCAACGTACACTTGACCGGACCGTGCAGTACTGGACGAATCTGTTCGTCGATTTTGAATTGGAGATCCCTGAAAAGCGAGTCAACGATTCGTATCGCGCCGCGATGGTGCATTTGATCCTGGCCACTCGATCCGATGGCGGCGGCAAGCGTCAGGGCAGCGGGTTGCCGTACGATGCGCTGTTCCTGAACGACTACATCGATATGCTCCTGGCCTACGATACGGCCGGGCTGTACGCCTTCAGCGAACCGAACGTCGACTGGTTGCTCCGCAAGCAGCATCCATCGGGCATGTTCATCGACGTGCATAACCGCGGCAACGACGACATCGTCACGTCCCACGGACAAGGGCTGTTCGCCCTGGCGTATCATCTGGTCATGACTCGCGACAAGACGTACGGTCGCCGGGTGTACCCGGCGATTCGCAAGGGTGCCGAGTTCATCGTCAACGACCACAAAACCAACAACAAGTATGGCTTGATTCGCCCGTCCATTCCTTACGACGCGCCGATGGTGACTGGCCATCACACCTGCCACAATCTGTTCGCATTGCTGGCACTGCGGACGTCGATCCGGGCGGCACATATCCTTGGCGAGAACGAAGACGCCGATGCATGGGCGAGGGCTGAAACAACATATCGCCAAGCAATCATCGAGGCGATCGACCACATCTACCACAAGGAAGGATACATCCGTTCGGGGCTGTACGACTGGACTGCCGGCTGGGTACAGGGACGCACGGGCGGCGCGGTGAACATGTATCCCAATCAAGATTGGGAAAACAACCTGCTGGTCTATCCGACAGAGCTGCTAGACCCCGATGACCCGCGGCTGGTCAAAACGCTGGCCATTATCCGCGCCCGCAAGTACCGCGAAGGCGTCATGAGCTACCGTAACGGCATGCACGTCCACCAATACGTGACGCTCAACCAGGCACAACAGTATCGGGCGATCGGAGATCAGAAACATGCATTGCTGGATCTGTATCACGTGCTGCTGCACAACGGCTCGACGCACGAAGGGTTCGAGAACCTGGTCGTGCCGTGGTCGACACGCACCCCGGCGGCCAGTTGCCCGCCGCCACATGCCTGGGCCGCAGCCAAGACTGCGCTGTTCATCCGCAACATGATGGTGTGCGAATACGGCGGGCAAACGGGGATCGACGAGAATGAACCAGACCTCTACCTCTACTCGCTGATCTCGCCCAGTTGGATCGAAACTGGCAGCAAGGTCGCGATTCGCAATGCGCCGACGGAAATGGGGTGGGTCTCAAGCACGCTGACCTTTGCCGACGACGGAGCGACTTTAACCGTCCAGGGCGATTTCCATCACCCGCCGCGCTACTTGGTCTTCCGCATACCCTACTCTGTGGAACTCGAATCGTTCTCCTCTAACGCCAGCCGCTGTTTCGACAAAGACGGACTGCTATTCTTCACGCCCGACGTCACAAACGCGTCTGTCAAATGGCGTCCGCGGCCCAGTGCGCACGACAACAATTTCCAGGACATCCTCAAGGCTTACCGCAGCGAATTTGATTTCATTGTGGAGGACGGTAATTACGATCCAAGCCGTGCGGGCAAACCGTTCCTCCTGGCCGACGAGAAAGACCATCCCCCCGAGCCGCTCAGCTTCGACTTGGTGCGACGGGCATTCGTCAAGGAATACGCCCGTCGATTCGCCGCGTATGTTGCCGAGGGCGGTAAGCCATATCCGGTCGAACCGCCGGGCTTACTGACGACCGACCAGCGCCGCACTGCGTTTGTCAAGCGATTCGGCAGTTTCGATCGCAAGGCGTTGGGGATTGCCGTCGGGAAGCCGGTGACCGCCTCGGCATCGTTGGAGGCGTACCCCGCCGGTCTTGCCGTGGACGGCGTTGCCGACAATCTCGCGTCCAGTTGGCAGACAGATCCGTACCCGGCCTGGCTGCGAATCGACCTGGAGGAACCGAAGAAGATCAATCGCGTGCACATGTTCCCGTATTGGGGCGGCCAGCGGTACTACCGCTACTCGGTCGAAGTATCCGAAGACGGCAAGGCCTGGCGACAGGTCGCAGACATGACCCGCAACAACACACCCGCAACGCCGGGCGGCGACGACCATCGCTTCGACCCGGTCACGGCCCGCTACGTGCGCGTGAATATGCTCCACCACAACCTGAACCGCGGCGTGCACGTGGTCGAAGTGCGCGTCTTCGATGCGAAATAGCCGAAAGAGATTCGATGCTATGTCAGCATCAACGAGCTCAAGGCAATCTATGGATGGGGCCGCCAATGTGCGTCGCGGCGTCGTTTCCGGTTGCGGCTGGTTCGAATATTTCAAGCACACCACCAAGCGGTATGTGTTCGAGGATTTGGACCGATTCATCCGTCAACGTCTGCGTGCGATTCTGAAGAAGCAGCAGAAGCGTCCCGGGATTCCCAAAGGCCGAGACTTTCAACGCTGGCCCAATGCCTTCTTTGGCGAACATAAGTTGTCTAGCCTGAAGACAGCTCATGAACTCGCTTGTCAATCCTAAACGAGGTGAACCACTGACTGGAGAGCCGTATGCGGGAGAACCGCACGTACGGTTCGGAGGGAGGGGAGACCGGTCTTTCCTACCCCTATCCATGTCCGACTGCTCCCAACAATTGTAGCCGAACAGACACTGAAGTCGACGCGCTTGCTATACTGCCCACTTCGCGCATGCTATCATAGGATGCGGCGTGCAGGTGAACTCCACGTGCCTTATCATTGGAATCTGCCATGTCCAAGCCGACCCATCAAGTCTTCAAGCGAATCGTCTTACACAACAAGCTATTAGCCGAAGCGGAAGTGGATGTTCTGCTGGCCGAGGTGGAGGATCCCAAAGAAGCGATAAAGCTATTGGTCGATCGAGGCCTTCTGGCCGAGAAGAAGGCAGAACAATTCCTGGCAGTTTACCAGAAGCAACTGGACAAGCTCTTCGCCGAACAGATCGACTCGTTGGACGATCTTTTTGACGGACCGGAAAAGGCTCCGGTTAAGGCGGAAGAGTTGGCGCCGGCCGAACCGCCTGAACCAGAGCCCGCGCCCGAACCGGAAGCAGCGGCCGGACCGCCAGAGGACCCCGCAGAAGAAGAAGCTGAGCCGGAACCGGAAGCCGCAGCCGAACCATCGGTCGAAGTCAGCGGTGAGACGATCCCTTTGCCGGATGCCGGCGCCGAGCTACTTCACTGTCTCCTGCAGGACGCACTTGAGGCGGGCGCGTCCGATTTGCATATCAAGGCTGGCATGGTTCCCGTGGTTCGAGTGAATAGCATGCTGCGGCCGCTGCCGCGTCCGTCTCTAGCCCTTGCTGAGTGCGAAAAATCGTTGCTGGAGATTCTTAGCGAAGAGCAGCGCGATCACTTTCTGAAAACCCAGGATTTGGATTTCAGCTATGACGGCGGCGAGCAGTTGGGCCGTTATCGCGCGAACTACCTGCGGGAACATCGTGGCATCGATGCCATCTTCCGAGCGATCCCCAACGAGGTCCCGACGTTCGAAGAACTGAATTTGCCGGAACAAGTAATGAAGTTCACCGATTACCGCGTCGGCATTGTGCTGGTCACCGGCCCGAAAGGAAGCGGAAAGACCACCACGTTGGCTGCCATGGTGGACCGGATCAACTCGACACGAGCCGAACATATCATCACGGTCGAGGACCCCATCGAATTCGTCCAACTGTGCAAGATGGGGCATGTCAACCAGCGGCAGGTGGGCGTCCACACCAAATCGTTCAGCAACGCGTTACGATCCGCACTGCGCGAGGCCCCGGACGTGATCATGGTCGGTGAAATGCGCGATTTGGAAACCACGTCGCTGGCCATTACGGCGGCCGAGACCGGCCACTTGGTGCTGGCCACACTGCACACGCCGGACGCCATACGTACCATCGGCCGCGTGCTGGATGTATTTCCGCCCAAGGAGCAGCCGCAGATTCGAGCCATGCTATCCGAATCGTTGCGGGGCATTGTTTCGCAACTGTTAATGCCCAGCAAGGACGGGAAATCCATGGAGTTGGTTCTGGAAATCCTGGTCAATACGCAGGCCATTGGGCATTTGATTCGTGAAGAAAAAGTGCACCAGATTCGCGGCCTGATGCAAACCGGCAAACAGCACGGCATGGTCCTGCTGGAGGAGTCTCTGGTTCAACTGGCCAGAGAGGGACGCATCTCCGAAGAAGACGCGCTATCGCGCGCAGAAGACAAGAAAATGGTCCAACGAGGGCTTGCGCAAGCATAGGAGTACGGCTATGGCCGCGAAGATCGATCCATTACTTCTGAACATGCAAGAGGTCGACGCATCTGACTTGCACATGGTCGTTGGCCAGAAGCCCAAGTATCGTATCGACGGCGAAGTCCGCGCCGTGGAAGAACACGATGTGTTGACCGAAGAGTCGCTGGCGGACTACTTGTTTGAGATATGCAACCAATCCCAGCGAGAACGCTACGAGGAGAGTCTGGACTTCGATTTTGCGTACGGCATCGAGGACAAAGCTCGGTTCCGGTGCAACTATTTTTTCCAGCGAACCGGCTACGCCTCGGTCATGCGGCTGATTCCTACGAAGATCCTCACGATCGAAGAGCTTAAGCTTCCAGAAGTGATCACAAGGATGACCGAAATGCGCAGCGGGCTTGTTCTGGTCACTGGGCCTACGGGTAGCGGCAAGTCGACAACGCTTGCGGCCATGATCGATCACATCAATTGCCGCTACAGCAAACACATCGTAACGATCGAGGACCCGGTCGAGTTCGTGCATCAGAACAATAAATCGATGATCACGCATCGCGAAGTCGGTACGCACACCGAATCGTTCGCCGCCGCCTTGCGGGCTGTGACGCGTCAGGACGCGGACGTGGTGCTGGTGGGCGAAATGCGCGACTTGGAGACCATCAGCTTGGCGATCAGCGCCGCCAGTATGGGTACGTTGGTCTTCGGCACGCTGCACACCAACAGTGCTCCGAAAACGATCGACCGCATCATCGA
>CAZUAH010000536.1:0-9505 GCA_964617665.1 uncultured Pirellulaceae bacterium
GCTTGACGATCAGTTTTCCGCAGACTTGATCGCACGATTGCAGGCCGAGGCGGCGCTGCCGTCGACGCCAGCGAGAACTCACAGCTCGCCGTTGGCAATCGGCCTCGTCGTCGCCGCTGCGGCTGTGTTGGTCGTCGCCGTCGTTTGGATCTCGACCCTAGAAAGCCCGAAGACGAATCACGAAGTGGCTCAACAAGCAGAGACCGATTCGACCCCCTCGGCGCGCCCGGACGAGAGTACGGACATCCTGAGGAGAGTCACAGACGATGGTGTCGATAACATGAGCCTCGCTGAAAGTAGGTCCGAGGCTCTCGTCATCAACGAGAGTCTCGTCGAAAACGAAAGCCAAATTGCGTCCAGACCTGATTCAACCAGTATGGCACTTCTTAGCGAAAGCCGAATTGCCTCCAAATCGGATCGCCTCAAGGAGGCTAAACCTGATTTCGCCAGAGAGGCCACGGAAGGCGAGAATGACAGCTTGTCCGCAACTCAACTTAGCAGTCTTAGTCAGGGCGAGCCCCGGATCCGCACCCTCGCGCGTCGATCGCTCGAGGAAAGCGTAGCTGAAGCCAAGGTGATCCTTGTCGCAACGGCCCTGAAATCTGATCTCGCTCCACCGAATAGACCAGGTGACGCACGCGAGAACCTGATTACGTTCCGGGTGACACGTGTACTCAAGGGAAAGCTGCCCGATAAGGTCATCACCACCCGGACGCCAACCGATCCAGAGGTGTTCATCGGAAAGGAATGGGTCGTTTTGCTCTCCCCCCAGTACATGGCGGGCAAATTCCGGTACGCTGGACTATACAGCATCAAATTCGAACCGGAGATTGATGCCATCCTGGCAGGCAAGCGGTGAATTGCTTTTCGTTTCTGAGTTTTCTTCTTCCAGAACCAGCAACAATCTCATCGCTTGGCGAATCACTTGTTATCCAAGAACTCAAATCCAGGAAGACGACATGTCGCGTCGCACACCCATTGTGGGACCACCGAAACTACTCACGTCTGTCTTCGTTGCCTCAATCGTGCTTTGCACGGCCGAGCCCGTGCATGCGTTGTATTCTGTTGCTAACGAAGGACGGTGGCCGAAGAGCTGGCCAAGAGAACTGGAACCGCTGCGAAAGCAATCACGCACGTTGGTGGCCTCCTGGGTTGCGATCTATGAAATCCGTTTCACCAACCGGCAGGAATTCGAGTCCGCTTGGCCGCATATTGTGAAGCTCAAGAGCAAAGGAGCGCCCGTTACCCTCTTGCGCGGTCCGCACAAGAAACTTGGTGGAACGATTAACGCCGGTGTTCGCATACATGCTCCTCGGACAGGAGGTCTTGTCACTCCCCGTGGTGGAATCACAGGGGCGGACGATTCTGGCGAATTCCTGCGAATTGGTCCTCCCTGGCCTGATCACGTCAAGTCGGAATCGGGCGCCCCGCCCGAATACGTCTTTGATGACAATGGTAAATGGGCCTCGTGGAATCCAGAGAATGGGGAACGAAGGGACCTGAGAAGGGCTCGACTCGAGATTGAGTTGGTTGTTGACGGAGATATCGTCGATTTGAATCGTATTCGCATACCAGCCGATACCCCGATCATCGACAAACGGTTCGAGGACTGACAAAAGAGGAAGCGACGGGTGTCTGCCAATACATAAACCCACGGAGTTACCATGTCGCGTCGCACATCCGCTACGAAACTGCCGAGACTGTTTAGGCGAGCGGCAGTTGGTTTCGTGCTGTGGCGTAAGCTTCCAGCTTGCGGATTTGTCGGGGAAGGCAAGCTGGAAGCTCGCCCCACGGGTAGATTTTCATCTGCCGCTCCCCTTGCGCTCGTTTTCGTCGCCTCCATCATCGTTTGCGTGGCTAGTCCCGCGCATGCGGACTGGTTAGTCGCTGATAGAGGAACGTGGCCCAAAAGCTGGCCGGAGGAATTGGAGCCGCTGCGAGAGCAATCCCGCACTCTACGGGGTTCCCTGGCCGACTTGACGTTTTACGAAATCCCTTTCACCAACCACGAGGACTTCGAGTCTGCTTGGCCGCATATCTTGAAGATCAAAAGCGAAGGAGTTCCCATCACGCTGTTGCGTGGTCCCCACAAGTATCTGGGCACGCTCAACGCGGGTGTTCGCATCTGGCATCCTCCCTATCAGACACGGAACATTTGGCTGATCGTCGATGGAGATATCGTTGATTTGAACCGTATTCCTCTCCCAGCAGATACCCCGATTATCGACAAGCGGTTCGAGGACTGACATAAGGAGACCTGAAGTGTTTGTACGAAAGCTACGATTGTCGTTGTTAGTCTTGATCGTCCTGCTTGTCGTCGCCCCCAGCCCGTGCTTCGCCCTGTGGTCGATCGGGCAGGTCTCCAAGGAGCGGGCAAAGGAATTGGGCATGGAAATCCGGTCGAAGGCGGCCGGCCCCAACGCCGTCAGGGTCGAGCTTGAGTTCGCGATCAAGGGTAAGTTGAAGAAGTTCAGCCGCGTTGATTTGCGAATCAACGAAGGCGAGAAGCCTCTGGTGACCGCGCCGTTGCTGGAGGACCGGTCGAAGCCGGGACGCGTCGTCGTCGGTTTTGCCGCCGACCGCGCCCATCTGGACAAGGTCACCCTCTGGGTGATGGTACCGGACATGATGCCAGGCGGCACTATCTACGAACTCCAGGTGAAGGACTTTGTCGAGTTCGACAAGCAGCCAACGAAAAGCGGAGAACAGGGGAAGAAACTCCCCCAAGACACGGCCGATCAAGGCCGTGCTGCACCACCGGCGGCTACCGGCTCCGAGTCGGAATGACCCTGCCAGTTTATGACGTCAGCATTCCCGGGTGCCGATCCCCGGTGTTGGGTGTTGCGGGCAAAACGGCGCTGTTATACTCCGCTCATCGGATGCCGCTGGAGCTGCCCCACACCTCATTGAATCGAGACTGCCATGAAACGCATTGTCTATCATGTCGCACTGTTGGCGCTGGTCCTTTCATTTGCCTCCTGCAACGATGGTTCCCGCATGGGCGACGGCACGGGGAATTCGCCGGCTGCGAAGGGGGAGACCGTTGCGCCGGCGGAAGGAGAATCACAGGACCCGATCGACGCCCTGAAGGCTTTGGACGCCGCAGTCAGACTTGATGACAACGACAACGTAATCGTCGTTCAAATCGGCGACGGAAAGGCTACCGACGCGGCGGCGAAGCTGCTCGTGGGAATGGAGTCGCTCAAGGACCTGCAACTTTCGGGCGAGGAGGTGACCGACGCTGCGATCGACAGCATCACGGGGCTCAAGCAGCTCAAAGTCTTGAAGCTCGACAAGACTAGCGTGGGTGACGCGGGGCTCGCGAAGCTCAAGTCGATGGAAAGTCTCGAGCAGGTGTTCCTGTCGGCCACCAAGATCACCGACGCAGGGCTGGCACACCTCGGCGCTCTGCCGCGACTGCGTCGGTTGCGTATCGGCGATAACCCAATCACCGGCGACGGAATGCGTCACCTCAAGTCGGCGTCCAAGCTCGCGATTCTGGACGTGAGCAAGACCGGCGTTGACGACACGGGACTGTCTCATCTTAAGGAGATCGCTGCCTTGACGGACCTGAATCTCTACTGGACACCCGTGACGGATGCCGGATTGGATCATGTTACCACCATGACTCAACTCACCAAGCTGAACCTCGACAACACAAAGATCACCGACGCCGGGCTGCCGAAGCTCAAACCGCTGGTCGACCTGGTCTTCCTTCACCTGGGACGCACTCCGGTCACCGACGCCGGGATCGAGAACATCCTTGGCCTGAAGAAGCTGACGCGGCTCGAAGTGACCAACACGCAAGTAACCGACGAAGGGGCCGACAAGCTGCGCGCGGCGCTGCCCGACTGCGAGGTCCTCTCCGGAGTGACCGACAAGAAGTCGTAGTTGTTGAACCCCGTCATGCTTGAGTATTTCCTGAATCTCCTCTTCCGCCTCCGGAAGCTCACGTTGTTCACCGCGATGGCGGCGTTGGCGGCCGCTGTCTTTCTAGCGTCGGGCCTGTCCATGAACGACTCGCCGGAGCGCTGGGCGCCGGCGAGCGCGGTAGAGAGTTGGCACCAGTTCTCCGAGCACTACGAATACGCAGACACAATCGCGCTAGGGCTTCGATTCTTTCGCGACATCCGCGACGAAGATGTCGAGTTCCTCTCTGCGTTGCGCGCCGACCTGATGCGCATCGAGGGCGTCAGTCAAGTCATCGACGTTTCGTTGGTCGCGAAGCGGATCGAGAACGTACCGCTGACCGATCTCATCAAACCAGCCGAGCCGGGACAAAAGGATCGCTTTTCGTTGTATCGCGGCACGCTTTATGATGACGGGCCCTCAGACCCTCGCGGGCGGACGCTGATGGATTTCATCCTGTTGAAGACGGAGACGACGGAGGGACTCGACGAGCGCGCCCGTCAGGAAGAGATGAACACACGTCGCCGTCGCGTCGTGTCCGCCGCCTACGACGTCTTGGACAAGCACCGACGGGACGATGTGGCGTTCCACATGGTGGGCGGGACTGTCGTCCAATACGAACTCGAGAAGATCGCAAGCCATCTGCTCATCACGCTTGTACCGCTGTCGTTGTTGTTGGCCCTGCTGGCGTTGGGTGTGGGTTTCCGTAGTCCATCCGCGGTAGGCGTGGCGGTTTTGGGCGGTGCGTGGAGCGCCGGTATTATGCTCGGCGGCGTGGCCCTGGCGGATTGGACGCTCAACGCCATGACGGTGGCCGCGCCCACACTCATGGCAGTGATCGTATTCACGACCACCGTGCATTTTTCTCATTACCATTCGGAGCCCGTTCGCGATCCCGCGACAGCTGGCGAGGCGCAAGGCCCGTCCCTGGTCCGAGGCGAACCTTCGCACTTCATACGTTGGGTGGCGGTGCCGTGCCTTGGAGCCGCGTTGGTCACCGGAATCGGCTTTCTGATGCTGGCATTCAACGAGCTTGGACCTGCTCGCGAACTGGGAATCGAGCTGTTTGCGGGCGCAGTGCTTGCTTTCCTCGGCGCTTTTCTCATGTGGATGGCGGTCCAACCGCTTCGCACGGCACCGGGGCGTGGGCTGTCTTCCGGCCGATTGCGGCTATGGCGGCGACTGTTGACGCGCCGTCCGCGCACGGTGATCGGCGTGATGCTGGTCATCCTGTGCGCCCTCGTCTACGGCACCCGGTGGGTAAACGTCGACATCGATCCGTACGCCTTTTTTCAGGCCGACTCGCGCATCACCAAAGCTCTGAAGCACTTTGACGAGCGCAGGTTTGGGCTGTATATGGTAGACGTTGTCCTAACTCCCAGAGAGTCGCCGGAGGAGCCTGAACAACGCAAGGCCGCTCGCGACAAAGACAGTCTCGTCGCTCTGCGCTTTCAGGAGAAGATCCGCAAGCGGCCTGAAGTCCGCAAGATCATCTCGACAATGAGCGTTCACGAGGGGGCACCGAAAGTAGAACTGAACCTCGACGTCGTCAAGGCGTCGCTGCGCAGGGTCGTCTACTACGATACGTTTAAAGATTGGACTACGGATCTCAGCGGTCAAGACTCGCTGCGAGTCACTTTCATGGTATGCCGCCCTGAAGCAGGCTTCCGGCCGCTAGTCGAGGAGATCCGAGCGGCCCTCCCTGAAGAACGTTTCGAGTGCATCCTCACTGGCACGGCGGTCCACACAGTCCTGTTGTCCGAGGGGCTTGTGGGAGGCATCACGCGTGGACTCGTTGTTGCAGTCCTGGTTATGTCAGCGCTGTGTGCCGTTTTGTTTCGTTCGCTTCGAATGACCCTCATCGCGTTATTGCCAAACGCCTTCCCAGTGTTGGTGGTCCTCGGCTGGATGGGCGCCTTCGGCGTGCCCCTGAACTCCGGTTCGGCCATGGTAACAACCGTGGCGTTGGGCGTCGGCCTAAATGACACAGTGCATTTCGTAATGCATTATCACCGGCGCCGGCTAGGCGGCGCGACGACAGAGCAGGCGCTTTCCGCCACGTTTGGCGAAGTCGGTCGTCCGATCGTACTTACCTCCGTGGTGAACTGCCTGGGCTTTGGAATCTTTCTATTCGCGGACTTTCGTCCGATGTACCACTTTGGCCTACTGGCCAGCATAGCCATGGCGGCAGCGTTGGTTGGTGATCTCGTGCTGCTGCCGAATCTGCTGTCAATCTTCGATCGAGACCGCCAGAGCGCCGCGCGGAAAGCCCCCTAGCCTGAAAGAACTCATCCGCTTTTTGGAGGAGAACTAGCGCGATGGCCCAAGTCCCGGTATATGTGTGGTTTGTGACAAAACTGCACGTACCAGGACAAGGGCTAAACGCATGGCAGAGTGTAATTCAGAAAGGATCGCTTTTGCAGGTGTCGGGCGGCTGCTCATCGAATTTCTACGACCGTGAGGCCATCACGCGACCGAGTACTTGAGTTAGTGCGTGTCGCACGGACGCGTGGCGTCTCCGGCGCCGTGAAGCATAGGTCCAAACGGAGAAAAACCCGCTACTGTTATCCCGAACGCGCTCTTGCCCCGTCGCCATTTCCCTTTTGACCATCCTGGTTTCGCGCCTGGCGCTGGTCTGATCAGCTTGGCGAGATGCGTTCGATATCAACTGTCGGTAACGCTACTCAAACGGTCTCTCAAGGCTCTCTATGTCGGCGAATTGCGTAGGAAATCCGTTACGATTTGGGCTGCCCATGATACCATGACCGCTCTCGGTTACCTATGATATTTAGGGAATTGCATTCTACATAACCTGGCTACGCAATTCGGAGGACTTCCCACAAACATACTCTCCCGACAAAGGCCCAAATGCGGAGAACGTGAACCTGGTTTTCAACACGCCGGAATGGCGCAGACGAAAAGGGAAACGACGACAATTCTCGACTTGTTGATTTTCTGCAAAAGGAGATTCTCATGGACATTGAATTTCACTATCACATGACGTTCCTCATTGCCGGCAAAGCGAAATTTGGCGCAGACGATGCATTCACTATCGCGTACTCGTCTCAGTACGTTGATGACAACGATATTATCTATGAGATCAACAAAGACAAGGCTCAGTTTTTCCGAAACTACATCAGCCAGACGATGAATATCCTCAAGCCAAAATCAAAACTGTTTCGAATATATCCGCTCTATCACTTTCTTCCTGGGCAACCCAATTACAAAAATGCCCGGCGCAGAGATGGTTCGCTGCACTGGCTGAATACAACGCCTGACAGCAAGAATGCGAACTACATTATCGATGCCGCAATCAAGAGTGAGAACCTTTATAGAATTGGCATTGCTACGCATTCGTATGTTGATACGTGGGCACATCAGAACTTCATTGGTTATTACAATGAGTTCAATTCTATGTCGGGCGTCATAGAAAGACTGGCTCCCAACATCGGGCATGCTGATGCGCGGCACAACCCGGACTGGCCTGCGCTTGTTTGGAAGGACAAACGGCTGTTGACTGCGAATTCCAGAATAGACAACAGAGAACGGTTTATGGCAGCGGCCAAGCAGCTTTTCAAGAAGTATCGTCTTTTTGTTGACAAGAACTGCTCCGCTAGCGCTCTAAAGAAAGACCAGAATGAGTTGATCCGCGAACTCCGGTCAGCCGTTGGAGAGATTGATCAGTCCAACAAAAACAAGACGGTGCGTCTTGAACGATACAAACAACTAAGCCAAACGATGCTCGGCTATGATATGCCAGAGTACGATGAATATGCGTGGTTTGAGAAGGCGGTAAATGAACAAGTGAGAGGATTAAGAGACAAGTCGGATTCAGCTCTAGCTAGGTGGGATCCCTTTACTGACATTTACACATGGCGAAGCCCACGTGAGTACAAGAAGACCGACTGGTATAGATTCCAGGAGGTCCTGAAGCGTCATCAAGATGAAACTTGGAATCATCTAGATGAGAAGGTGTTCTGCAATTTGGATTTAGAGGACCTATAAAGAAGTTTGGAGCACTCCACCACGGTACGAACCAGAAAGGAACTGAATGATGCCGATTGACAAGAAGATGGCCGTCCGGCTCGCCAAAGTGTGCCAGTGGGTATATGCCTTCCGCCCCTCGCGAAAAGCCGAGCTGCTCAAGTTCCGCGGAAAGCTACCACAGCGGACCAGGAAGATTAAGGACAGCAAGCGCGTACCCACATCTTTCGCGGGCGTGATTGAATACTCGGATATCGTCGTTGTCGCTTTTCAGGGAACCATTACGAACGTGGCTCTGGATGGCGAGTTTCAATGGGACACTCTTGTTGACTGGATGCACAATTTTCGCATTAGGCAGCTTTTGACCACAAGAACGAACCTTCCCGGTCTCGTTCACGAAGGCTTCTTCGAGCAGCTCGATTTGATCGCCGAGAAGGTCATGAAGGCGCTGCCGAAGGACGGGGACAAACCAATCGTAGTGACAGGGCATAGCCAAGGGGGGGCCGTAGCGACCTTGGCCACAAAGCTGCTAGCCGACCAGGGTTTCCCGCTGCGCGAATCGTATACCTTTGCCGCACCACGCGCCGGGGACACCACTTTTGCCAAGAGCGTTAAAACGCCGGTTCACCGCATCGAATACGGCGACGACATTGTTCCGCACGTCCCGCCGACCCTTGAACACGGAAGCGTGATGAGCGATGTCCTCTCTTCGATACCGCGCCGCTTTTTGCCCAAATTGCTGCGGTCATTCCAAGACCTTGTGAATCGCGTCGAAGATCAAAGCTACGTCGGCGTCGGGAAACTGACGTATCGCGATGAAGACGGGAAGCTCTTGGCTGACCGAACCGCCTCTCAAGAGAAGACGCTGTTTGAAAAACGCAAGGCTCGACTGCTCTTCGCTGGCAAAGATCTCGTCGAGCATCATCACCTACCGCACTATATCAACATGTTTTCTTAATCTCAGAGTCTCCACGGGACGTTTGACAGGGTGACGGGCGTATCCGACGAATCGCCCGTTCTGTTGAGACAGGTTGACGGCGTTGTCATCTGCTGCAAATCCGGGCGTAACAGTCTATCCCAAGGAAACCAAGCAGGCGCCAGAGGTTCGCTCAGCGTTTGCCTGCGCGATCTGCGTTGCTTTCGTCGACTGGTTCACCCCCACCCTCACGCACTCCGAACTCCTCGGCCACCGTCTCGTCAAACGAATCAGACGATTCGTCGACGACAGGATCGGCCGATGGGGCATCCTGTCGGTACGGTTTGCCGGATTCGTACAACGCCAGCCGCTCCGCGAACTGCTGCTGGTAATGTGGCGCTCCTTCGTCGATGGCTTTGTGTTGCCAGCGGACAGCCTCCTCGAAATCGCCCGCTTCCGCATACGCGGCCGCTAACGTATCGACATACTCTGGAAACGCCCAGTCGGAGAGTTCGCATGCCTTGCGGCCATGTTCGACGGCCAGTTTGCCGTTGCGGATTTCTGCATCCGGGCAAGTGGCGAGCAGCCACGCTTTGTTGTTGTGCAGCGCAGGGTCGTCCGGAAACTCCTCCAACGCGAGATCCAGTTCGTTCAGAGCGGTCACGTAGTCACCCGTCCCCATCGCTTGATTGAAGG
>CAZUAH010000537.1:0-9491 GCA_964617665.1 uncultured Pirellulaceae bacterium
CGGGAGGGCGAGGCTCCTGCCGAGCCGCGCGTTGGCACCAGAAATCCGGCTCAGCAGGAGCTTCGCCCTCCCAAGTCTCGGACACGACGGATAGTCTCGCGAATTCTCATGAGAGCAGAAGACCTTGAGTGCGGTCGGTACCGGAAAACCCGCGTTCTGGCGAACGCAGCTACGGGCGATTGAGATCTTGTTCTCGCCCGTGCTCATCCCACCACGTCAGCCAGCGCTCGCGGTCTTTTTCAAAATGTTCGCCGGTGATTTCTTCCAGGAGTCGCTGGGCGTAGTCGCGCGTCAACGACTGACTTGCATCCAGCAACGCAATCAGCACGGGCACGCCTGACGTGTCGCCCAGTCGGGCCAATGCACGTGCTGCGTTTGTCCGCACACCCCATTTCAGTTCGAACGACTCATTCTCATTGTCCATCGGCGCCGATTCGCCCATCTTCAGGTATGGTTTGACTGCCTCGACCGCGGCCGGATCGCCGATTCGCTCCAGTGCAGCAATGGCAAACGAGGCAAGGTCCGGCGGACACGTGTCTGGGTCTCTGATGACGTCCGCCAACAAAGGCACGGCGGATTCTTCGCCAAGCCGTCCCAAGAGGATTGCTGACGCGTACCACATCGGCACTGATGACCGAGAAGAACAATCCACAAGAGTGAATCTGTGGGTGCGGGGATTTCTTTCTCTAAGGCATCGCAACAGTTCGGGCACGGCCGAACGATCGCCAAGCATGCCCAACAACAATGCGGCGTCGGCACGAGTATCCCCGTTGTCCGACTCGAGCAACGGCCGAAGAGCTGGCACGGTGGTCTCGCCCGCCAAGTACAAGGCCACCATCGCCTCTAACGACTCAGCGCTGCCCAGCTTGGCGGCGGCTGCGTCAGGATCGAATTCCTCGGGTGGCGTGTGTATCGCCTTAAGGTCCTCATTCCGGAGCACGCCGATAAGCACCAACTCATTTTGAAGCTTCTCGATCGGTACTTCGCGGGCAGTGGTCTCATATCGGACAGCCAAGGCCGTGGCCACACCCGCTGCCTCGCCCAGGTGTTGGAGGTCTCGCTGCATGCGGGCTCCCAGATTGGTGTCGTGATCGACGGAAAACGACTTGCTCACCACGAGAAGGTTGTCGATTCCCTTTGGCAAGATGGATCGATAGGGAATGCTACCGACGATCGGTCTTCGCCAAAGGCCAAGCAGGGCCACCCAGTCCTGAGCCAGGTCGCTCATGCTGGCTGAATTCGGGAAATGGGTGTCGTAGTTAGACCGCCATCGGCACACCAGGTCGGCAAAGTTGCGCCCGTGAATCGAATCCTCGAAGGTCACTACGTAGTCGCCGGTGATCAGGCGACCTTCGCGGATATTCAGAGCGATCGATGAAGACGGGCGTTTCATCAGGAAGGCAGTCATATCCTCGACGTTCGTAGAGTCCCGGAGACCGTTGCGGTCGACTTCATGCAGGAAGCCGTCGCTGCTCCGGCCTTTGGTGAAAGCTGCACCGGCTGCCGCCGCGACATCGCCATTGCCGGTCGCGTCGATGACCATCTTGGCCAGAATCACTTGCCGTCCGGCGGCGTTTTCTACGACCACGCCTTTGATTCGGTTACCTTCCATGACAGCCCCGGCCGCCAGGGTCTGGTAGTAGATCTTTACGCCCGCCGCAACGGCCAACTCCTGGAGGACAACTTTCTTCTCCTCGCCGTTGAAACGATATTTCTCCCGTATCCTCAGCCAAGTGTGGATTCTATCGTCGATTTCCTGCGTCAGTCTGCTGCGCCAAGTGACGCCCCAGTAGTATCCTGTCACCCGGTTCGAACTTGTGCCGCCGAGGTTGGGCAGCAGCTCGACGAGAGCCACTTTGGCACCCTGTCGAGCGGCGGCGATCGCAGCCGGGGCGCCCGATGTACCGCCACCGACAACCACAACGTCGACTTGTTGGATCACCGGCAGTTGCGCCGCTTGCTGGACAAGTACCGGATAAGCGAGACTCGGATCCGGCCCGGCCAGGGTCTCCGCGATACGCACAGCCGATGCTGTAGAGGCATGCGGTTCCGCGCGCACGTTCGAGATCGCGGTTCCAGGGGACTTGCGCGCGATCTCCGCGGCGACGCGACCGGATCGCTCGCCGCTACACGCCAATGCCTGCAATCCAGCCATTTCTTCAGCCACCGCGACCGTCCGACCGGCGATGACGATCCCTTCGATTCCCTTGGGGCGGCAGGAGTTTGCGTTGGCAAGCGCGGTCAGGTCAAACGGACCGCCGGGCAATGACTCTCGACACGCAACGACTGGCCCCTGGCAGACGAAAATCTCTGGTCCGAACCTGAACCGGGGTTCCCGGTCGCGGAACGGTCGTTCAGAATCGATCTGACCGTTCCGGAACGCTGTCGGTGTCCGCTCGAAGTGCTCCAGCATCGAAATGCCGCGGTCAAACGAATCCGCTTGGGCTACAGAAAGATCGGCGCCGATATCTTCGCCTATCGTGGCTGGTAGGGCGTATTCGATGACTTGGCTGTTCTCGCCGAAAACGTGCACTTGATTACCCATCAACCCTAGGTTTTCGGGCACGTCATGGACACCCGCTGTGAGTGGGTTGTGCTTCGAAAGACTGATCGTACGTCTGACGGTCTTCCGACCTCGGAGCGTTTGGGAAAACGTGGCACCCACCGCAGCGGCCACGCGGGCGTCCGCTGTGGCGTCGACTACGGCTTTTGCCAACACGATCTGCCGACCGGACCGATTTGACATCATGAGGCCGCGGACCGCGTTGCCTTCCATCACCGCGCCACAAGGCCACGAGAACAAATACGGTCTGATTCTTTCCTCGTCGGCCACCAGCTTGTGCAACGAGGCCTTCAGCCTGTATGGGTTGACTCGTTCTCCAGGAAACGCCCCTCCCTGCTTCCATTGGCGACAGAGCCGATCGGCCAGCGCGAATCCCGGAGTGGGCTCATATGACGCCGTTGTGGGGAGTTCCGGCGCGGCAAGTTCGTAGCCGAAGTAATTGCGAGACTCGACCAGCACGACAGACAGCCCCTCGCTAGCCGCCTGTAGCGCCGCCGTCACTCCGGCCACGCCTCCTCCGGCCACGACTACGTCGACCTGGGCAATCACGGGGACTGCACACGGTCCCTGCTCGATGCGACGCGTCTCATCCGTGGCCCAGTTGACGTGGACGATCCGCAATTGCTGGGTCTGATCGGTGGCGACGTTTTGGGCAGCCACGGATTGGCCCGACAGCCAATACAAGAGCCCGATGATGGCGCCAACTGTGCATGGAAGTCGCATAAGGTGCTCCTCTTCCCGATTTTCCTTTCGCCAGCATTGACTCTACCGACGAGTATGGAGATTGCCCACAATACTATCCCACGTTGCGCAACCCTCAAGCCAAGGTGCTCACATTTCCGATCACCGCTTGCCGACGACCGCAGGATGTGCGATCGTTATGGCTGCTGTCACCCCCAGAAGAGAGCATTAGCGGGGGCGATTCCGGTGCATCATCAGAAGGAAGGAAGAACATGGGCGGAACCGAACGCCGTGTGGCTATAACGGGCATGGGCATGGTGACTCCCATCGGCCTGACAGTAGACAACAACTGGGAGAACATCCTGGCCTGCAAGTCCGGTATAGGGAAGCTGACCAGATTCGATATCCCCGACTTTCCTGTGACAATTGCGGGAGAGGTGAGGGGCTTGGATCCGGCCGACTTCATCGAGCGCAAAGAAATCAAGAAGATGGACCGTTTTATCCATTTTGCCATGGCCGCAACGCGAGAAGCCATGGTGGATTCGGGGCTGACGCCCAGTGAGGCCGACCCGAACCGAATTGGGGTCATCATCGGCTCAGGATACGGCGGCATTGCTACGGTCGAAGAGAACTCGCTGAAGGCCCACACGGGTCGTCACAATCGCATTTCGCCGTTCTACATTCCTTCGGCCATCATCAATATGGCATCGGGGCAAGTGGCCATCAAACATGGTCTGCGCGGACCAAGTTATGCCATTGTGTCCGCGTGTTCCACGGGTTTACACGCCATCGCAGATGGTTACTTCGCAATTCAGCGCGGCGATGCGGACGCCATGGTCGTGGGCGGCAGCGAAGCAACATTGAGCCCCTCGGGAATGGCCGGTTTTGCCAACTCAAGAGCTCTTTCGTTGCGTAACGATCAACCGGAAGAGGCGAGCCGACCTTTTGATGCAGACCGCGATGGTTTTGTCTGTTCCGAAGGAGCCGGCATATTGATTCTTGAAGAACTTGAATTTGCCAAGAAACGTAACGCGCGCATCGATGCGGAGGTGATCGGTGTCGGAATGAGCACCGACGCTTTTCACATCACGGCACCAGACCGGGAAGGTCGTGGACCGTCGATTTGCATGCAAAACGCCTTGCGAAACGCGGGGATCGAGCCGGAACAGGTTGACTATGTCAATGCTCACGGCACATCGACGCAACTGAACGACGCGGCGGAGACCAAGGCAGTCAAAATGGCCTTCGGTGATCACGCGTATCGAATGCCAATCAGTTCGACGAAATCGCAAACGGGACATCTGTTGGGTGCTGCAGGCGCCATTGAAGCGATCTACTGCGCGCTGGCCATACGGAATCAAGTTGTGCCGGCAACCATCAACCAAGACACGCCGGACCCAGACTGCGATCTGGACTACGTGCCGAACGAACCGAGGCAGGCAAAGGTGGACGTCACCTTTGCCAATTCATTCGGGTTCGGCGGCACGAATGCAAGCCTGGTATTGCGAAAGGTCTAGCGATCGGCTGAGATTGCTTGACGGCGCACTCACAATGAAGCCGCGACATGCCCTCCAGTTGGCGCAGCCAACGCTCTGGAAGTCGCGGAATACTAGCCGGAGTGACTCACGGCTCGCGCAGTTTGTCGATCGTTTCTTGCAGTTGGCGACATCGAGTTTTGTACTCATCGGCCTCCTGCCGGAATCGTTCGCGTTCCACCTGCAACGCCTTCATTGTCGTGTCTGCCTGGACGAGTTGCTCGTCACGTCTGCGAACCTGGTCGACCAGATGAGAGATCATGTTGGGATAGCTCCTACGATCGGCCGGCAGTTCTTCACCGATCGTCTTCGCCCACATTTCATAATGCTCCGAGGCCTTCGTGGCTTTCGAATTGTCTTTCAGCATTTGCATGAGCATCTCGTATTCGGCGGCGGTGAGAGCATCAATACCTAGAAAATGGTAGAGCACCCGCGCTTGGTAGTCCATCTGCATTGCGAATCGCAACTTATGCTCAGCTTCTAGATCAATCTCATTGGCGCGTTCAAGTGCGGTAGATGCTACTTGCCGCTGTTTCCACGCGTACCCGGCAAGCGCAACAACCGTGGCGATTGTCAGCACCACGAAAAGGGCCACCACACTGAATTGATACCACCGTCGTCGCTGCTCTGATTCCATGGTACGTCCCCTACGTTTTAGACACGCATCCCGTCGACGCGGGAAACCCGCGCGCAACGTCTGGCATTGTCCGTTTTTTCATGTCCACATGAAAGGGCCAGGTGTTGTACGTGGGGCCGGGAGCTAATACAAAGAGGCGTGAAAGTAGGAAGAAAACAATGCATAGACACGTATCGGTCGTCCTGGCTACCGTCCTTCTCGCGGCGGGGTGTGGGCCTGATGTCCCCGATAATCCAGACGAATTGAAGGCCGAAGTGAATAGGGCCCGGGACGCGGCGATGGCCGCGTGCGAGCAGGAGGATCACGAGGCCGCTGAGAAAGCCGCAAAACGGGCTGCGGAGTGCGCCGAGCGGCTTGACGAAATTGCGAAGGGGGAGGGCGACAACGCCGCCGAGGCCAAGAAGTTCCTGGCCGACACGGACGCAGCCTCGCGCGAAGCCGGTCGCTGGGCCGAGTTGGCTGTAGAGCAGCACGAGTTGGCGGGAAAACTGAACGGCCTGAAGGCCAAGGCCTACCGCGGTGGGAGGAGTCTGGCCCTCAAAGCCCTGTTCAAGGGTCTTTCTCTTGCAGCCGACCAAGCCGCGAAGAGGGGCATCGAAAACCTGCCCGACGAAGTCAAAGAGTTGGCCCTCTCGGCAGCACAGTTGGCTGGAGATTTCTCCGGTCGCGAACCTCTGGAGGACGGATCACCGGACTGGACAGGCATCTCGCAGGATATATCTGCTTTTGGCAAGGAGCCGCCGAAGGAAATGCCGCTTTTCCTGGCCGTGGCCTTATTCCTTAGCCTGCGCAGCGATCCGGCCCTGTACGAGATCGAGATGGTCGACGCGGCTGCGCTGGAAACCGAGGAGTACAGGCTGACGTACCGCGTCCTGCGTGCGTTGATCTATCGTACCAACGGGTTCAGTCGCTTGGCCATGCGAGAAGTCGAGGTCCTTTCGGATAGCGAAGGTACATACGATCCGGAACTGCAGGCCGGTCTGCACCTGATGTCCGCGTACTTCTTCCTTCACGACAAGGAATACACCAAGGCGGACCTGGAAATCGGCAGGGCGATGCAGGCCGATCCAAACAACCCCTTGGCGGTGTATCTGACTGGCGAGCGTCTGGCCGCCGACGGCGAATGGGAGAAGGCCGTCGAGTCCTTGGAGGCCGCTGCGGCGGGCAGCGAGGACGAGTGGTTGGCGAATCGCATCGCGCAGCACGCCCGCGAGGTCCGCGACAGCCGAGGCGAGGCCCAGCCCCTGCTCCTCGACAAACAGTTCCTGGCCGCCGTAACCCTGGAATATGCCGGACGAGCAGCAGCCCGATCCGAGGCGGGCCGCAAGATCAAGTCCTGGTTGGACTCGGCCCTCGCTTGCGGGAGGAAGCTACTGGCAACGAGTTAGAGTGATTGCCATCGCCGCGCGCTGCGAAGGCTTGCGTTCGACGAAAGACGTAAAGTTTTCCGGCCAATGCTTGCCCATCCCATTTCGAGGGTGGATACTGCAGAGGATAGCTAACCGTTTCGTGCGGTCATTTTCTAGGGGAGTAATATCATGGCGAATCTGCCTACGTTGTTCGTGATTGCGGTGGCGTCAGCCGGCGCGGAGGCGGTTGAGCAGTCAAATCCCTTGCAGGAATACGCAGAGGATTTTCGCGGGACGTGGGTGAGCGAGTGGACGGCGGACGAGCCCTCGCCAGGAGTGAAGGTGGGCGACAAGTTCGAGTTTGAGATGACTATTGAATGGGCGCTAGACCAAGCCATATTAGTGTGCGATGTGACCGAGCAAAAAGCGGGGAGGCAAGCCCGTGACAAGATGAAAGGGATCGTGGCGTGGGATCGCGAGAAGAAATGCCCCACGATGCACCTGTGGAGCACTCGCGGGGCGGTGATTCAGCAAACATACGATAAGAAAGAGAATACCTGGATCGTTGAGGGGAAGAAAATAGACCGCGAGGGCAAGGAGTCATCGGCGAATTTCATAGTCGAACTAGCAGAGGATGCGCAAGTTCATCGTGAATCGAAGGATAGCAGACAACCCGACCTGATTTGGGTACGAAAGTGATGGCTGGCCTAATCGAGAACAAAGGGCAGGGCGTTTGGCCGGATGCGCCAGAGGTGGACGCAGACTAGTGCTGATTGCTTCCCCCCGCGTCTCGCGGGCGGTAGGGTGGATAAGAACTCCATACTTGTTGTCGATCTTGGGCGTGCAGACGCATAACAGACATGTGGACGTGTCGGCACCGGCCCGACATCAGCCCCATGCGACTGGGACCGCAGAAGGGATGCGTCACATAGCCCGACGTGCAGATCGTGCCGTTCTTGGCCAGCGTGTCGAGCGAGGGTGTGCGGATGTCGGTGGCTCCGTTGAAACCCACGTCGGAATAACCCAGATCATCGCACAGTATGACGATGATATTGGGGCGAGGTGCTTTCGCGGCAACGGTCAGCGTCGGCAGAATGGCCAGGAGAGGGAATGTCGACAGTGCTAATAGGGAGTTCTCCATCGTGATGATCCACTCCTGAATTTGACCAAAGCTTCAACAACCTATTTCGCTTCGGTCGTCGTTCGCAGGCTGCCTTTCCAGCCCGAATTGAATTGGGCCAAGAGCTCCGTGACCCGTTCGGGATTCCGGTCTGCGATATTCACTGTTTCTGTGGGATCGTTCTTGTGATCGTACAGCTCGACAAAGACAGGAGCAGCGTCCACACGCCTTGTATCCTTCCAGACGACGAGTCGATAGCGGTCCGTTCGCATTGCGTAACCCATGAGATGGTTTTCGAACAGATCGCGATCCCACTTCTCTTTCTGTTGGTCAATGATGCGTGTCTCCACTTCTTCGATGAGCGGACCGAAGAACGTTTCACGCATACCTGGCGAGAGCGGATTCGCAGCCCATTCTCTGAGGGCAGGATTTGGGAACTGACTAAAGACCGCTTTTTTCCAATCACGCTGTGGGGCATCGAGGAGCGGTTTGAAGCTGTGCCCCTCCAAATGAGACGGCAACGAAATTCCGGCCAGATCGCATAGTGTCGGGTAGAGGTCTACCAGTTCGACGAGCGCATCGGTCGTCTTGCCGCGACTGCCTTTCGGCATGTCCGGCGTCCAGATCATCATGGGGACTCGCGTTGCGATTTCATAGTTGGTCGCCTTGCCCCAAACTCCCATATCACCGAGGTGCCAGCCATGATCACCCCAAACCACGATGACCGTGTTATCGCGAACGCCGGCCGCTTCAAGTGCAGCAAGCATGCGTCCAATCTGAGCGTCCACATAACTCACGCAGGCGAGGTAGGCGTGCATCAGAGTCTTGGACAGCTCAGGGTCAATCGGCCCGGCCTTCGGAATCCCGTGACGCACGCGCAGTTCGAACGAGGCGTGTAGCCCCATCTGCGCACCGTTCTTCGGCCCGTCCACCTGAGTCGCCAAGGGGATCTGGTCGCGTTCATACAAGTCCCAATAGCGTTTGGGGGCGATGAAGTCGAGGTGCGGCTTGAAAAACCCTAGTCCGAGGAAGAAGGGTTTGTCACCCTTCTCGACCATGTCTTTCATCGTGGCGATCGCGAGATCAGTGTTGTAACCGTCTCGATAGCCGTGGTCCGGGACATCGGCGCATTCATAGGCTGGTCCGTGAACGAGGCCAGTCTTACCGGCTCCCTTCCCGTATTTGGCCTCCAGACGTTCTTTGTTCTTTCGCCAGGTTTCTTGATTCTCAGGGAGTGCATATCCGCCGGGGGTGTTCGGCGCTTTCACTCCAGCCTTTCGCCAAGCAGGTTTGCGACTCCACGAAAGCTCATCATCGGTGAAACGACCATGGTAGATTTTTCCACAATACGCTGCTTCGTAACCATTGGCGATGAAATGCTGAGGCAGCGTGACAACATTCGGATTGAGTTCGCGGAAATAGGCGTAGTTCTCTACCACACCAATCGTATCCGGGCGTGCCCCTGTCATGAGACTTGCTCGTGATGGCCCGCAAATGGCCTGCTGACAGTAAGCTCTGTTGAAGAGCAATCCGTCCTTGGCCAGTCTGTCCAGATTCGGCGTAATGGCCACCGGCGATCCATAACACCCCAGTTCTGGGCGAAGAT
>CAZUAH010000538.1:0-9483 GCA_964617665.1 uncultured Pirellulaceae bacterium
CCACGGGCAATACGATCGGTGGCACGGCGGCCGGTGCGAGCAATGTGATCTCGGGGAATACCCGCTACGGCGTGATCATTAATACGGCGACGGCCACGGGCAATGTGCTCGAAGGCAACTTGATCGGCACCAACGCCGCTGGTACCGGTACGTTGGGAAATGGTGAACACGGCGTGGTGATCACCCTCGGTGCCCATACGAATACGATTGGTGGGACGGCCGCCGGTGCCGGCAATCTGATCTCTGGAAACGGTAACCACGGCGTCTTCCTCAATGGTGACAGTAACATCGTGCAAGGTAATTTGATCGGCACCAATGCGGCTGGCAGCGGGCCGCTGGGCAACGCGGGCTCGGGCGTGGTCGCGCCGGGGACCAATGGCAACCAGATCGGTGGAGCGGCTGCCGGGGCTGGCAACGCGGTCGCCTACAACGGAGTCCGCGGCGTGGTGGTGAGCTTCGGCGGAACAGGCAACGCGATTCGGCGAAACTCGATACACGATAACGGCGGTGCGACGCGACTGGGCATCGACTTGAACAACGACAACGCGACCGCCAACGACGCCGACGATCCCGACACGGGTGCGAACAACTTGCAGAACTTCCCCGAGATGGTATCGGCAACGATCAACGGGGCGAACTTGGACGTCGTCTACTCCATCCCGTCGACGGCGGCGAATTCGGCATTCCCGATCACAGCGGAGTTTTTCTTGGCGGACGGATCGGGTGCGGAGGGTGAAACGTATCTGGGCACGCACAGCTACACGACGGAAGGCACAACACCGACGGCTAGTATTCTCAAAGGCTCCGCCGTGGCTGGTAGCGTGATCGTGGCCACTGCCACGGACGGTAACGGTAACACGTCTGAGTTTTCTGCTTCGGTGACGGTGGTCTCCCCCTTATTGGCCGCAGGCGGCGAAGCGAGTCAAAAGTCACGAGTCGAAGGTCAAAAGCTGGAAGCGGACCAGCTTGTACCAGTCGTGGACGCGGCGATTGACCGTTTGGTTGGAGCCGGTTTTGCAGCGGAATCGTTCTCCAACGTCCAGGTGGCGATTGCCGACCTTCCGGGTGCGACACTCGGCTTGGCAACAGGCGACACGATCACGATCGACGTGGACGCTGCCGGCTACGGCTGGTATGTCAGTCCGGAGCTGAAGGCCCCACGTCCAGAGCCAGCCGATTCCGATGCAGCTACCGTCTCTGGACTCTCGACACTGGGCTCTCGACTCCGCATGGATCTGCTGACCGTGGTGATGCACGAATTAGGCCACACGGCGGGGTTGGCAGATACCTACGACATCGAGTCGGAAGACGACCTGATGTACGCCTGGCTGGCAGCCGGCGAGCGTCGCACGCCCAACGAAGCAGCCGTGGATCGTCTGTTCGCCTCGTCCGAGTGACGAGGCCGGATGCGCGTTTCACGGATGCTGCTAGAGCCTGACCACCGACCTTACGGAAAGAGACAGGCGACCATTGCCCTGCACTCCCCAGAGTCAGCCCGCGTCGAGTCAGTCACGGTCCCCGTCGAAGGTCAGGCGATCGCCTCACGGGTGACATCCTCCACTTCTCCCTACCACCTCGTCGTCTGTATAGCACAGCGCGTTGTCGCCACATTGTGGACAAACTGCTTGATTTGTGCTTTTTGACTTGGTAGATTCGCTAAAGGTGGGGTATCTGGACTGGTGCCCGCACAGTGGGCGACCGCTGGAGCCAGATTCCATGAAGAAGCCTTCTTCCTTCTCATAATCTCCTATTACTTTTTCGACCTTTTCGGTTGGATGCATCTTTGGCCGGACTTCTGTGCCGCAGGTGGAAAGCCTGTGCGACGCAAATCCGCAGTCGACGGACTGACGCGGTGACATCGGAGGGTTGGGATGTTGCCGAGAGTGCGAGAGGCTGGTCCCTCGGTCTTTCCGGCCAGTGGCGCGCACATTCTTCACCCCTCAGCCAAAATCACTTGTTCCGCCACTGGAAGACGTTGTCTATTGGCCAACGCGGTGACCAACATTGTCGAGGCGATTGTCCTCTCTCGCACGGCACCGCTGGTGCTACTGAACTGACGCAGTCACTCACTCAAGACAAGCGAGAACAGACATGAGAAAACAACGTCATAATCCCGAGATGAATCGACGCAGAAGGCATCTTCTTTCCGTGTCGCGCCGACGGTTTCGAAGACTTGTTGTCGAAACGCTCGAGGACCGGCGTGTGCTCAACGGCGACGGCCTTGATTTCGGCGATGCCTGGGATCAGACGGGTGGTGACGCAAACGGCAACCCGTATCCCACGTTGTTGGAACATGATGGGGCCCGGCACGTGATCGTTCCCGGCTTCTTCATGGGGCACCGGATCGACGCCGAATCCGACGGTCAGCCGACCCAGGATGCCAACGGCGATGACTACACCGATCTTGCCGACGAGGACGGTGTGACGCTGCACGCCCCGCTCGTTCCCGGACAAACGGCCTCGTTCACGGTTTACGTGACGGACGTGAACCAGTTGGGCGGAACGCTCAATGCCTGGATCGACCTGGACGGCAGCGGCGATTGGACCAGTCGCGCGGACGAGCACTTCGTGCAAGACGTGGCGGTGACGCACGGGGCCAACCGGTTCGACATCCCGCTGCCGGCCGACGCTACCGTGGGCTCGAGCGTCGCACGGTTCCGGCTGAGCACGGCCGCCGGACTCACGCCCCAGGGCGAGGCGCCCGACGGCGAGGTGGAAGACTATGCGGTCGATATTATCGAAACCAAGTGGGTGCAGCCGCCCGAGCCGGCCACGCCCGACAATATCTACTTGGGTTGGAACGAACCGTCGTACGTCAACCAGTCGAGCCAGGGGTCACTCGCGGGCGACGATTGGGTCTGCGATACGACAGATCCCGTCACGGAGATCGTGTGGTGGGGCTCGTTCCTCGACTGGAACGACGGATCGCAATTGCCGCAAGTCGCGCCGAGCTCTTTCCACTTCGCCATCTGGACGGATGTGCCGGTCGGCCCGGACGATCCTTTCAGCCATCCCGGCACCGTGGAGTGGGTGCACGACAGTTCGAACTGCGACTGGGAATGGGTGGGCTGGGACTACGATCCGCGGACGGGCACCTACGAGGCCGCCTACCGCTTCAGCGTGTCGCTGGACGAGGTGAACCAGTTCGACCAGCCGGGTGACCACGGGATCTACTGGCTCACCATTTCGGCCGGCTATGATACGGAGACAATCGATCATCCCTTCGGCTGGAAAACGCGGCCGCGCGATCCCGCTTCACCCGCCCCGGACGACGCCGTGCGGATTTCCAACCCGGTGGTGGCGGGGATGGGCGCCGCTTGGGGCGCGGGCGGACCGCTCGAGTACCCCGCGGGCCGATCGTGGGACTTGGCTTTCGAGCTGCGCACGCCCTCGGAGAACAAGCACGAACAGTTGCCCGACCCGAGTCTGCCGGGCCTGCACGCACACGACATTGTCGGGTTTGCCACGGTGCTCGCCGACAACTGGATCTGCCCGGGCGGGAACGTCACCGAACTGCATTGGTACGGCAATTACGAAAACAATCACCGCGGCTCGGGGATTATGCAATTCCAGTTGAGCATCCACCCCAACGCGGCAGGCGTCCCCTGGGACTTGCCGCAAGATCCGGGGGACATTTACGTCGCCATCGGTGGCAGTTTCACCGAGACGGACACGGGTTTGGTGACCGTCGACGGCAGTATCATCTACAAGTACGAGTACGTGCTTCCAGAGCCGTTCGTCCAGGAGCTGGGCCAGAAGTACTGGTTCGACATCACGGCCCTGGCCAACAATCCGGAGAACCCGCCCCTCTGGCGATGGCAGGAAGCCCAACGCGGCGCCCCGCCGATCATCGATCCGGCGGCAGAATATGGAGAAAGCGGGTGGCAAAGCATCCAGTGGGCGAACCCGCAGCCTCCGCCCGACTATTTCTACAGCGATATGGCCTTCGCCATCGTTTCGTCCGAGCAGGGACTCACCAAGGCGAAATGGTCTCAACCGCCTGAACTGTATGTCCCACAAGACGCCCACTACGGCTGGGACGAGGAATCGGTGTACGCGTTTGCGCAGATCGTGGCCGATGATTGGGTTTGCACGGACGATCAACCGGTAACCGACATTCACTGGTGGGGTTCCTTCCTGGGTTGGACGGATCCGGATCTGGGACTGCCTCAATTCCCATCCGCGTTCCACATCGGCATCTGGACGGACGTGCCGCCGGGTGCCGATCCGTACAGCCATCCGGGCCAAATGATCTGGGAGAACTACGCCGACACCTTCGAAGTGCAATTCGCCGGTTGGGACTTCGATCCGCGCTCTCCCGATGCCCCGCCCGAGGCCACGTTCTACTTCGAGCAATTGCTCGATCCGGACGAATGGTTCTGGCAAGAGGGGCAGGACACGATCTATTGGGTGAGCATCGCGGCCGTCTACGGCGTTCCGCCTGGAAATGTCGAGTATCCCTTCGGCTGGAAGACGCGCCCGCGGGATGTTGACTCGCCGGCCCCCGATGATGCGGTGCGGATCTTCGCTCCGACAGGTCCGGATCTCGTCGGAAACGACACGTACCAAGACGGCGGACCCATCTTCTGGCCGGAACCCGCGGATTCCTGGGACATGGCCTTTGTGCTGACGACGACGCCGCTGGATTTCGGCGACGCGCCGGATCCGTTGATTGCGACGGCGGGCGAGTATCCTACGTTGCTAGTCAACGACGGGGCGCGGCATTTGCTCGGTTCGGGCCTGCACATGGGTGCTGCGGTCGATATCGATCCGGACGGCCAGCCCAATGCCACAGCCACTGGGGATGACAATGCTGGTGCTACGCCGGATGATGAAGATGGTGTCGTGCTGAATGGGCTGCTTGTTCCCGGCCAGTATGCGTCGTTCACGATCACAGCATCCGCGCCTGGATTGGTGGATGCCTGGCTGGACTTCGACAGCAACGGCACTTGGGATCATCCCCAGGAACAAATCTTGGGCAGCGAGCCAGTGATCGCCGGCGCCAACAACTTCGCGGTATTAGTGCCGAGCGACGCAGTGTTTGGGAACACGTTCGCTCGTTTCCGGATCAGCACGGCCGGCGGCCTGTCGCCCACGGGATTGGCCAACGACGGTGAAGTGGAAGACTACGGACTGACGATCGAGACGGTCAATCGATTCGTGGTCGACGCGACGGGCGACGCGGGGGATGCCAGTCCGGGTGACGGGAACTGCGACGATGGCGCGGGCAATTGCACGTTGCGTGCCGCACTCGATGAAACGAACGCGCTGTCGAACCTGGCAGCCGGACCGGATGTGATCATCTTCGACATCGCCGGTGTCGGCCCCCACACCATCCAGCCGGGAAGCGCACTTCCCTCGGTGACCGAGGCGGTGGTGACCGACGGGACGGCCGAGCCGGACTTTGCCGGTACGCCGGTGGTGGAAGTCGACGGTACCAATGCGGGCGTAACCAGCGGTTTAGTGCTGGGGGCCGGAGCTGCGGGCAGCACGATCCGCGGATTGGCCATCAATCGATTTGGCTATGAGGGGATTGACATCATTGGCGGCGGCAATAACACGATCGAAGGCAACTACCTCGGCACGGATGTGGCCGGCGCGGTGGATCAAGGGAACGGGTTCTACGGCATCTGGGTTTCGGATTCCACTTCCAACCAAATTGGCGGAACGGCAGTGGGGGTCGGCAACGTCATATCCGGCAACCGCTACGGCATGGTGATTGCCGGCGCGGGCAGTACCGGCAACATGGTCGAAGGCAACCGGATCGGCACCAATGCCGCCGGCAACGCCGCGGTGCCGAACGATTTTCACGGCGTGCTGATCCAAAACGGCGCCACTGGCAACACGATTGGCGGTACGGCGTCTGGGTCCGGCAACCAGATTTCGGGCAACACCCGCAACGGGGTGAAGATCACCGGCGCGGCGACCACCGGGAACATGGTGCAAGGCAACCTGATCGGCACCGATGCCACCGGCAACGCCCCCTTGGCAAATATCCGGCACGGAATCGAGATTACCGGCGGAGCCTCTTCCAACTCGGTCGGTGGAACGGTGGATGGTGCGGGGAATGTGATCTCGGGGAATACCCGTTACGGCATGCTGATTGGCACGGCAGGGACCACGGGTAATGTGGTGGAAGGCAACTTGATCGGTACGGACGCTGCGGGCGCCGTTCCGTTGGGAAACACTCTACACGGTATCGTGGTTAACGGCGGAGCTACGGGCAACACGATCGGCGGCACGGCGGCGGGCGCGGGAAACGTCATTTCGGGAAACGACCGCTTTGGGGTGGTCATCAGTAATCCGCCGACGACAGGCAATGTGTTTGCCGGCAACTTGATCGGCACCAATCCCACCGGCAGCGCAGCCTTGCGGAACGATTTTCACGGGGTGTTGATCACCGGGGGCGCCCATTCCAATACGATTGGCGGGACAGCAGCGGGCGCGGGCAATGTGATCTCGGGCAACAGCCTCAGCGGGGTAAAGGTCGTTGGCGCGGGGACCAGCGGCAATCTGGTCCAAGGCAACCGGATCGGTACCGATGGGGCCGGTAACGTTTCCTTGGCCAATGGTCGCGATGGGGTGGAGATTTCCAGCAGTGCCACGGGCAATACGATCGGTGGCACGGCGGCCGGTGCGAGCAATGTGATCTCGGGTAATACCCGCTACGGCGTGATCATTAATACGGCGACGGCCACGGGCAATGTGATTGAAGGCAACCGGATCGGTACCGACGCGGCTGGCACCAGTGCGTTGGGCAATGGTGAACATGGCGTGGTGATGGCGCTTGGCGCCCATGCCAATACGATTGGTGGGACGGCCGCCGGTGCCGGCAATGTGATTTCTGGGAACAGTAACCACGGCGTGTTCCTCAGCGGTGACAACAACATCCTGCAGGGCAATTTGATCGGCACCGATGCGGCCGGCACGGGCCCGCTGGGCAATGCCGGTTCGGGCATCTTCGTGGCCGCGGCCGACGGCACGCAGATCGGCGGCACAGCGTCCGGCGCGGGCAACACGATCGCGCACAACGGCGTCCGCGGAGTGACCGTCTTCTCGGGCAACACGGGCAACAGAATCAGCCGCAACTCGATTCACGACAACGGCGGTGCCGCGCGGTTGGGCATCGACTTGAACAACGACAACGCGACCGCCAACGACGCCGGCGATCCCGACACGGGCGCGAACAACTTGCAGAATTTCCCGGAGATTCAAACGGCCATTCTTAACGGCGGTAACGTGGACATCACTTACTCGGTCCCGTCGACGGCGGCGAATTCGGCCTTTCCGTTGACGGTCGAATTCTTCCTGGCCGATGCGGACGGCCAGGAAGGCGAGACATACCTGGGCTCGGACAGCTACTCGGAAGGCACGACGCCGACCGCCACGGTACCCAACGGGGGCGCGGTGGCTGGCGCAAAGATTGTAGCCACAGCCACGGACGACGACGGTAACACGTCCGAGTTCTCTGCATCGGTGACGGCGGGTTCACCCCTATTGGCCGCGGGCGGCGAAGCGAGTCAGGAGTCTAGCGTCGAGGGTCAAAAGCTGGAAGCGGGCGAGCTTATGCCGGTCGTGGACGCCGCAATCGATCGCTTGGTTGGAGCCGGTTTCGCAGGGGAATCGTTCTACAACGTGCACGTATCCGTCGCCGACTTGCCTGGCGCGACGTTGGGCTTGGCGACAGGCACTTCGATCGTGATCGACGTGAACGCCGCCGGCTACGGCTGGTTCATTGACTCCACGCCCCAGGACGATTCCGAGTTCACAGTAGGCGAGTCACTCCGTGACTCGCATTCCGCGTCACGGAGTGCCGCGGCTACACGCATGGATCTGTTGACCGTAGTGATGCACGAGTTAGGCCATACGGCCGGCCTGACAGATCTGTACGACATCGAGTCCGAAGACGACCTCATGTACGCTTGGCTACAGCCGGGTGAACGGCGAGCGGACACAGCGGCCGTTGATTCCGTATTCACGTCGTTGCTCGACTGATTGAACCGGCCGATTGGAGCGCGTTCGGGATAACAGTAGCGGATTTTTCGCTGGTTGGACCAACGATAGACGGCGCCGGGGGCACTACACGTCCGTGCGACACGCACTAGCCTTCGCTTCGACGACATTCCAGCGGACGCGCCAAACGCTGGTCGATCGCATCACAAACGGGCGGCGTGAATGCAAGATGTGCGCCCGCAGAGCTGCATTTCAGCGGCCCAGCGCTGGTGTGCGAGTGAATCCTGTCGCTCGCTCTGCTACCGCCCGCGAATTCACTCGCTCGCACTTTGTACCCGCATTTAGGGGTGCGGTCGAAACAGAATGCTCTACAGCTTTGCTCTCAACGTGTTCGCTGATGCCGCACTTGTCCGAGCCCTCGGCGGTCGACGCGATCTTCGGCAGCATTAGCTGGTAGGAAAGCCGGGAGATAGGGATCCGTCGCGAAGATCCATTCGGTTGCCATGTGTCCCCAATAGGCAAGATGATATAAGAAGGGCTGTGGTCGAGCGTCACCGAGCCCACAGAGGGTTGCGAACCGGGGACTCGCCGCACTCGATCCGAACCAGCATCGAGACGGCGTGGCGTCGCTACTGCGATCTGTTGGACAGGATGTATTTGATTCCGGGCAACCATATTGCGTGGAATGAGAACGAGGTCAGCCAGAGTCTCGCGGCCCACCGCATCAGCGCCGCCGCTTGAGGAGGACACGACGATGACCATTGTCAGTAGCTCCCGCGCGAGTTCTCGAATCCGCCATCATTTGCACGGCTTGTCTAGGCGGCGGACGTCATCTGCCCGTCGTTTGGCTCGGCGGCGACTGACGTTCGAGTTGCTGGAGACCCGTCGTCTGTTGGCAATTACGATCGATATCGACTACAGCCTCGATACGAACAGTTTCTTTGCTGACCCGACTCGCAGAGACCTCCTGCAAATCGCAGCGGACTCTTTGACCGTTCGCTTCCAGGACGATCTGGCTGCGACTCCCGTGCGTGATCCGGGCGATTGGTGGAACCTGACGTTCTCCCACCCTGGCACCGGTCTGGATCACACGCTTAACAACCCGGAATTCGCGGCCGACACGATCGTCATCTATGCCGGTGGCCGTGACTTGGGTGGGGTGCTGGGCATTGGCGGTACGTCCGGCTTCTCGGCCGGTGGTTCGCAGTCGTTTGTGGACACCATCGCCAGCCGGGGTGAGGCGGGCGTGCCTACGACAGACTTCGGTCCTTGGGTTGGTTCCGTCACGTTTGATACGTCGCTGTCGACGAATTGGCACTTTGGCGCGACGACCACCGGTTTGGATTGGAACGAGTCCGATCTTCTCTCCGTCGCCGAGCATGAACTCGCTCATAGTCTAGGTTTTGGCACGTCGTCCTCGTGGAACAACTTCGTCTCCGGCAGCAACTTCACCGGCCCGGCGTCGGTCGCACAGTATGGGGGAAACGTCCCGCTGAGTGCTGGACAGGGACACTGGGCGAGCGGGACATT
>CAZUAH010000539.1:0-9393 GCA_964617665.1 uncultured Pirellulaceae bacterium
GGGTCTGGCAATCGGCGCCGACGGACTGGTGGTCCTCCACCGCGACAGCGTGGAGGGCATCTCCCTGGACGGCCGCTCACTGTGGACTGCCCCGTTGCCTTCGCCTCCAGTGCGCTGGGGCCTGGCACTGACAGGGAAGCAGTGCGCGGTGACGTTCTCAGACGGACTCGTAGTGTGCTTCGGCGACCGTTGAACTGATGACGAACCCGAACGTAGACAAATAGGAAAGGCCATGAGAAAACAGCCCTTGACACACATGCTCGCCTTAACGCTGGTCGCGCTCCTAACCAGTTCAGCCCTCGCTAACGACCATCCCTCGCTGGCCAAAGCGCCATTTGATGCAGAACAGGCCCGGAAGTATCAGAAGCAGTGGGCAGAATACACTGGCAAGGAACTGGTCTACACTAACTCGATCGGCATGAAGATGGTTTTGCTGCCGCCGGGCGAGTTCATGATGGGGATCAAAGACGCGGCCGCGCTCAATGAGCTTCGCGAGAACATGTTGAGTAGCGATGGCCATTGGGACAGGGTCCTGGGAAAAGGGATCGGCCCCGTCATCAATCTGCCGGGCCACCGTGTGCGGCTCAATCAACCCATCTACATGGGCGCCCACGAGGTGACCGTCGGACAGTTTCGCCAATTCACGCAACAGTCGGGCTACAAGACCGACGCGGAACGCGGGCTTGTCTACGAAAAGACCTACGAGGGGGAACAGCCCATCCGTACCTGGCAAAAGACCTTCTATAAACATGCGGATGATCACCCGGTCTTACAGGTCGGTTGGAAAGACTGTATGGCCTTCTGCGAGTGGCTCAGCAAACAGGAGGCGAAACAGGGACACGAGTACTCCCTGCCGACCGACGCCGAGTGGGAGTACGCCTGCCGCGCCGGAACCACGACCATGTGGCACTTTGGGGACCCAGACGTGTACCAGCAGGTGGCGCAGCAGTATGCGAACATGTCATGGAAGAGCGGGACACGCCCGATCGCGGTCGGCCAAAAGAAATCGAACGCTTTCGGCCTTTTCGACATGCACGGTAACCTCTGTGAATGGGTCGCCGACTGGCATCATTGGTATTACTACCTCGAGAGCCCGCTGAACGACCCGACCGGTCCAGCGACACAGAACGAACATAAGATCACCCGTCGCTGGGTTCGCGGAGGCGCGTTCAACGTCTCTCGCTACTGGGCTCGGTCCGACATGCGCATCCGCATCCACCAGGGTTCTAACCAGCACGACCACGTCGGGTTCCGAGTAGCGATGCACGTCAAGGATATAGAGCGTGCCGAACCGGCCGAAGAACCCAACATGCGAATCGTGGGCGAGGACAAGGCCCCCGCTGATCCGGTCGCCGCGCAAAAAGCCGCCGTGACCAAAGACCGTCCCAAGGAGTTGAAGATCGAGCTGAGCGAGGACGTCAGCATGGAATTTGTCTTGGTTCCCGCCGGATCTTTCTTGATGGGTTCACTGAAGGGCGGACGGTACGAGAGGCCGGTGCATCAGGTCGTTATCAGCAAGGCGTTTTACATCGGAAAGTACGAGGTCACTCAGGGGCAGTGGGACGTGGTCATGGGCAAGAGGAATCATAAGAACCGCTGGGGCGAGAAGGTAGCGTCCAGCCTGCGCAGAGAGTGGGTGGGCCCGAACAAGCCAATGTTCAGGGTTAGTTGGAACGATTGGCAGGATTTTGTCAAAGGCGTCCATCACAAGGCACCACCACGTGACTTCAGCCTGCCAACCGAGGCGCAGTGGGAATACGCCTGCCGCGCCGGCAGCAAGACGGAATACTGTTTTGGGGACGATCCGGCCTTGCTGGAAGAGTATGCGTGGATTACCCCAGAAGACGCGCCGCATCCCAGGGAGCGGATTTGGCCCGATCTGGCGGTTGGCGGCAGGAAGCCAAACAAATGGGGCATTCACGACATGCACGGCAACGCCTGGGAATGGTGCCAGGACTGGTGGGACAACGACTACTACAGCAAGTCCCCGCTGAAGGACCCGCAAGGCCCCGACGATGGTTACTTCAAGGTCTTGCGCGGCGGCGCGGTCAAGAGCTACGGACGGTTCGCCCGCTCGGCATTCCGCCTGTTCATCAACGCCGACGTCCCGGACGACGACCGGACGCTGCTGACCGGTGCCCGGCTTGTCATCAATCTGCCGTCGCCACCGCCACCTGGGGCTCCAAGTGGCGCGAAGCATTGACTGACACACCTCGTATTGTTCATACAGCGAGCTATTCCAATGAAACACGCTCTCATGATCGTCTTCTTGTTGTTGGCGGGCTCTGCCGCGGCGCAGCCCGCCGATCCGATTCTGGTGGCGCATCGCGGGCTCCTGCGGCACGCGCCGGAGAACACGTTGCCGGCGTTTGCGACCTGTTTGGAGTTGGGCATCGGCTTCGAGTTGGACATCCGCACGACGAAGGACGGAAAACTTGTCGTGCTGCATGACGACACGTTGGGACGCACGACCAACGGTCCTAACCGTTCGGTTCGCGAGTTCACGCTGGCCGAGTTGAAGCGATTCGACGCGGGCCGCTGGTTCCATCGCAGTTTTGCCGACGTGCGCGTGCCGACGCTTGAGGAAACGTTCGCGCTGATTAAAGAGCGCAGACGCGGCCGCACAATCATCGCGCTTAACGTCAAGGACATTACGCGGGACGGCGAAGAACGACTCGTCGAGTTGGTGGAAGAGTACGGACTGCTGGATGAATCGTTCGCATTCGATCAAAGCGACGAAATGAGTCGCCGACTGAAGGCTCTCAAACCAAGATTTCGCATCGGAGCAAACGTCAATCGGCAAACGATCGAGTCGCGATTGAAAGAAGGATTGCTGGACGTCTTCCTCGTCACATTCGTTCCAACCTCGGAAGAAGTGGACCATCTTCACCAGCACAACAAGCAAGTCGTCTTCAACTTCGGCGGCAGCGGCGAGACGCGACGCAACCCTTCGGTGTGGAGCGATGCGAGAGCAGCCGCCATCGACGGCATGCTGACCGACTTTCCACTGGAGTGCCGACTGCACTGGGCAAGGGAGCGTGACCAAGATTAGTGGATCAGTTTTGAATGAGTGTTGCCGATCCCAACGCCTGAGAACCAAACGCCATGATGAGAATCAAGTCAATCTCTTATGTAGTTCTCCTCTTCGGGCTGCTTGTCTCATGCGTGCCGAACAATGCGGCTGAGACCAAGCCGCCACTGGCGTCTAAGGTCGAAGCAAGGGCCAATGTGCCGGTTCCCATGCGGGATGGGGTCGAACTGGCGGCGAACGTCTTCCTGCCAATAGAGCCGGGCAAGAGATTCCCGGCTATTCTCCTCCGCACGCCATACGGCAAAGGTAGTCCTGATGCCGGAGGCTCCAAGAAACTTGCGTCGCGCGGCTACGCCGTCGTTAGACAGGACTGCCGCGGACGCGGCGATTCGCAGGGTGATTGGGAACCGATGAGGAACGAGATGACCGATGGCCTGGACACGCATAAGTGGATCCTGGCTCAGCCGTGGTGCAACGGCAAGATCGGCACTACCGGCGGGTCCTACGGCGGGTTTACTCAGTGGAGCACGGCTCCCGGAGCGGGAGATTATCTTGTGGAAATGTGCGGCAAGGTCCCGCTGTTTGATTGGTATCAGGACTGCGCCTACATAGGCGGGGCATTCAATCTCGAAAAGATGATGATGTGGGGGGCCTCGAATTCGGTTACGCCAAAAACGGCAGGAATTTCAAACTTCCGTAGATGGAGCAAGGAAGAATGGGACAAAGCTCTGCGGCGGTTGCCGCTTGCCACCTGGGATGACGCAATCGGCTACGAAGTGCAGTACCAGCGCGACTGGATTGCCCATCCACAGTTCGACAGCTATTGGGCAAAGGCAAGCATCCTAGATCGGTGGCAAGAGATCATTTGTCCCAGCGTGACGGTGAGCGGCTGGTACGATGTGTTCTTGAAGCAGGCTCTCGATCACGTGAGCGCGGTGAAGACCAAGTCGGCGTCCGAGCACGCCCGGCGTCATCAGTACCTGATCATCGGCCCCTGGCCGCACTATTTCGGACTTCGCGGCGACGTGGATTTTGGTCCGCAAGCTGGCATCAACGTTGCGGCCCTGGAAGACAATTGGCACGACTACTGGCTCAAAGGCCGCCAAACGGGCATCGACAAATGGACGCCGGTTCGCATTTTTGTCATGGGACGCAACCAGTGGCGCAACGAGCACGAATGGCCACTGAAGCGGACGCAATACACGCCGTACTACTTTCACAGTCAAGGCTCTGCCAACAGCGTCACCGGCAACGGCGAATTGAACGCGGAAGAGCCCGGCAAACAACCGGCCGACACCTACGTGTACGACCCGGAGAATCCCGTGCCAACGTTGGGTGGCCCCAACTACCATCCTGCCATCACCGGTCCGCGAGACCAACGCAAAGCCGAAGAGCGAAACGATGTCCTGGTGTTCACAAGCGAAGTACTGAAAGAGGAAATCGAGGTGACTGGGCCAGTAAAGGTTGTCCTGTTTGCAGCCAGCACCGCGACCGACACGGACTGGACGGCCAAGCTGGTGGATGTTCATCCCGACGACCGACCCATCAACCTCTGCGATGGCATCATCCGCGCTCGCTACCGAGAATCCGCCACGAATCCCACGTTGATTCAGCCCGAACAGGTCTACCGATACGAGATCGACCTGTGGGCAACGAGCAACGTCTTTCTGGTGGGCCACCGCATCCGTGTCGAGATATCCAGCAGCAACTTCCCTCGGTTCGATCGTAATCCGAACACTGGTCACCCTTTCGGAGCAGACGCCGAGCTAAAGGAGGCGACACAGACGGTCTATCACGATATTCGATATCCCTCGCATATCCTTTTGCCGATCATTTCAAATTGACCAGGAGGAACGTAATGAGAATCTTGAGGAGACTGTTTCTGCTGGCGACGTGTCGACCGATGTCGCAAATCAAGACGCTGAATCCACTCACCTTTTGCGTCGTATCGCTGCTGTGCGCACTGCCAGCGACCGCTGCCGATTACTACGTCAGCAATTCTGGTGACGACGGCAATTCGGGAACGGCTGAGGCGGACGCCTGGCAATCCAACGCGAAAGTCAACGGCTTCGAGTTTGCGCCCGGCGACGTCATTCACTTCGAGTGTGGTGGCCAGTGGCGTGGGACACTTGCCCCTTGCAGCGGTGCTCCTCAGGGGCATGTCACGTACACGTCGTACGGCGAGGGGGCGAAGCCACTGCTGCTCGGTTCGCTGGAGATGAACAAACCCGCCGATTGGCGGCCTGTCGGCACGAACCTGTGGGAAACACGGCCTCTTCCGGTCGACGTGGGGAACATCATCTTCAACAACGGTCAGAGCTGCGGCATCAAGGTGTGGGAACGTCCGGATGTCGATGCGCCGAACGAATTCTGTTTCGATCGGGAAAAGAAGACGGTCGTGCTGGGCGCAGCGCAAAACCCGGCGATGCTGTTCGACGATATTGAGTGTGCTCTGAAGCGCCACATTATCAACCAGGGAGGCCGAAGTTACATCATCTATGACGGCTTGCATCTCGCCTACGGGGCGGCGCACGGCATTGGTGGCGGAGGCACGCATCACATCATCGTGCGCAACTGCGATCTGTGCTTCATCGGTGGCGGCCACCAACATTCAAGGAAGACGCAACGGGGCGAATGGCACGTTCGCTACGGGAACGGCGTCGAGTTCTGGGCAGGCGCGCACGATAACCTCGTGGAACAGTGTCGCATTTGGGACATCTACGACGCAGGTCTGACCAACCAAGGGTCCGGCCGCAACCAGCAGTACAACATCACGTATCGCAACAACGTGATCTGGAATTGCGAATACTCGTTCGAGTACTGGAATCGCCCAGCCGAGTCGACGACTCACGACATCTACTTCGAGGACAATTTGTGTTTCAACGCGGGGCAAGGCTGGTCGCATGCCCAGCGCCCGTGGCCGGCCGGCGTGCATCTGATGCTCTTCTCCAACCAGGCACAGACAGATCGGTTTTTCGTGCGGCACAACGTGTTTCACCATGCCGAAAACTCGTTCATGAATATCCATATCGCGCAGTGGAACGGCTTGGACGGCCTGGTGCTCAGCGACAACACCTATTGCCAGCCGCCCGATAGCGTGCTAGTCCACTGGGGCGACCGCTCGTTCACGGCCGGCCAGTTCGCCGACTACCAGCAAGCCACCGGAATAGATGCCGACTCGCAGCTCATCACTCTAAAAAACCTGACGCTGGGACCGCAGACGGCGACGCTTCCAGTCGGTGCGACCGGACAACTCAAGGCCACCGCGACCTACTCGAACGGCACCACGGCAGACATGACCTCGGTTTGCCGATTCACACCGTCGATACCAGAAATCGTGACCGTAGATTCGCATGGCTTGCTCCGCGCCGCACGACCGGACAAGACGAAGATCACGGCGAGCTTCGAGGGCTTGACGTCCTCCGCATCCGTCACGGTGCAGGACAAGAAATGAGGAGTCGGGGAATGCGCCTACTGCTCTTGACAATCGTATTGACTGCAACGCTGGGCCATGTGGGCTGGTGCGGCGAATTGACCGAAGAACAGATTCTCGGCCAAGCTGACGCGCGCATCGAGAAGTACCGCAAGGGCGAAGCTGTGTTGAAACTGATTGGCCCCGACGGGAAACCGATTCCGGCCGGGACCGCCGTAAGGATCGAACAGACGCGGCACAAGTTCCTGTTTGGGGCGAACATCTACAAGTTCGACGATTGCAGGACAGCAGAGGAGAACGCGGCTTACAAACAGAAGTTTCGCGAATTGCTGAATTACGCCACGGTCCGCTTCTACTGGGTGTCTTACGAGATTGAGGAAGGCCAGCTGGAGTACGAAGATCGGTTTAAGATCGCCCGCTGGTGTTTGGACAATGGCATCACGCCCAAAGGGCATCCGCTGTTCTGGAGCGAGTGCCAGCCGGAGTGGGTCCATAAGATAGATCCCGAGAAGGCAGAGGAACTTGCGTTTTCTCGCGTCGGCCGGGAGATCTCAGACTTCGCCGGCACCATCGACATTTGGGACGTCTTGAACGAACCCAGCAAAGGGATCGAACAGGCGCGCCAACTCAACGCGGTCACGGCTCTGCGCATCTACCAGCGCTACGGCAAGGTGGAGGTCGTGAAGCGAGCGTTCGAGCGGGCTCGCAAAGCGAATCCCAAAGCCACACTGATTCTGAACGATCATCCCTACCCGTTGGACGATCCCAATATCGTATTGACGCGTTTCGAGAAGATCGTCGCGGAGTGTCTGGAGCAGAACGTTCCCATCGACGGCATCGGCATCCAGACGCACATGGTTCTGAAACGCCGCGAATGGTCGGTCAAAAGAACGTGGGAGATCCTGGAGCAGTTCGCCAAATTCGAAAAGCCGCTACACTTCACCGAATTGACGATCATCTCGGGCTGGCATTCGAACGAAGAGCGGCAAGCCAAGCTGGCCGCACAGTTCTACACCATCCTTTTCTCCCATCCATCAGTCGAGGCGATCACTTGGTGGGATTTCACCGAACAGAAATACCGCGGCGCCATCCGGGCGCCCGGAGCAGGGCTCATTCGCGAAGACATGACGCCCAAGCCCGCCTACCACGCATTGAAAGACCTGATCAAAGGCAAATGGTGGACCAAGGAGACAACCACCGTTGCTGGGGCCGGCCAGGCACGTTTTCGTGGATTCTTCGGTCGGTACAAGCTTGCCACGACAATTGGCCAGCGGAAGCTAACTGGCACGTTTCGGCTCGAAGAAAGCGCAAAGGATCACTCCATCGAGGTTCGGCTGGTTGCGGATTAGATAGACAAACAGGTCGACAGAACACAACGAACGGGCTTGCCCACGCGGCATTACACGATATCATGTAATGGTTATGGTTTTGGTGTTTGACGTCCTCGGTCGGCCGGTTCTCGGCCGTTGACTTTCGTCGCAGAACGCGCAAAGCGAAATGGAGGAAACAGATGAAACAGCAAGGCGTCGTTTCAGCGTGGTCCCTCTGTGCCGTCCTGTGTCTTACGGGCATGGCTAACGGTCAAGGCAAAGAGAATCAAGCCGCCGTGAATCCACAGCTTGCACAACTGTATGTGCAGTTGCTCGGCACATCGCCGTGAGCGTGCATCACAGAAAATGATGTGCGGTCCGCACTCAAGGGAATTGACGGTGTTCAGTCGGTTGAAATATCGGCTTATGCAGATGTTTACACGGTTACTTTTCGCCCTGGCGTGACGCCGGACGAAAACAAGGTGCAGGAGTTATTCAAAGGTTGTGCGTACAACGGTCGCCGAGTGGTTGTCGAGCGAGATCGCAATTCGGTGGTGGATTTTGCCGTGGCCCAGCCATCGCCGACGGCCCCCGAGGAAAACCCGACAACGGCCGGTCGAGTCGCGCTGGGCGAGCGACTGTTCACCGACAAGCGTCTATCCTCGGACAAAACGATGGCTTGTTCCACGTGTCACACTCCACAGCGGGCTTTCGCCAATACGGCGACCACGGCCATAGGCGTTCGCGGTCGCGAGATTCCCCGCAACGTGCCGACGTTGGTGAATGTGGGATATCGGCGTTCCATATTCTGGGACGGGCGCAAGAAGTCGCTGGAAGATATGTCGTTGGGCGCCGTCGAACATCCAGCCATCATCGGCATGACTCCCAACGAGTTGACCGAAGAGCTTCGGTCCATACCCGAATACATCGACCTTTTCCAGAAGGAGTTCGGCAAACCACCCACGGCCCAGACGTTCGCTTTGGCGTTGGCCGCATACCAGCGCAGTCTCGTCAGGCACGACACGCCGTTTGATCGCTTTGCGCGAGGCAACGAGAACGCGATCAGCGAATCGGCTCGCCGCGGTTACATCGTTTTCCGTGACAAGGCGAATTGCATCACCTGCCACAGCGGTCCCGACTTTGCAGACGGCGCATTCCGATTCATCGGCGTCGGCTGGGACGGCAAAGCCTACAAGGATCCCGGCCGGGCGAAGGTCTCGGGCCGGAAAGGGGAAGCGGGCAGGTTCCGAGTTGCCCCACTGCGCGAGCTGGTCTGGACGGCCCCGTACATGCACGACGGAAGCCTCAAGACGCTGGAAGAGGTCGTGGACTACTACGATCAGAAGGGTCCCAAAGGCAAGCGGACCGACTTGCACGGACCGCTGAACCTGACCGATAAGGAAAAGAAGGACTTGGTGGAGTTTCTCAAGTCCCTGAGTTCCGAGCAGTGGACGATCGCAATGCGCGAGTAGTCTCTTGACGGTCATTCGCAGCGTTCGGTGCGAGCAACTCTCAGGCATCCTGAACTCGTTTGAACTCGTTTAGCCCGAAGCCGGAGGCGATGGCGGGTGGGATGGAAGGGAGGTACAAACCCCGGCCCCCCCAAGCCAACCGCGGGG
>CAZUAH010000540.1:0-9386 GCA_964617665.1 uncultured Pirellulaceae bacterium
AAACAGGCAAGTTCTGGCTCTAGCGACGTAGGACTTACCGGTTGCGGCACTAGTCTTCTGACGAGTTTCGTCTTGGCCGTAGGTGTAGCCGGATAATACTGCGGTAAATAGAACTGCACCGACAGCACACAGCCGAAACGAATTGTGCGATAAGGCAAGCCTCTTGGAAAACATGTACGTCACCTCCGCTGAGCCCCATACAAGTGGATTGTTGATCGACACCGTATCAGCCAGACAAAGCTGAAACAGGAAGTTCGGTAGGTCTACTCTTTCAATTAGAAAAACGTGCCGAACCTGGTTTGCATCGAAGCCGCGATGGAGATTTCCGCGGCCTTGTACGCACCGTCACCGGACAGGCGAACAACCGACGTCACGCGATCCGGTCACTTGATGCCCAATTCCGCGAGCTTCTCATCGGGTACGACGCCATCGTTCCAGCCACGGTCGGCGTAGTACTCGGCCAGCATCTCTTGCAACTCGCACACGTGGCCCTCGGATCCTGTCGCGGTGGATGGTTCCTTAAGGAATCTATCTGGGAGCGTATCGCTGCCCTCTCGGAAGCCCGCTTGATTGTTGTAGTGGCGCTCGAGGTTGTAGATCCGCTGTCCGGCAAGAACCACATCATCCGCAGTGAATGGCTGGCCGGTGAAGGCCGAGTATTGTGCCGCGTAGTTCTCGGCCGATTGCGCGAAGGCAGAGAACTTGCAGATATCCATGCTGTCAGAAAATGCCATCACGTCCTGAAGCAGTCTTGTCAGCTTGCCCTTGCCTTTCCATTCCAGAGGGTCACTTTCCCCTCCGATCCCCAGCACCTCGCTGGCCGGGGTATAGGCGCGAAGATGGCAAGCGCCGCGATTCGATGTGGCGTAGGCGATACCCATGCCCTTCAGACCGCGCGGGTCGTAGGCCGGAATGGCCTGATCCTTGGCTGTCATCGCGACCTCGGGTACTCCAAAGTGCCGAGCGATCCGGGCCGTTCCTTCGGCCAGAATGTCGCCCACGCCCTCGCGAGTCGCCATCTTTTCCACAATGGACACCATGGCGGCTGCATCACCCCATGCCAATCCTTCTCCTTCAGCTGCCAGCCCTCGCTCTGTTACTTCCATGTAGCAAGCCAAGCACTGGCCAAGTTCGATCGTATCGAAGCCATACTCGTTGGCCTGGTCAATCAACTTGATCATCGCCGTGACATCACCATTGTCGCAGTTGCCTCCGAGCGACCACGCCGATTCATACTCGACACTTTCCATATGCAGACCGGTATACGGCCCGTCTTTGATCTCCACCTCCTTCTTGCACGCGACAGGGCAGGCATGACATGTCGGATTCTTCACGACGTAGTTGTCTTTCACGTTCTCGCCAGACAGAGCTTCAGCGCTGTCGAAGTCGCAAAGTTGCGAATTCTTGGTGGGCAGAGCGCCAATCGTGTTGATCACATTCATCAAGACGTTGGTCCCATAGACCGACAGACCGCCCTTCTTGGGCGAAGTCGTATTGTCTTCGTCCAGAATCGCATCCAGAGCGGCCTTGTTGGCTGGCTTCCAGGCATCTGGATCGTTAGGCCGCACACGATTGTCGCGGCTCCCACGAATCACAATCGCCTTCAATCGCTTGAAGCCGCCCACTGCACCGGTACCGCCACGACCGAAGGATCGAGTATTCTCGTCGATCCAAGCTGCCAGACGCGATTGGTTCTCGCCTGCTTGTCCGATAGCCACAACGCTCAAGTCGGGCTTGCTCTCCCCGTCGCTGTGACGATCTGTGAGGATCTGAATCGTCTCGGGCGTACTCTTACCCCAAAGGTCTGCGGCGTCGCGAATCTCGACCGTGCCGTCAGCAATATAGAGATACACCGGTTCGCTGCTCTGACCGCGGACGATCAATGCATCAAATCCCGACCAACGCAAGCGCGACCCCGACCAGCCACCCATGTGCGAGTCGACAACCGTTCCAGTCAGAGGACTCTTAGTGACGCAAGCCCAGCGGCCACTCATCTTCATGTCCGTGCCCGTCAGCGGACCAGCGACAAAGGCCAGGATGTTCTCTGCCGAAAACGGCTCGACATCGGGGCCATTCTCGTACACATATTTCACTCCCAGCCCACGAGCCCCAACATACAGTCGCGCATCTTCATCACTGACTTTGTCGTATTCGATTTGCCCAGTGCTCAAATCGACCTTTGCCACTTTGCCGTGGAAAGCGTTAACGCTCATGATGATCTCCTGGCAGAAATGCCTTTGTTCCAGCGAATGTGTCTTGCTCAGAACGGTGATCCCATTTGACACAACAAGAATAGGTTCGGCAATCGGACCGAAACCAATTGCCCGGCTCGGACAAGTGCCAAGTACGTCGGCATGGGACGGTTTTCTAATACCCGCGTTTTCCGATCGCGGATTCCGACGATGAAGAGTTGATTATCCGCTTGGCCGCTTTCGCGCGACGCGACGGCTCGGATGAGGGCTATCGCGCCGACCCCAGATGCAATGAACTCGACAGGCTCTGATACCGCTAGGTCCGACAGTCGTTCGGCAACCCTCGCGTCTAGACGGCGGATATCATCATTGCGACATGCACTGCTGCCATGATGAGGGCGATCGGTACGAAAATAGCCAACAGGGACATAGTCATCTTGAATAACAGCTGCAAATCGGGGAACAATTGCCTGGCGTGCCGCTGGCCGTCAACAAAGGCTTGAACGGACCACAAAGGCACCGTTCTTGATCTGATTTCGACGTGATGACGCTCATCGTTCCCAACGATCAGAGAACGAGTAGCCGAAAGCGCAAAGCTCCGTGTCTCCAGTTTCTTGTCGCCATCGACCATTACGATCTCGCGTCCAGATACCAAAAACAGCACGCCGACCTCGTGCAGTTCCTGCTCGCCGACGGTGAAAGTGTCGTACATTGGGGACACGGTGCGGCCAGGTGAAGTCTCGTCCCCTAGTTTCGAGTCCGCTAAATGCTGGCTCCTTCGCCCCAACCGGGCACCTCCCACCACGGTTCCCGACGCCGCAAGTGTGCTCACAAACACCTGCAGGACATAGCCTTGATACCCGATAAGCAATACGTACATGTGTCTGTCAAGATCGAGAGGCACGATGTGCCAGGACGCGATGATCCATGCAGCAACGGCGGCCAGACAGACGACTAACAGGGCAACCACTCGCCAGAGATTGAGCCTCCGAAGGAATCTGCCAAGCATCCAGCCGAAGAACATGTGCACGGAAAGACGTACCACAAGCCCAGCGACCCACGCAGTCCAGCAAGTTGCCGCGGGGCCGAGCGCACCGCTAAACTCAATGCCACGAAAAGCCAAATCGCTCCCGATATCCCAAAGCATCAAGGGAAGGATGGTACACAAAACCACGACAGCCACTTCCAACGCGATGTCGGCCCGACGTACTAGCCGATCTAGCTCCGTATCTGCGATCTGACGATCATCTTCAGATGTGTGCAGAAGCGGGGATTCGTACGGATTGACGGATTCGGGCATGTGGTCTGTCGACATGGCAGGGGGTATTTCACTGATGCCACTCGCCAACGAACGGCTTGTAGTATGCTCGCCACTCGCGTTGGAACCATACGGGCGAGGACGGGAATCCCTCCTGCCCCAACGCGTCCACGGCCACGATGTAGTATCGACGCGAGTGTTTGCTCGCGGTGGCATCGGCGTATGCTGTGGTCGAGATTGGCTCCTGCGTCAGACGCGAGACGGGGTCCTTGTTCCAGCGGCCGTCCATTCGATAGACGCGATAGCCGACGATGTGTTTCTCCAGGTTTGCCGCCCACTTCAGACGGCAAGTGGTGCCGTCCTCGCGGCTGAACACTTCTTGAGGCGACGACGGAATCGTGAAGAACGCAGGCGAGGGCCCGCTGACCGTCCCCTGTCTGTCGACCGTCCGAATTCGATACGCGTAGACGGCCAGACGGTAAGGACGCCCGGAGCGATCGACTCGCTCGGGATGCAGTTTTCCGTCGTAGATTGGATCGCCGTCAATTGCCTGCGGCGTTCCAAGATCGACAATTTCGTCGACGTACGATGTGGACTGGATAGGTTCGTCGGTCAATCGCTGGAATTGGCCGATTCGGCGGATTGCTCCCACCGAGGGCGGGTCCAGCGTTGGTGTGCGCAATTTGAGCCGGCGTAGCTGGTCTTCACTCCAGGCTTCGACGACGGCGCGTTCTATGTGATAGCCGTTCACCACCGGATTGTCCGGAGACCTCCAGCCAATTTCAACGCGAGTCTTCGCGACCACCGAAACCACCGCGTCCTCGACAATCGGCGGCGTCACGCGTGGCTTTTGTTGTTGTGGTTCGTGAGCATCCTTGGCATCCGCATAGCGATAGGTCCAGACCTGCTGCTCGCGTGGTCGGCTCGTGCAGTTTTCGAGAATGGCCAGATTCAGTTCCGGCGCGAAGATCAGTTGACGCGTGCGGTTTCCTGCCGCGTCGGGTTCGGGCGTTGGGTTCAAACGGGTCCACCTGTTCGCGCCTGCATCGTAGGCCCAAGTCTGCACTTCGTGCCGCGCATCATCTTCCTTGCCAGTCGTGACCTTCACGATTGCCAGCACAACTCGATTGACGGAATCGTAGGTCAATACGGCGTCGTTTTCCTTGGTCGGTGGCATCGACTCGGGTTTCATATCTCGCCATTCGTTGCGTTCCACGCTGTAAGTCCACGTATGCGGGTCGTCAGTGAATTGCGAACCGAACAGCACGTGAACCTTGCGGGCCGCGTCGTACGCCAAGTTTCCGCCGCTGCGTGGTGCGGGTTCGTTGGCCGGTTTCGGCCAGCGCCATTCATTTCGCCACGGATCATAGATCAGCGTCCCCTCTTGGCTGCCCTCACCGGCAAACACTACTACCACTCGCTTGTCGCTATCCCATGAAGCACAGCGGTACGGTGCGAGCCGTGGCGTCGGCAACGGTCGAATGTTCCGCCAGCGATTGGCCGCCAAGTCGTACGTCCAAACCGACGAGTCGTTCAGGTAGAGTTCTCGTTCCCACTGCCAGCCGTGGCTACCGCTGAAGAAAGGAAAGCGAATGTAACGTCCAATCGTCGGATCGTAGACATTCTGCGCATTGCAGCAAACTCCGGGCGGTGAGGTGTTGGGCTCCTTCAGTGTCCACTTGGCAGTCAGCGGATCGAACGTCCACACCTCGGCGCCCTGCTCGCCACCGCCACCCTGATTGTGCCCGCCATAGCGGACCAGCAATCGGTGATGGTTGTCCCACACACACGCCCCTTCGTAACCCAGACGCGGCGAAACCGGCCCGTCAGGCAAAGGGCTGCGTTTCACCCAGGTATTAGCCTCCTGCGCCGCGATAGACGGTACCTCGCCTGCAAGGGCGACAAGATCGCCCGTGTCGGCCAACGTCAGAATGGCTTGCACAACAACCAACAATGAAGCGACGGACGCGATTCGCAATACGTACTTCGTCATGGCCGATACCTCCAGTAGCTCTGTTCGCGTTGACGCATGCGCCCACAGGTGGCCCAGAGTTGCTCGATTCTACCGCAGCCAAAAGCGGGAAGGTAGCGTTTGCGCTAGTCGCGTAGGTTCTCTCGTTGTTGTCGCTAAAGGCGGTCGTGAGCTATCGACGACTACTCTTGCACCAACTTCCGCGCCAGGTCCAAGGCATGCTCGAAGTGCAAGTGCAGGGGCTGTTCGGATTCCCGCATCTGAACGAGCAACTGGTGTTGCGTTTTGTACTTGATGTCGCCAATGGCCAAGGCTCCGATGCCGACGGCTCCGCTTGCGGAATCGGTCAATGTGGATCCGTCGTCCTTCATACCAATCCCTTCGATGCCGGCAGGCGGCACGGCGTTCAGGTCGGCCGCGACCTTCAGATTAGTGGCATCGACAACCAGACCGCCGTCCATCACCTGCACACCGGCCTTTGCCGTACCTAGGACGACGTCGGCCGTGGCAAGCTGCTCGGCTTTGTGGTCATTCACATCGCCTTTGATGCCGGTCAATTCCGCGCCAAAGCTGTGACTACACAAGGCCGCAACGCGGTCCGCACGATCTTGACGTCGCCCCATCACCACGACCTGTGCGCCGCACTGCGCGGCCAGCACGGCGGCGGCGGTACCGACGGGGCCAGTGCCGCCGAGCACCACCACCCGTTCACCTTCGAGCGTCGTGTTGTGGCAGGATTGCAGCCGTTGTTCCACCTTGGCCACCATTGCGGCCGCCGTCGTGAAGGCTCCGCTGGGATCGGCGAAGACCGAAACGGCAAAGGGTGGAAACATGGCTTCGCAAGCGATTTCCAGCATATCCATGGCCGTCTGCATGTTGCGACCACCGATGAACACGCCTGTGCGGCGCGCCCCTTTGGGGCCGCGAGAAAAGATGACATCCTGGATCATGCTTTCCACCTCGTCCGCATCGACTTCGGTGTAAGTCGCCACGGCATTCCAGCCCGCGTCGTAGGCCATGTTCACGTCAAAGGGGCTGGCGTGGTGAGCGGGGGTGAACAGGTGCAAAACGTAAGGCTGTTCCATGGTCGGGCTTCCCCTACAAGTTGAGCTTGTCGTCTGGGATACCGGGTATCGTAATCGTTGCGTTACTCGCGGCGGTCAAGGATCTCCTCGATCTGGTCCATTACGCGATTCATCACCGTCATGGTCTTCTGGAACGGCTCGCTGGTAGTCATGTCGACGCCAGCCTGCTTAAGAACGGCCACCGGGTAGTCGGAAGCGCCCGCAGAGAGGAATTCCATGGTTCGTTCAACCGCCCCTTCTTCCCCGCTGAGGATTTTCTCGGAAAGCGCCGTCGACGCAGTGAACGACGTGGAGTACTGGTAGACGTAAAAGTTGCGGTAGAAGTGGGGGACGTACGCCCATTCGACGCAATAGCGGTCGTCGATATGGCAGACGCCCTCCTGGTGGCCGTAGTAGCGTTTCAGCACGTCGGCGTAGATCTCCGTGAACGCATCTCCGGTAAGCGGCTCGCCCTTCTCGGCCTTGTCGTGAATGGCCAACTCGAATTCGGCGAACTGCGTCTGACGAAACACGGTGCCCTTGATCCCGTCGAGATAGTTCATCAATAGCGACAGTTTGACGTCGTCATCCTCGACGGTCTTCAATACCTTGTCGATCAACAACGCCTCGTTTAGCGTCGAGGCCACCTCGGCGACGAAGATCGCGTAGTTGGCCGTGGCGTAGGGCTGTTTCTTGTTCGAGTAGTAGCTGTGCAGCGCGTGGCCCACCTCGTGGGCCAACACGCTGACGTCTTCGTATTGGCCGTTGTAGTTCAAGAGAATGTAGGGATGGACGTCGTAGCAGCCGCCGTTGCTGTAGGCTCCAGAGCGTTTGCCCGGCGTCGGATAGACGTCGATCCAGCGCTCTTCACACGCCCGCTTAACGATCGAGGCGTAGTCCCTGCCCATCGGTTTGACCGATTCGAGCACCAACTTCACGGCTTCATCGTAGGAGTAGGCCAGATCGACGTCGGCCACGACCGGCGCGTAGACGTCGGAGTACTTCAATTGCTCGACGCCCAGCATCCGCTGCTTGAGTTTCAAGTAGCGATGGAACGAATCGAGGTTCTTGTTGACGTTTTCGATCAGCGAATGATACACCTCGACCGGAATGTTGTTGCGGTCCAGCGCTCGATGCAGGCATGATTCGTATCCCCGCACGCGCGAATAGAACTTGTCCGTATTGATCTGGGCGGAAAGCTGCGCGCCGATAGTCTGCTCGAATTGTGTGTACGTGCCGAAGAAGGCGGCAAAGACGGCATCGCGGTCGGCCCGGTTGGGCACCGCACGGTACCGGGTGTAACCGGCCTGGTTAAGCTTTGCTTTGGTGCCATCGGAAAGCGTGATTTCCGGGAAGGGCATCTCGGCGTTGCTGAAGATCGAGTAGATCGAAGCTGGCGCCGAAGCTATCAACCCAACTTCCGCCAGGACCTTCTCCTCTTCGGCGGAGAGTAAATGGGCCTTGGTCCGCTGGATGTCGTTGAGATACATCTGATAGACCTTCAAGCCCGGCTCCCGTTTGCTGAAGTCGTCGACGATGGCGCTATCGAGTTTTGCTACCTCGGGGTCGATGAATGATGCCCTCGAACTGTAGTCGGTGGCCAACTGCCGCAACGATTGCTTCATGCCCTGGTATTTCGACTCGCGGGTGTCCATGTCGGACTTCATCGACGCGTAGCAGTACAGCCGGGTGAGCTGTTTGTCGACTTCGCTGTGCAGCTTCAGACAGTCCAGAAGCTTGTTTGGCGAGCCGGCCAGAGTGCCCTTGAATGCGGAGATCTTGTCGACCCGCCCGGCCAGATCCTTGCGAGCGATATCCCAGGCGTCGTCGGATGGGTAGATGTCCTTCAAGTTCCATGTGTGCTTTTCGGGCACGTCTGCCCGATCGCGCGTTTGGGCCAATGCGGCGGGCGAGCCGATGACGACCACTAGCAGAAGCAGGATGAATCCGACGGTCAGCTTTCTCATTAGGGATCTCCGATGTTCAGGTAACAAAAGGACGGCGCTCGTATTGGATACTCAAGAAATTCGTCGGGTCGATGAGGGAGGGGGGCATTCGTGTGCGAGACGCTACCGAATTCCCGCAACTCCGGATGCACAATTGTTGCAGAGCCGCTGCGGAGTGTCAAAACGCCGTCGGTCCGATCGACCACGATGCTTTCGGCAAGAACATCCCACGGGACGATGCGTATCTCATCGCCGCCCTGACCGAGACACTCAAGTCACGAAGTGTTCGCCACAGGGCGTCGGGGGATCGAACGAGATGCGCGTCCTGGGGCTTCGTTCAGGGTTCCTGATCTGGGAGAGAGCCCCTGTCGAGTAGTTCTGCGATCCGATCGCGCGTCTTTCTGGCATGCGATGGATCGCGGCCGTCGGTGAAAACGGCGATGGTGGCGTCTTCGGTTGTGTGCAAGGCTCCGAAGATCACTTGGGAGCGCTCGGCCGAAGATGCATCGCAGACGAGGGCTCCACGCTCGGCAGCAGCCTGGATGATGGTGGCGTTCAAGTCTTTGTCGTCCGTGGCGGCGACCGCGAGAAAGGCATCGCCGAGGTGTGATTCTTGGAACGAGTCCTTCACCCAACGTGCGCGGCCTGCCTCGATTTCGGCCGCCAATTCATCCGTGACTGATGGAGAGACGACTAAGACGACTGCCCCTGCCCGCACCAACGTGTGAACTTTGCGCGTCCCGACATTTCCGCCACCGACGACAATGCAGTTCCTTCCCTGGACATCGAGGCCCACCGGTAGGTAACGGAGGTTGTCGGAGCGGTCGGTGGCCATGTTCGGTGAGATTCGCAATACATAGTCGTTTAACGGCAACCCCCACGCGCCGGGTTTCCAGCCACCAAAAAACACAGAACCCGTGGGCGCGCCGGTTAAAGCACCGGGACCCCTGGGGC
>CAZUAH010000541.1:0-9369 GCA_964617665.1 uncultured Pirellulaceae bacterium
CTGCCCCTCAACCTAATTGTCGCTAAAGACTTAAGCTAATTGACGCCGAACAGGCGGGGCATACGATGCCTTCACGCAGATCTACGAGACGTACTATCCTCGCTGTTTCGGATTCTTCCGTTCGCGTGTGCTGGACACGAATATTGCGGCGGACCTGACCCAGGAAGCGTTTCTGCGTGCCTACGGTGCGATGGCTCGTTTCGACAGTTCGCGGCGAGTCGACTCATGGCTGATGGGGATTTGCCGTAACGTGTTGCGAGAGTATGTGCGGCGGGAGCGGCGTCGGCGCGAGATCCCCTGGGCCCAGTTGTGCCTGGAAATTGCGGAGATAGCCGGCGACGACGACGGCGAAGGCCAGCACGTCGACATGATGCCGCATTTGCCCGGCTGTATCTCGCAGCTTGCACCGAAAACGGAAGCCGTGCTGCGAGCCCATTATTTCGAGGGCAAGATGCTGACAGTCGTTGCGACCGACAAGGGGCAGTCTCTCTCGGCGGTCAAGATGACCTTGTTGCGTGCCAGACGTGCGCTGAAGACCTGTATTCGGCGGAAACTACAAGGGCTCAAGTGATGCAGACTTGGAAGGAAGAAGAACTGCTTGTCATCTTGGAGGAACATCTGCCTCAGGACCTGACGCCCGAGCAGATAGAGGCGATCAACTCGGCCTCGCAGAATTCGCCGAAATTGCGTGAAGCGATTCTGGAATCTCTCGGGTTCGAGGACGCCCTTGCCGCCAGCTATGCGCCGGAACCGCTCGATGTGAGTGAGTTGATTCGCCGCTGCCAAGACTGGGCTCGGCAGCAGCGCCGGGGGAGGTGGAGTTCTTTCGCCCGGTCCGTGTTGGCGATCGTCATCGTCTCGGCGGTTTCCGTCGGTGCTTGGGCAATCATTCAACACTTCGATTCCAAGTCCATGCCTGTAGCCCAACAGCCACCTGCCTTGGACCACCATGAGCCCAGTTCGCCGAGTCAACTTGGCGACGCCGACCAAAGCCAAGAGAGCGAGGGCCACGCCGAGGCCCCCGGCTTGCTCGCGGATTCCACGCCCCAGGGGACGAGCGTCGCGGTTGTTGAGTCTCCAGAGGCGGAGCCTTTGCCAGAGTTCGATCCGGCTTGGCGCATGTACGACGATCCCGCACTGCGTGGCGACCAAGCGTGGCAAAACACGTTGCACAAGATTCTGTTGCCGCGTCTCCCATGGCGGGCGAGGCGTCGACCAAGCGGTCAAATCTCACTCGACGGAACTTATGTAGCCACGACGCCAAAAGCCGACGGTCTGCGTCTGCGCTTCGCCTTCAGCGAACTGACGCGTCTGCAATGGTACTTCTGGCAGGCAAATGGCACCGACGGTGTGCTTGTGCGTTGGGACGCTCCGACTGCGTCGCTACGTGCGTTCTCCGTCCACCGTAAAGAGGTTCCCGAGCAGAATCTACGTTTCCGGTCGGATGCGGGGGACCTAACGTCTCTCCCCGACGACGCGATGACACGAATCGACTCGAACATCGACTTCAAGTGGAACAAGCAGAATCTCCCCGCGATCGAGGATGGGCCAGGCCGAGTGTTGGCATGCTGGCATGGTGCGATCCAGTTTCCGTCCGGGGGCGACTGGAGGCTTGCCGCAACCACCAAAGGGACCGTGTCGATTCTCCTGGACGGTAACCCCGTGATGTTTCACGGAGCAATCTCCGAGTCGAAGACCTCGTTCAGTTACCATCACATGGATGCCAAGGAAGGGGAGAAGCCGGCCATTCGTGATCTCGAGATTCAGTATTACGGCGACCCTGAGGGAGACGGGCTTCGGCTTGAGTGGATTCGCGGACACACAGGTACGTCCCCTCGTCGAGTCGTCCCGCCGGACGCATTCTTCTTGAACGACGGCGACGCAGCACAACATGGGCTCCGTGCCACCTTCCTCTTCTCGACGGAGGTCGACTACCTCGGTCCGATTGAAATCGGGCATATGATTGCCCACGATCAGAGTCTGTGGTTGCGACGTTTCGGCACGGGCTCGATCGACGTGCGTTACGAAGCCGGTGCGATTCGACTTTCGCGTGGCGATATCGAATTGCTGGTGATTCCGGCGGATGAGCCGGATCAGTTCGTCATGCAGACACAGTGCGTGCTGCGTGGTGCGGAAGTGTTACGGATCGCGGAGTCCACAGTCGATGTTCGCTCCGCGAAACAACGTAAAGTCCGCGGAGCGAACAACGACTACCAGCACGCGCTCGTCGCCGATCAGTGGGCCCCGGAACACGAAGGGGACGCGGCGGGACTTCAGATTCGCTCGGTCGACGGGGGGCTGGAATTCTTACGGCAAGATTCGCAAGCGGGGCAAACCGCACTCCTACCATTCGATGAGGCCGGTGGTTGTGAGGTAACTGTTCGGGTCGATCAAGCCACCTCGGGAACCGGGATCGTATTGAAAACCCCCGCAGCAGACCGCCACAATTTGCGGCTGATGGTTGGTGAACATGACGGACACCGCGTGCTTTACACGAATGTGTTGGACCCGCCGCATCTTCGCCAGTGTGCCGAGCGGGGTTGGCTCGTCGCCGATCAGTTCTGGATCCGGTGCGAAGTTGCGATGAACCATACTCGCATGTTGTTCAGCAACGATGCCGAGAGTTGGGTTGCGATCCAGTACCGCCAGTTTGCACCGGATACACTGATCCAGCCACAGTTTCGCATTGGTGTTCTTGCAGAGCACGGCGAGGGAGCCCGCGTCCTGCAACTCGGAGAATTGAAGGTCGAGCGACTTTATGGGCTGGAAGGCCTTGCAGAAGAGTCGTGGCTGGCCGCGGCCAAACGCCGGTTGAAATCGGCCGAGGACTGGCAAGCTTCGTTCCAGTCGATACTCGATGCGCCCGAGGAGGGTGTCTCGCCGTCGGATTGGGCCGTGGCATGCCATCTGGCGGCCTTGCACCAGCCGACAACCCGTACGGTACGAGAAGAGTCCGTGGGGAAGCTCCTACTTGCCGCCGTGCGAGCTGACGTTTCGTGGGACCGTCTGTACCCGGCTCTCGTCGACCTGCCGCGGCGTCTATCCACCAACAAGGAGATGCTTTCTCGCGGTGAATTGGCGAAAGTGTATCGAGCCATGGCGATGCATTTGTGGAATGCCGGGCGGCGAGACGAACTGGGACGGTTGGTCGACGCCTGGCATCGCCAGCATTGGGTATCCCCTGCGTTTCTTGAGGAGGCTCGTTTACCCGAAGACCTGGCGCGTTTTACCCTGTTGGGGGCGGCGATCGAAGAGGATTGGGACCAGCTTCTTACGGTGTCGTCGCGCGAGGTTTTCTATTCGAAGACTTCGCGCTTCTCGAATCGACCGATTAATGATGCCACAGTTCGACTTGCCGTTTGGCTGCAGCACACGGCCGCCAAGCGAAAGGCTCCTGAAAACGCGACGGAAGCGAAAATCTTGGCAGAGTGGGCCGATCGACGGATGCCGAACTTGCCGTTGCCCCACCCCTTGGTCGTCGAGGATCGATCTCGCGAGTTGGAGACGACGTGGCAGGAAGTTCGAATCGCAGTCGCCGCCCGGCAATGGGACGTTGCCGCTGATGCCATGCTGAGGCTTCCCGCGAAGGATGAATTGGTTCCCGTCTCGTCGGACGATGCGCTTCGGGTCTCTTCCCGTATTGCAGTCGGCCGGCTCTTGGGGGAGTATGCGGCATTGGCCGAAGCGATCAACCGCAAACAACGCGTCGGCAGAATGCGTCTAACCCGAGGCATGAAGTACGACGACATTGACCTTGTCGAGTCGGTCGCGACACTGTTCAGTGGAACCGAAGTCGGTCGGGCAGCGACGGCGACTCTGGCCGATCGCGATCTGTCGCGTGGAGAGTTTCTCCTTGCCGCCGGGAGGTATCGTTCTCTCCTGAAAGGCGCCGAGCCTTCGCGGGAAGACGAGTTGCAGGCGAAGTATCGGCTCGCCGTCGCGATGGGCGGTCAGTTGCTGGGCACACCGACCGGCAAGCCGGTAACGCTCGGCGGAAGGACGTATCCAGCAGAGAAATTCGAGAAGATTCTCCAACAAGCGGCCACAGTCGTTGTTCGCTCCGCGAACTTGCGTAATGTTCGCGGAGCGAACAACGACTATCACGTCGCTCACTCGCTCACGCTTGCCGTCCCAAAGACCCCTACGTGGGAGCCCACGTTCTTTCGTACTCTTGCTGAAAATAGGCACGCCGTCAGGATGTTCGAAAACCCGATCGATCTGGGCTGGGCATCGAATGACGGGCATTTGTTCTTGCATCAGCAGGGACGCCTGACGGCCATTGATACGGCCAGCGGGAAGACGCTCTTCGAGGTGACCGAACCGATTGAATCGAACGCCGAACCACGCAATGGCTCGATCCATCCGTTGGTGTACGGTCAGTACGTGATCGTCCCATTCTACTGGGCAACCCGGTCCGAGTTGACCTGTTTCGACCGGCAGACGGGCGCCGCTGTGTGGCGCCGGCCGCTCGACGACGCGGTTATCAGTTCGCCAACCGCCAGCGGCGACACCCTTTTGACGCTAAGTGTCAAGAGGCAGGGCGGATTCGGCGACGTCGTTCTTCGCCGGATTAGTCCGAGTTCGGGATCGTCGCTACTGACTCGGGTCGTGGCCCGTTTCCGCTTGGGTGACGCGCTCTTTCAGGTCGGTCGTCTCGCAAGTCACGAGGACCGGATCCTAATGCGGGTCGGTTGCACGATCATCTGTTGCGATTCCGCAGGCAGTCTGCAGTGGGTCGCTCGGCTGCCGTACATTCCGTGGGAAATTCGGTCGTACGTTTCGTGGGCAGATCCATGGAATTGGCTTCACGGGCAATCCCTCAGCGATCTGCTCGTGATCGACGACCGCGTCGTGGCGACCGCACCCGGTTCGTGGAACGTCGAATGCCGCGACATCCGCTCGGGAGCACTTGTGTGGCGTCACCAGCACCCCGACCTGCGGCACATCGTCGGCCAAAGCGAAGACCGAGTAATAGTCGCGACAGGCGGGGAAACTCTGGAACTGGACGCCGCGACGGGCCTGACAGCCGTTGGTCGCTCCGCGAACTCACGCGGAGAACGTATAGTTCACGGAGCGGACAACGACCATGCGGCCTTCACCGATGGTCAGCGGTTGTATCGGTTGCGCTATGCCGATGAGAAGAAGGTACAGATCGTGCTGCAAGTGCTGGAAAGTGAGGAATAGATGACCCTGCGCCGATCCATCATGATCGCAACTCTCCTGACGCTGCTGTCTGCCGCGACGGTCTGTCGGGCACAAGAAGGCGGCGATTGGGACAAAGTGTTCGGCAACTTCGTCGTCGTTTGGAGCGACGGCGACGTCTCTGCGGGAAAGGAATTCGCCAATTGGCGAGTCTCTCGCGAGGAGATGGACACCTTCCTCGCGCGCAAGACAGGCCAAGAGGGGATGAGTGTGCTCGACGCCCGGTTTGCAGACCAGCCGATGTTCTCCGATACGAGTCGTTTCGCCCGTATCTTGCGCAACACGGATCAAATGCCGAAGTTGATCGGCCCGTTCGTTGAACTCAGTGGGGGCGACATCCTACCCGGTGCGCTGGTCGAGGGCCCGGTGAAGCGACGTGACAAGAACGGACAAGACCCGGCCATGTTCGTGACGGTCGTTGCCGGTGCTCAGTTCACTAGGGGCCACATGCCGGGACAGGTTCCGGTTCGGGCAGATTCGGTCGTAAGGGTTTCGCTGACCGACAACGCACGCCGCGATCTCTCGCCGGGACTGATCGTCTATCGTGACGGCCGCGAGCTGATGGCCACCTCCGTGCGATGGGAGATCGACGGCATCAGCATACTGGCGGCCGATAGCGTCGCCAAGGCGACCTGGGCGGAGTTGGCGGAGGTCCATTTTCCAGGGCCGGCGGCCGTGGATCGGGTTGCGACGGACCCAACCAGGCTGTTTTGCCGTTTGGTGACGACCAATGGCGCCATCCTGACCTATCCGCTCGACACCAGCCAAAGGCTGCTCCAATCGAGCCATCGCAACAAACACGACATCCGCCCGCTGTGGGCCCATCGCGAATTGCGGATTCCCTTGGCGCTGACGGCCTCGCATAGCTTCTTCCGAGCCGACGAGATCTCGCTATCTCGGCTGCCTGCAACGACCTTGAACCAACAGAACATCACAGGCTATACGTGGCGGTGGCGGCGGAATCAAAACGTACGGGGAGGTCAACTTGCGGCGGGTAGGATGGTCGCCGATGTGGGCATCGGCATGCACTCGCACTGCGAGGTCGCGTTCGAGTTGCCCGACGGCGCGATTTCGTTCGCGGCATGGGTGGGTATCGATGAAGCGGTCGGCAGCGGCGGTTGCGTGCGATGCAAAGTGTACCTCGACGAAGTCGCCGGTCAGCCGGCCTGGTCGAGCGAATTGCTGCGCGGTAGCGACGCGCCCGTTGGCGTGACCGTTGGGGACCTGCGTGATGCAAAGCGGCTGATCCTCGTGGCGGAATGTGCCGATGAGGACCACCCACCGGACGCCGACCCCTTCGACCTACGCGACGAAGTGGCATGGATGTTCCCCTTCATCACACTCGACCACACGTCACAGTAGTTGCAACACGACAAAAGCCAGAAATTGTCAGTGACCACATCGCCCCCGGCGTCAATAAATTAGTAGAGGCGGCAAATAGCCGGAAGTATCAGGAACCCCCTATGCTCAATCGACGACAAGCCTTGACCGCGGCAGGCCTCGCTTTAGCTGGCCGATCGTCGTTATTCGCGGAGCAAACAACGGCGATCGGCCACGACAGCACTTGGGAAGAGAGCCCCCAAGCCGCGACGGTAGTGAAGCGGGGGCTGAGTTGGTTGGCCGCCAATCAGGGATCCGCCGGTAACTGGGGCTCCAATGATCTAGGGCTCGTCGGGCTAGGTGCCCTTGCCTTTCTGGCAGCCGGCCATGCGCCGGGCCGAAGCGAGTATGGCGCCAACGTCGCTCGCGCTCTGAACTTTGTGCTCTCCAGCGTCAAACCATCGGGACTTCTCAATATCAGCAGCCCGAACAACGACATGTACAACCACGGTCTGGCCGTCTTTGTGCTGACGCAAGCGTTCGGTGTTTACGACGACCGCCGAATAGGCCCCGTGCTCGACAAGGGATTGAAGCTCATCTCGAACGTCCAGTGCGACGACGGCGGCTGGAGCTACTTCGCCACCCAGCGGCCTCGCGGGAACGACCTGTCATTGGCGGTAATGCAAGCCAAGGCCCTGCGAGCCGGAATGGATATGGGCCTGGACATCCCGTCCAGCGTGGTACAAAGAGCGATTGCGTTTATTCGCGGTAAGTACACAACCGCGGGATCGCCCGACGGGCGGCGATACGGCAGCGATGCACTGGCCGCTCGACCAGGAGCGTTCAACTATAGCGGCCAAAGAATCGAGGCCGGTGCAAAGGCCATTGCGATGGCGGCCTGCGGTGCGGTTTGCCTGCAAGAGTTCGGTCAGTACGACGACTTTCGGATCTTTCGCAGCCTGGACCTTGCCGCCGAGAGATACCGCAAGTTCATCGAGCCGAAAACAGGTGCGATGCCGGGTGATGCCTACATGATGTACTATTTCACACAGGGCCTGTACCAAGTGGGAAATCCCTGGTGGAAACGGGAGTATCCTTACGTCCGCGATACGATCCTCCGCACGCAGGCCGCGGACGGTTCGTGGGAAGGCGGGTATCGTGGCGGGCACGCGGGACGGTTGTTTGGCACGGCGGTCGGCGTGTTTGCGTTGAGTATCCCTAATCGCTACCTGCCCATTCTGCAGCGTGGTCAGCGCACGGGAAAGGGGCTCGGCGGATGAGTTTTCTTTCCGGTGCCTTTCTGTTCGGGTTGCTCGGCGCGGCCGGCCCCTTGGTGATTCATCTGTTGAATCGGCGGCGACAAGTGACGATCGATTGGGCGGCCATGGACCTGTTGCTTCAGGCCGTTCGGCAGCAGCGACGGCGCATTCAGTTGCGTGACCTCCTGCTGCTGTTGTTGCGGACCGCCGCGATCGTTCTCTTCATCCTGGCAATGTCGCGACCGATTTGGAACTCGCAGGCGACCTCGCTCGGTGGTGACCGGCCCGTGCATGCGGTGATCGTCGTCGACAACAGCCTTTCGATGGCCTACACTCCGTTCGATCGATCGTTGCTCGAACTAGGACAGGCCGAAGTGGAGCAGTTCATTCGCGTCTTGCCTTCCGGTTCGGACGTCACGCTGATTCCGATGTGCCCTCAGGCAGACGCCCGGTTTGCCGGCGTCTACGACTCCAAGGAAGATTCTCTGGAAGCCGTGGCGAGAATTCGCGTCGTCGATCGCATGGCGAGGCTGGACGACCTTCCGGCAACCATTCGCGCAGCGGCCGCTCAACAAGGGACCGTTCCACGGAAACGCATCGTTGTCGTCAGCGACATGCAGAAGAACACATGGGCCGATTCGACCGCGCTGAAGCAGATTGCCGACGTGGGCGATGTGCAACTCGTCGAGATCGTTCCCGCCGACGGGCTGCCTCGGCGGAACTCGTGGATCGAGAGCGTCGAGGTGCGCGGCGGCTATGCCGAAAGCGGCGTCCCCTGTATCTTCGACGTGTCGATTCGGCACCAGTCGGACGACGCCGGACGCCGCGTTCGCGTGTCCTTGTCCGTGGCCGGAAAGGTCGTGGAGGAGCAATACGTCGATCTGGTTGCCAACCAGCGCAACAGCGCCGCGTTCGAATACGTGTTCGAAAAGCCGGGCGGAGAGTTCAACCCGGCCTATCTGCCCGTTCGGATCGAAATGGAGCACGACCGCCTGACACGCGACGACTACCAGGCATTGATCGCGCCCGTGTTCCAACAGGCGCCCATCCTGTTCGTCGATCAGCACGGTTCGCTCGAACGGCCCGACAGCTATCGGTATGGCGAGTCGTTCCCTCTTCGTCAACTGATTCGCGCCCGATTGCCCGATTCGCACACGGTCGGCTCGACCGGCCCGTCGCACATCACGATCGACGAGATCAACACGGAGGCGCTCGCCGCCGCCCGGCTGGTTGTTGTTGCCGGAGTCCGTCGGCCGACCCCGCAGGTTGTCCAACTGTTGCGGCAGTACGTCGAGCGCGGCGGACAACTCATGATCGCGGCCGGAGCCGAGTTCAGCCCCGTCGAGTGGATGTCGATCGGCTTCAACGACGACACGGGGATTCTTCCCGTACCGCTTGAACCGGACTTCATCGGCGGTCTGCCGGGTGCCACGACGGATCCGTCCTCCACCTTCCACTTGAATCCAACGTCGCTGCGGCGCGACGTGTTCGCCTTGCAGCTCTCGGACAGCCAGTGGGACGACCTCGTGCGGGCCCCGTTCTTCTATCAGGCCGTGAAGATCGCTCCGGAGGCTGTCGCGGCGGAGGA
>CAZUAH010000542.1:0-9350 GCA_964617665.1 uncultured Pirellulaceae bacterium
GGCGGCCACAGGCAAGATCCCACGTTTCACCATCGACCCCGCGTACACCGGTGGCGTTTTGCAGACGGACAAATACAAGACCGGCATCATCGTCGATCTCTCAAACCTGGTGACCAACGAGCAGAACATCACGGCGACCTTGCGCCACGACGATGGGCTAAACGTCGGTCACATTGACACAGTTCGGAACGACGGTCAGACGCTTTGCCTGGGTGGCCCCATTTCATTCGCTGGCGGCGCGGCCGATGAGGTTCTGGCGAGCCACCAGCGCGGTTTTCGCTGGAAGGCGTCTATCGAAGCACGCCCACTGGAGAAGCCAGAATTCGTGCCCCGTGGCGAAACAGTGTTCGTGAACAATCAAACATTCTCCGGGCCGGTTCTTGTGAGCCGCAAGAGCGAGCTTTTCGGCGTCAGCTTTGTCGCGCGTGGCGCGGATGCTCAAACGAACGTTCAAATATCAGCACAAGCCAAAAAGGGGATCAAACCTATGACCACCGACACTCAACGACTACTGGGTGAAACTCTCGACGAGATCCTCGCCGATGCAAACATCGAGCGGGAATCGACTCGAAAATATGGGCAACTACTCAAGGCCCAAGCAATGGCCGGCGAGATCACGGTCGACGACTTCCAAGGCCGGCTGATCAAAGCGGCCGAGGCTGGGAAAGAACTCGAGCGGATCCGGGCAGAACGACCGACCGGTCCAACCATCACGTCAGGCCACGGTGGCACCAACGGCCATGCCATTCAGGCGGCCTTTTTCAAACACCTAGGACAAGAGACCCTGGGCGAAAAGACTCTGGGCGCCGAAGCTATGGAGCAGGGGGCCATGCTCCGGGCCACGTCCATGATGGACTTGGTGAAAGCCAGCTTGACGGCCGCGGGACACGACATCCCCACCAGTCGGGACGATATGATTCGCGCGGCGTTCTCGACTACCGACTTGCCCGGCATGTTGGGCGACTCGGCCAACAAATTGCTTCTTGATGCGTACCAGGCAGTTCCCTCGGTCGCGCGAATCGTGGCCAAGCGACTGAGCGCGAACGACTTCAAGACGGCCACGGGTTACCGTCTGACCGGCGATTCGAAATTCCAGCACTTGCCTGCTGGCGGCGAGATCAAGCACGGGACGTTGTCCGAACAATCCTACACCTACCGCGTTGACACGTACGCTCGAATGTTCGGAATCGATCGCAGGGACATCATCAACGACGACCTCGGGGCGTTCCAGACAGTTCCGCAGATTATCGGACGCGGTGCAGCCGTCGCACTCGAGGAACTCTTCTGGAAACTCGTCCTTGCGAATACATCGAGTTTTTTCGGCAGCGACAATGAAAACTACATCGACGGCGCGGACAGCGCGCTGTCGATCACGTCATTGTCTGAGGCCGTGACCAAGATCAGAAAACAAGTTGACACCGAAGGCACATCGATCATGGTCGCGCCGAAATACTTGGTGGTCCCGCCAGAATTGGAGACGACTGGCGATGCCTTGTACACGTCGACCAACATAGCCGTTGCCGGCACGACCGATGTGGAGAAGCCTGATGGGAATCCACACCAGGGAAAGTACGAACCGCAGGTCGTGCCTCACCTGTCGAATTCCACGTACACGGGCTACAGCACCACCGGTTGGTATTTATTTGGAATTGCTGATGACGTGGCCCCATTCGGTATCAGCTACCTGAACGGTGTTGAGAGCCCAACGGTCGAAAGTCAGGACGCGCCATTCAACACGCTGGGTGTCCAGTATCGCGGCTACCTCGACTACGGCGTCTGCCAAGTCGATCATCGAGGCGGCGTGAAATCGAAAGGCGCCGCATAGAATCTGGTTTGTGGCGGCGGTGTAGCTGACCGCCGAGTACGTGGTGCCGCGCCGGCTTCTTCTCCGCCGGCGCGGCATTTTTCAAAAACCGACGACGGGAAATCCAAAATCATGACTTCACCAAACGTACAACTGACGTTGATGCCGGGTGCCACGGGCGATGTGGCGGCTCAGAAGCGGCTGCACATCCTCGCGGCGTGGTGACCGAAGCGTATATGGATTACCTCGAAAATCTTACGGGGGTCGTCAATTCGGCACCATGGCACGGCAGGCCTGCCGTCTGCTGAGACGCGCCGGCGTGATCGACAGACGCACAGACAACACGATTTGCCGAGTGATGAAACCCGCGCATCGGGCAGCACACGGCAAACTGTCGCCAAACACCGATCTTGCAAACCTGCTGCAGCGGATCAAATATCTCTGGAGCTATCTCGACGTGTTGGCGAGGGCAGAAGGAGGTGCGTCATGACGAAGGCAATCCCCCTTTCATCGCTTTCGGCCGGCTGGAAGAACGAAGGGCCTTGTCAGTCGAACTGTGGCCGTGCTCGTAGCACGACGGTCCGTGTTATACGGCGTCAGTTTTGTGCCTCGCGGCGCAGACGATGGGACGCGCGTCAGCATCGCCGCCGGCCTTCATGCGTACGAGGCTTCTGGGGGCGTTGTACGAGCCGTTTCGAGACCGTTGGGACGTGCTGACGGGGAAATCAGCTTGACAACCGAGGGGAGGAACGCTTTTAATACTCGTGGCGGTGGATCTTGTTGACACCCGCTGCCGTGGGCTTAAGAACCCCTCAAGGAATCTTGATGATGTGTCACCAGACCCTGAGCCTGAGCATTCGTGGTTTGTATCCAAGTGTTGATCCGTCGTTGGACGGGGAGCGAGGACACCGGCGGTCCTTGAGCCGCTTCTTAGCGGGTGGTCGGGCTCAGGGTCTTTCTTGTGCGCGCATGGAAATGTGCGCAAGGAGATCGCTATGATAGCGAAAGCAGTCCCCACCCCAGAGGCTTCGAACTGTACGGAGCCCGAAACCCAGCAGGTTCCAAGATCGGAACCGGAAGCCAAGCCAGAAAAGACACCTCGCCCAAGCAACAAGTCAAAGCAGTGGCGACAGGATCGTTTTGAGGTTTGGTTGCGAGATGATTTCCGCTGTCAGTATTGCGACGCGGACCTACTCGCCAGCTATCAGGGTATCATGTCGTTGACCGTCGATCACGTTATCCCGCGCCACGAGTCGTATGATGACTCGCCAAGCAACTTGGTCACATGTTGGGCGTTTATCGCGTTTGTCGACGCAACGGTCCGGGCCAGTTTGAATCGGATCGCAGAGGAAGAACAGCAAAGGACGGCAATGCGGCGAGAACCCAGACCGGGGCTGTTCCGAGTGAAGGGCGCGGCCGCGTACCTGAGTGTCAGCCCGACCTATTTCAGCGATCGCATTCGGCCCCATATCCCGGAGATCAACCTCAACGGGATGCCCAGATTCAAACGCTCGGACTTGGATACTTATATCGACTCGTTAGGATGATCAATGGCCAGCATCTACAAAACCAAGAGCGGACGGTTTGTTATTCAGTTTCCGAAACTCGTTGGCGCCGGCAGGGCCACCGTCTCACTGGGCAAGGTGCCCAACAGCGCGGCGCAAACAGTGAAGTATCGGATTGAATGTCTAATCGCAGCCAAGATCATGAACCATCCACCAGACCCGGAAACAGCCAGATGGATAACTGGATTGGCTCCGCAGATGCGCAAGAAACTTGCCGCGGTGGAGGCGGCAACGTGGCCAAGTGAAAGCGAAAGCGAAAGGAGATATTAGCACGATGACCAAACAGAAGATACCGAAAGTCCGAATCGCCAAGCCGGGTAACCGGCCGTACCAGCTGCGGTACACGGTCGACCCAAAGAAGAAACAGGAGGTCCGTATCTCGACAGGGACGCATGACGAGGCTGAGGCGCTATGCCTCAAGGCCGAACTCGAGGCGAAGCTACTGTTGGGACTTCCAACCCAAACGGAAACCACAGAGGCCGTCAGGGGGCCAGGAATGTCCTGGGAGGATTTCAGAGAAGAGTACACTCGGCTGGCGGTCAACTTGATGCGAAGTGAGAACACCAAAGACACGGTGGAAACCCGGCTAGACCTATTCGAGAGGATTGCACAACCGCGAACGCTGGCCGGCATGGCAGAGCGGGAAACGTTGGCGACGCTCCAGGCTGAACTACTGGCGGGGACGGAAAGCAGGAAGGGTCCAAGATCGGCGCAGACCGTTGAATCCTACATGATGACACTCAAAGCGGCGTTGAATTGGGCACACAAGGAAATGGGCTGGCTTCCCGAGCCGTTCAAGTTCCGACTGCTGGAAGTCGACCAATCGGAAACGCTCAAAGGTCGACCGCTGACGGATGCCGAGTTCAAGGCGATGCTGGAATCCTGTGAGACTGAGTGCAAACGGGATCCGGCAAGCTGGAAGTTCCTTTTGCGCGGCATCTGGGAAAGCGGCTTGCGGCTGGACGAGGCAATGAATGCCAGTTGGGACGACAGAGCGTACATCGTCCCATTGAAGACAATAAACGGGGGCTATTTGCTCCGTATCCCGGCGACGCGACAGAAGAACCACAAGACGCAGGAAGTGCCTACAACGCCATTTCTAGGCTCTCTGTTGGACGAGGTGCCCGACGAAGATCGAACCGGATGGATATTCAATCCAGAGCCGCGCCGCAAGTGGAATCGGCGTCTCAGTACAAAGCACGTAGGACGCATCATCACAGATATTGGCGAGGAAGCCGGCATCGTGGTCAACGAGGATAACAAGTTCGCATCGGCTCACGATCTTAGGCGTTCATTCGGTCAGCGAATGGCAGATGCTGGTATGGCACCGCGTGATCTGCAAGCCATCATGCGTCATTCATCCCTGGCGACGACAGAGAAGTACTACCTTCGTCACCGAGCGGTCGAACAGGCAGACCGGATTGCCAAGCAACTGCAAGGATTGCGAGAGGACTGTACCCACTTTCCAATGGGTACACCCGCTCAAACTGAGGAGCAGGTAGAAACGACCGGAGAAAGTTGTAAGTCGTTACCAGACAAGTAGCCGGAGCGGGATTTGAACCCGCACGAGGGATTACCCTCACAGGATTTTAAATCCTGTGCGTCTGCCAATTCCGCCATCCGGCCAAGTCGCTGTAGGCTAACTGGTTTTCGGCGATTCTGCAACGGACCATGTCCGCCATTTGTGCGTGTAGTTCTCGACGCCGTTTCCTGGATGCGTCTGATTTCGTCTCCTTCCTGCGACAATGCCACGGGCATGCCGAAGCCGAGGGTAACATCCGGGCGGGTGGGCAAAACGCTTTCTCGTCGCTCTGCAGTCTGAGCGTGCCGCTGCTTGCGAGAGACATGCTCTCTCAGAATGTGGTCGCGTTCTGAGATTCGTACGATGGCTCTCCGAAGCCGTCGATCGAAAGCGGCGTGCTGGCGACGGGCTCGGAAGCCCGCCCTACCGGTCAACGGTGACTTCCGAAAACACGTTTCAGAAATTGACACGCTGATTCGTAAAGTTGGATGCCAGTCCGAACACCATCAGCACCGCGTATGCGATCAGTAACAGGCCACCTACAATTGCGCCGGCCAATCCAAGATACGTGCCGATTTGGATTTGGCCTCTTTCACGATCGTCCAGTTCCCCGCGATTCATGGCGCCAAGGTCCGCGCGTCCCATGCAGAAGGCGATGACACCCGTCACCGTACCTACAAGCGGCATTACGCCGGCCAGAAAACAACAGCACATGAGGATTCCGCCCAGAGAAGCGATCAGGGATAGGATGCCCATCACGAGAATGATGCCGCCGCGGTGGGAACGCTCCCTGCCTATCGTCTCAGGTGGCGCGTAGGGTTTCGCCTCGGAAAGATGATCTGCCTGGAATTCGTCAAAGGGAGGTTTTGTGCTCACGGAATAGCCCACTTTCAATTGGCTTGCGGTTTGTTCGTCCCATCCAACGAGGACGTAGGCACTCGATGGAGCTGTCGATCGTCGTATTCTACTGCCCAAGCAGACGATGATTGAAGCCCCGTTCATCGTTTTCCGTCAGGTGCGGCCCGTTCACACGAACCGGTTCAACCGAGTCTTGTCGTGTTTGAGCTTCTCGGCAGGGATGGGCTCCTTGTTTTCAGCCGGATAGCCAATAGCAATGATCGATTCGACTCGGACGTGTTCTGGTATGTTTAGCAGCTCCTGGACGTACTGCTCCGCCGAGCGTTCGCCGTCGTGAGGCCTCAAGCGGATCTGGACCCAACAACTGCCAAGGCCGATCGAATGGGCCACCATCTGCACCAGGATAGATGCAATCGAGCAGTCCTCGATCCACGTATCGCTCGTATTGCTGTCACCGCAGATTACGACTCCCAATGCGGCCTGCTGCAAGAAGGACGATCCGTGCGGCTTACAGCGAGACAACTTATCGAGCAGCTCTCGGTCATCGACGAACACAAACTCCCAGGGATCCAATCCGCGAGAAGTCGGAGAACGCAACAGTGCTTCCTTCAGGATCTCCAGCTTCTCTGGTTCGATGGGACGGTCGTCGTACTGGCGAATACTACGGCGAGATCTCAGTAGCTCGATCATGTCGTCTGACCTTGGAACTTTGTGAGTTGGTAATGTGAGACCACTGCAATACCGAATTACGGGAGGGCGAAGCTCCTGCTGAGCCGTTCTTTTCCGTAGTTTCGGCTCGGCGGAAGCCTCGCCCTCCCGGTTCTTGCAGTCGCTTCTCGATACCCCGATGAGGAACGCGCCTAGCCAGCCTTCACATCGTACACATACAGCAAGTCTCCATGACGGATGTAGAGCCTCCCGCCGCAAACGACCGGATGTGTCCAACTCGGTCCCTCGCCTTGAGCCGGTAGTGCGAATCGACTGACGACCTCACGAGCTGTCGGCGTCGGTTTCACCAGGCCAACCGTGCGATGTTCACTGAGCGTGTAAAGCAATCCGTCGGGTAGGTGATCATTGTACTCAGATCGCAACACCGATTCAAAAGGCTTGGCTAAGGCGTCTTGAGAGAGCGGCGTGTACCCTACTTGAAACGTTGACGGCTCTGGTAGCCATCCAACAAGAGAGGCTGCGCGCAATCGTGCAAACGATGTGTGGCATAGTTGCCAGAATGACAGCGCGGCGGGCTAGAAGCGTCCTGCCGCTTCGCTCTCGTCGAAATCCTCTTGCCCCAGGACCAGCATTGCGTCGTTGGCGTCTTCGTAAGAATCGTAGGGGCCTTCGTCGGCGAGGATGCCGCCGTAGTTGGCCGCCGCTTGATGGGCTGTCATTCCCGCAGGTTGACGTTCGATGGTCAAGCCGTCTTCCGTCTCGATGATGATGTACATGGCCTTCTCCCCCTTTTGATGATTGAAAGGTGTTCGGACCGGTACCGTCGAGAAGCCTGATTGGGCCAGCGAGCGTCGCGCTCGCGGCACCATTTCTATTATAGTCCTTCGCTCCTACAGTCCATATACGATGGCGGTTTGGGCGACCTATTCGACCGGACTGGTGGCTGTTCAGAAACCACTTCGCAGTTTCCTCGCTCTCATTGCCCCATCAAAGCGTTGTCTCGGCCTGCGATAGCTGAGTAAGGCCCGTTCTCAACGACCGGACGTTCGCCCATCGTTTCGATCGGCAGGTGGAAATCGGTGCTGCGTCGAACGCTCCACACCATCGGGCTGCGACAGGGAAACAGCCGCAAACGATCGAACTTCCCCAAGAGCTAGACCCTGGTCGCAGCGCGGTGAACGATATCAAGGCGAATCAGTCCGCGACAAAGAGTCGATTGACCAGTCCCACCTGCCGCCCTCTGTTGGCCCTTTCCTTTGCCCCGGAGCCTCGCGCCCGGGACGCGGAGTTGCCGGATCCATCCCTTTAATCGCTTTCTTCGGTCTGATCAGACCAGCCGAGTCGCAAGGCAAGGCGATCTGCTCATTCATAGGTAGAGACCGGTGTGGCAAAGACTGTGCCTTACCTCGCAGAGATGAGAAAACAACGAAACGGGTGCGCAAGATGGAGCTGGAGTTTGCGTAGATGAGAGTAGAGGCGAGGCCCAGGTCCAGTTGGATTGGAGGAGAGAGATGTTCAAGGACACCCTCGTAACGGCGAGTTTGCTGGCCGTTGTAGCCATAGCACTCGTGGCGGCAGATTCCGTGGCAGATAGACCTCTACTTTCATGTGGGTCGATCGATCAGTTGATCCGCAGCTGTGGGGACCTCGTGGGACGACTGTTCAACGTCGCAACGCGCAGCGTTGGGCTGTAGTCTCGAGGATTCGACTAGCCGGCCGCTTCAGTCGTCGTCACTGTGCCTGCGGGTAGGCGAGGGGAGTGTGTACAAGCCCGTCCCTACACGGCCGTTCGTGTGGCTCGTGACCCCTGGGGAGGATCTGCCTCAATGGCCTACTCTCGTCGGTCGTAGCAAACGGTAGAATAGGGCGGTCGTTCCTGGCACCACGGGGACATTGGCCTCTGTTCAATTCCGCTGTAAGTGGAGCCGAAGGGTGCAACGCCGTAGGGCTCGTATACGAATCGTCTGGCTGCTACTGGGATGCATCACATTCTTTGCCATCGCCAACTTATTGGTTTTTTGGGCGATGCCCAGGGCCGGGCCGGTCCAGTGGCCCTACATGATCTTCCTTACCGCATGCTATGGCATGATCGGTGCACAAATGGCCCTTTTTGCTATCTGGTGCGCGCTCGTTCCGCTCCATTGGCTCAAGCGGATGCTGATGGCAGTAATCTCAGGGCTTGTTCTATACGGGGCCTGGGCCGCAGGATATGCCATCTACACGTTGCATAGTAGCTGGCTGCGTGAACGTCTCTGGGAACGCCTCGTGACGGGATTGTTGTGCTTGCCTATATTGCTGCTGGCCGTGCAGATACCCTTGTGGATGATGCGAATCTGGTTTCGCTGGCGCATTGCCCATCCGGACGAGGATTCATCCGAGACGTTCCAGCCGTTGCGAATCAGAGATTTGATGATCGCGACGACCGCCATTGCGATGGCCTTGGCGGCAGCGCAGCTCTCGCAGACGATCAGTGTACCGTCGGGAAATGGCAGCATCGTTCCATTGGTCGTTGCGGCGATCGTTATCATGGTGCTAAGCGCGATCTCCGTTCTGCCTGCCGTCCTGGCGGTACTTCGCTCACGCCGGTTGCTGCTGGCAATGGGCTTCGTCTTCTCCGTTTATGTTGCGATAGCCGGGAGTTACGCGGCGTTGATCGTGCTACTTTCGGAAGCGCCGCTGGACTGGGAAATGTTCGTTGGAATGCCCGCGCTTGCGGTGGGCTTCTTTGTGGAGCTCACATTGCCATTGCTGATTGCGCGAAGATTCGGCTACCGACTGCTGTGGGGCCGTCCGCCGAAACGTGACTCGCAAGTAAGGCCGACGGAATGATGGTTGTAGCGCTCGTCATTCGGTCTTGTCAGTACGATGGGCCTCCGAGCCAGTTCCGGCGGCCCAGATTCTCTTCACGATTGGGGATCATTTTGAGGGACTC
>CAZUAH010000543.1:0-9334 GCA_964617665.1 uncultured Pirellulaceae bacterium
CTTCATCTCGGCCAGCCGATCGGAGAAACCGGAGTATGGTGTGTAGGGGCGACCCACGTAGTTGCCATCGTCGTGATGGGCCCAAGCGATTGGGATGACTGGACGATCGCCAGCGGTCTCTGCCACACTAGCCCGTCGTTCTGCCGTATCAAAAATGGACTGATCTCTGAGCACCATCCAGTCAAGCGGAATCAACGCTACATCTTGTGGAAGAAAATGGTCGGCAGCCGGTAGAAAGTGAAAGTCCCACGAGCCGAACGCAAGTCTGACGTCCGTCCGATTCAACTCGTCTAGCGCGCGCCCGAAGGCACGGACGATCTTGGCTTGGGCAAACAAATGGTGGGAATGCCACAACTGCTCGGAATTCGGAGTTCGAGCGAGTTCGTCCTCGTACTCCTCTTGCCACGTTTGCGGCATACTTCCCCGTCTGAAGGTCATCCAGGGCGTGCCCCCTTTGCGGTGCCAGGCCACGAGACAGTCGATCTGAGGGTACACCCGGAGGAGATGCTCCACTTGAGCCTTGTAGAACTCGTAGCCCTCTTTCGTATCTGGATTTGCCAGCCAAGCCTTGCCCGCTTCTTGGCCCATCCATGCCATCACCGGCACGTCGATCTCGAAACGTGCGTGCTCCGGTAACGCTCGAATCAGCTTCTGTGGGTTGGCGGAGGTTGTGTCGACATCCACGGCAAAATAGACGTCCACGCCCCGCTGTTCGGCCGTGACAAATGCCTTGGCCATCAGCGATTGAGCCGCCCCGGTCCGCTCGATATCTGTCCCTTCCACAGCCGCGACGCAACCAAAGACGGGCGTTTTGAAAACACTGCCGCCGAAGAGCCGCCGGACGTCGTTCACATGGTTGGTCGACCAATCGCGTCCAACGCGTGTGGAACTGAGATAGCCCACTGGCTTCTGTACGCCCTTGAACTCGAACCCGGCCATGGGGTTATTTCCATAGGCGTGGACCATCACCGCGTTGTAGCCCATCTTCTGTGACTGGATGATCCACTGCCGCCAATGCTCGACATCCCATGTCGAACAGCCGCTGAGGAAGTTGTGCCAGTTGAAAACCATGCGAGTGGGCACCAACGGTCTATCACAGAGATCCCATCCGGCGAACGAGAAGGGCTCCGTCGTTGGCTTGGGCAGCGTATCGCCGTTGAGGAGGTAACCGACGCCAAGATGCCGCAGCAGTCCATGGACGCCATACATCACGCCCGACGGGTCGGAGCCAAGGATGATTCCCGTCTCTCTCCCGTCAATCGCAGTCCTTGTCACCACGTAGCTTTCCGGATGGGCGACCTTGGCCAGCCCGACCTTCCCGACAAGATCGGGCGCCGATGCCGGCGTTCCCAGTCGAATCGTACAGGCGGCCTTGCCCAAGGCATCCGTTCGTGTCTCAAAGCGGCTTTCGGGGTAGAGCTTCGACAGGAACGAAGCCAGTTCCTCCGCCGCAATCTTCTCTGGGGAAGAGGCCGACGGGGAGACCAGGATCTCGACCCGCTCGTTACCGACTGGCTGCGGTCTCTCCGCATCAGCAGAGGTACAAGCCAGTGCCGTTGCCGCGGGGGCAATCAGTGCCCATAGGATTCGGACTCCTCCATTCCACGGAGAGTTGTTCGTGTTCATTCGGTGTTGTCCTTTCGGTTCATATTAGTTGGACAGCGCCACTTTCGTGGCCTGGCTCTCCAGAGCCGGGTTGGTTTCGCCTGCCATATCGGTAGAACCCGGCTCTGGAGAGCCAGGCTACGAATTACGCTATCGCCTTTAGGCAGGTCATCCAACCGTGCTGCGAATGTCCTCAACGAGTCCTTGCATTCCCAAGTAGCTCATGAACAACGAGAAGGCCGCGATCCCAGCCAGCAGGACCCACTCGATGCGCCGTGGCCCGTGATCTCCGACGATATCCTTGCGGGTCGAAAGCCACATCAGTCCCAGCAGAGCCAATGGCATCACGACGGAAATCCCTGCCTGAGACAGCAGCAGCAGGAAGACAGGCCGGGCTTCCAGGACTGCGCCCAGGATGCTGACCAGGGATAGCAGACCGAAGACATAGGCTGTCTGTGCGGTGCGCGTTGTTCGAGGCCGTCCGTACAAATCCCGAGTCAGCCAGGGAATCACCATCATGTTAGGTAAATGCGAAGAGAATCCCGCCGATAGAATGCCCACGACGAAAATCAACAGCGACCAGTCGCCGAACATCGGACGCAGCATTGGGATCATCTCGGAGATGTTGTTCATCTTGAGGCCCTGAGCATGAAGCGTCGATGTGGCGGTCAACAGGACGGACGCACTAAGGATGAACATCATCGACGCACTGACCAGAGCGTCTCGCTTTTGGATTTTCCAGTCCGCCATGGTCCAGGCGTGATCCTTGACCTGACCGCTACGGATCAGAAAAGCGAAGACCGACACGGTCGTGCCTACCATGCCCGCCAGGATAACGTAAGGGCTGTTGTCGCTGCCCTCGGCCACGCCCGGCAAGCGTGGGATGAATCCCTGGAGCGTCACGTCGACGCCGGGGAAGAAGCGGATGGCCGACCCGATAAACGCCAAACCCATGAGAGCCACCATGACGCCGAGCATGGCTTCAAACCGTTTGGTGTTGCCGATCCAGATCAGCCCAAGAAACACTGCAGCCACAATCGTACCGGTGACGCCACGGCTGATCTCGATACCGGGAACTTCTCGGAACCACACGGCAAGGACATCGACCAATAGCCCGATCATCCCCATCAGAGCGGACAGAATAATGACCGTCAGTCCGCCCCACAACACCCAGGCGTAAACGGGATGGATGTGGCGGCGGTAGGCCTCCATGGCTGTCATCCCGCTGGCCATCGTGAAGCGGCTGAAGAAATTGATGAGGTACCACGTAATCAGGCAACTCACCAGAACCGCCCACAGCAGGTCCGTGCCGTAGTTGGCCCCCGCCTTGCTCATGGCGGTGAGGCTTCCCGTTCCGATGTTGTACCCGATCAGGAAGATACCCGGCATGACAGAAGCCAGCAGTCCTCTCGCCTTGGTCGTGGCGTCTGCATTCACTGGTTCACCCTCGTCCCCTCGCAACCACAACGTCTTTGTTTCGCTCGTCCGGTGTTACCTCAAGCTTCACGACTTTCCCGTTGCGATACTCGCCTTCAACAATCGTGCGTTTGGGAGCGTGCAACTTGAACTTCACATCCCAGCATTTCGGCCACGCGGGAAGTACACGGATCTCGTCGCCCTCGCACTGTAGCAGCATCCGCTGCAGGGCGATCATCATCACGCAGCCGTGGTCCTGGTCCGGGATCCAGTCGAAGTTCGGTCCCCACATGGCCGGGAAACGGTAGCCGCTTGCTGGGCGGGAAGCGTTGGCGACGACCATGTTCTTCGCCTCATCTGCCAGTCCGAGATATGCGGCTTTGATCGCGTCCTGCGACCAGCCTCCCGTGCGTTTGACGGCGCGGTGCGCGTAGGTCCTTAAGGCAAGTTCGAGGTCGGGTTTGCCGAGTCCGTAGCGCCGGTAGGGGAATACGGCGTAGAGCTCGGGGTTCTCCGAGTTCTGCCTGCCGCTGTAGGACTCCGCGCAGGCCAGCACTTTTGCGCCTTCCACCTCGCGCGTCGGCACAGGCGGCAACTCGCCGATCAGGCGTTTCCATTGCACCCTCTGCTGTGCCGTGGTCAACGATTCGGGCAATGCCAGCATCCCCTCGCACACCTTGCGGATTCCGACAATCTCGACGAGCGGGTTCACGGCCACGCGGTAGGTCTCCAGGGCCATCGCCGGGTCGAACCGGATACAGCCCTTCTCGTCGCGCTTCCAGTGCTGATCGAAGAACGTGAGGATCTCGGACGCCAGGGGTACGAGCGTGGAATGCGCAAACGCTTCGTCCTGCGTGTGAGCATAGGTGTCGAGCATCATCAGCGATAATTCCAGCCCGCCCTGCCAGTAGTAGCGGATATAACGGTTTTCGGTCATGCCGTCCGGCAGTTTGGAACGGTCCCGGCCATAGTTGCCGTCAACATACGTGCCCCAGAAATACTGCGTTTCCGGATAGAACGCGCCGTCGTGCCCGTAGTACTTGCGAGCGGCCGCCTTGCGAAGAGGCAATGACTCGACGAACATGCGGTACAACGGTTGCATCAGGTCAAAGTCGCCCGCCGAAAGCATGTTCCAGTAGGCCAGCCTTGTATTCTGCCACCAGTAAGGCCCGCCCCAGCGCCGGTAGTCGGCATCCCACGATCCCTTGTCGTTCCCGTCCACCGTGAAGATGCTGCCGTTGAATTTGATGGGGCTGTTGCCGCGGCCGGAACAGGCGTTGACCCAGCGTTGCAAGGCGTAGGCCTGCGTCACGCGCTCCGCGTCCGATTCCCGATGGCCGGCTTTCCCTCCTGCTACCTTCCGGCCGTCAACGTACAGACTCAGCGTGCCTTCTTCCGGGGCGGCCACGGCGGCCACATGCACCCACTTGCCTTTCGGGAGCACGCGTTTTGCGGTCACCGTGCCTGCCTGCGTGATCAGACGCAGGCTATTGCCCGGGTACGTGTCCAACACGAAACCGTCGGCTTTGGCGGGAGTCGCCTTGTCGACGATGCGCCCGCCTCCCGAGGGCAAGTTGCCCGGCTTTACCCAGGCCTCGACCGTCAGTCCTTCGGGAAACGTCCAGGAATCCGAGTCGGCCACGGGGCCGGTCACAGCAGTCGGCATGGCACGGACGTTCGGACCGGACACAGGGACCTCATGTTCACGCGCAACCTTCGCCAGGTCAGCCACCTCGTCTGCCGACAGGACCTGGCCGATCAACGTGGCCCGGCCGATCTCCCCGACGAACCGGTTTCCCTTGTGCGGATCCATGCCGAGATGAACCGCGTGCGCGTTCGGGGGAACCATCGTCACGCCCGTGCTTTGGGCTGTGGGCGTCACGCGAATCCAACTCCGTTCCCAGAACTCCCGCCACCAGCGCTCGTGCTCTTCTTTGGACAGCGCGTGCCCAGTGTTGGACGTTGCGAGTCGGCAAGCTTCGTCGACCCACTCACCCGCTGTCTTCGCCTGCTTCGTCAGGGGATAGATGCGAAGCGAAAAAGACCTCGCCGGTTTCTCCGAAGCGAGTTCGACCGCCGTCACATTTCGCAGCCCCTCTCCAACCATCAGGCAGCCGAACGTGCGGTGGAGGAGCGGGTCCTCCTCCGTCTCCGCCAAATCCCCCAGCGCCTGTAGCTTCAGGTTGTCGGCCCAGAGTGATCGTTCGTTGCGGTGGTACCAGACGACACGGCCCGGGATGTTGGAGACAATCGTGTCGGGCTCGACGAAGATGTCCGGACCGCCGTCGCCGTGGAGCCCATAGGCCGAATGCGTCTCCTGCCCCTTGAGCTGGCGCCGTTTTGTACGCCACAGCTCGAGTGAGGCGGTGAGGGAGAACGCCGCGTTGGACTCGGCGTCGATGTGTATGACCGGGTTGTTGGCGTCGATCCAGAACTGGAGGTTGGATGCTCGGTTCTCGGTGCTGGACGTAATTTCAATCAGTCCATTGGTCAGGTTCAGGCGCTGCGCGAATGTCGCGCCGGGGGCGTAGAGCGGCGGATCGAGACGAACGCGGACGCGACCGAGTTTCAACAGACGGCAGTTCTCACTCCATGCGTCCGTCTTCGAGATGTAGAAAACCAGGTCGCCATTCTGCTCCACCCACACGTTGGCACCGATGTCGCCGTTGCCGATCGGCATCGAGCCGGTTGAATCTTTGCTGGGCGAGTGCCACACGATACTCGCGGGATGAGACGCCGGCCCGGCGTCGGCTACGGTCGCGCCAAGGGTGGCGTCGCCTTGGGCCGCGGCCGTCCACAACGGCAACGTCAGCAGGACGGCCAGCGGCAAGGTACTTCTGACGAGGCGGCAGACGTGTAAGATCGACATCATTGGCTGAGTCCTCAATTGAAGGGATCCACGACGTGCTCACGAACTTCGCTACTTAGCAGTTCTCTCGGTACGCAACGCAAATGGCGCCGGTACCGCGAGATGCCCCCGCCGTCTGCATCGGTCAGTGTAAGCTGAAGATCACAATTCGGATATTCCCACGTCACCGGTTTCAGATCGACAGTTTCTACTTCGGTGGCATCCGTCGGTGCGACATCCACTTGTTTGCGCCCCTCGATCAGCGTCTTGCCGCCGCGGCTGACCGTCCACGTCACCGTCGCACGGTTGATCGGCGCATCCAGATCGTTGCAGGCCCACAGTGTCATCGTATCGGGGCGATGTCCTGCCAGACGCGGCAGGACGACGACCGGCTGATTGATCTGGGCGATCTGGTAGTAGGCTTTTTTGGGCCGATGGTCGTGACTGACGATCGACTTGGGCCAGAACACGGGCACGACGTCCATGAAGTGGAAATGGAAGTAACCCGCCACGTGCCGCGGCAGCAGCCGCATTTGGATGATGCGGTCGGCCAGCAAGGCCTCCTGGTAGTTCTGGCTGGCCTCGATGTATTCGCCGAGATTGCTCGGTTTGCGGCCAAGGCCGACCATCTGTTTGACGTCGTGCTTCTGCACCTGCGAGCAGGCCCACAGGGTGTCCTCGTCGGCCGGAGGCGGGGCGAACTGCTCCGGATAGGTCTTCATGGTTTCGTAGGCGTCCATCGCCTCGGCCCCGAACTCCCCGAGCGTCACCATACGTCCACCACCTCCGGTGTTGGACGCCAGCGGCGAGGCGTGGTTCCACGTCTGAGGTTTGATCCCGCCGTACCAGCCGTAGTACGGATGCCCGTCGTCGATGGTGTTGGGGCGCAGTTCCGCGGGCATGTCCCAAACCTTGCGACTGTGCGTGAACCGACCGCTGATCGGCGCGTAGATGCGCTGCGGATCGATTTCCAAACCAGCCCGGACCACATGGGCTGTGGGCCAGTCGCCCTCATTGCCCAGCGACAGCAGCACGACGCCGGGGTTGTTGTAGGTGATGCGGGTCAACACCTTCGTCGCCTGCAGGTAGTGCGGGGCGCGGATGCCGGTCGGCAGGGAGTGGTATCCGCCCGCACCCTGGTCCTGCTGGCTCATGATGCCGAGGCGGTCGAGGATTTCCCGCACCTCGGGCATCTGTACGTGTTGACAGACGCGGATCGCGTTGAAGTGGCCGGCCTTGAGCATGAGCACTGCGTCGATGAGCTTGTCGGTCTGGCCCCAATAGGCGTAGGCGTTGAACCCCTGCACGTTGGTGCCGCGCAGATAACACGGCTTGCCGTTGAGCAGCAGCATGCCGTTGGGAAAGCGGTCCGTCGGCTTCGTGTTGGCGCGCTTGTATTTGAGAGTCGTCCATTCTCTGCCGTTGTTGGAGACGAGCAGGTCGAAGTCCCAGCGGCGCACGTGACCCTCGTACCAGCCGATGGTCAGCTCGTCGAAGGCGACGGCCGGGTCGAGCGGAAACTGAATCCATGCATCACCGTCGACCGCCCACCGCGTGTCCTCCTTGCCGTCGACGGCCAGCGCGGCGGGGTAATCCTTGTGCTGCCCGCTGGCGGTCACGGACTTCGGGGCACGCACCAGCGCCTTGCCCGCGACTTCCCAGATCGAGTTCCAGGTGCTTTGATCGCTGCCGCGCCCGGCGATGCGCAGCCACTTGGCCTTGACCGGGGCAAACGTGTATTTCGCCGGCTTCACGGCCCGGTTTACCAGCGTGAAGCTGCGACAGCCGAACAGCGCGTCGTTTGTGTCCCCTTCGACGCTCACCCGGCAGCGGTAGAGGTTCGGCGTGTCCGGCGACCATGGTTTCGCCCCCAGCATGGGCACCGTCAGCTCATGGACCGACGCCCCAGCCGGCAGGGGGCGTTCCACGATCGTTTCATGGCTCTTCCCGTCGCAGTTTTCCGGTATGATGCGCACCCGCATCGTCGCCTTGCGTGCCGTCGTCGCGTCGAGCTCCACCTTGATCCGAGCCGTGCCGTCCGACAGGTCGTCGCGGACGAACACCTCGTCCACTCTCACGGGGCCGGTCGTCTCCAGGTAGACGTTGCGCCAGATGCCGAAACCCGCGCCGCAGTGGTACCCGATCGGCAGATTGCCTTGGATCGACTCGGCGCGATCCGGCGTGTAACGCTGCCGTTCGGCGCGGATGTCGGGAAAGATCGACCAGGCCCACATCGGCTCGCCGTACACCTTGCCGTTGATCACTCGCACCGCCAGCGTGTTTTCGCCGGGTTTGACCTTGCCGGTCACATCGAAACGGAACGGCTCATAGTAAACCCGGTGGCTGCCGACCAACTCCCCGTTGAGATACACCTGCGCTTCCCAGGCGACGCCGTCGAAACAGAGCCACGTCCGCCTGCCTCCAAGCGGTTCGTCCACGGTAAACTTCCGCCGGTACCAGCAGATCTGGCTCGTATTACGGTTGTTGCCGGTTATCTTGGCCTGATCGACCTTGCGCGTGTAAAGATTGTCGTGGCCGACGGTGCGATAACGCCACTCGGGCACGGTCGTCGTTTCCCAGTCGCTATCGTTGAAGCCGATACCATACCACGTGGGCGCCGGCGGCGGGGGCGTGTCATTTTTCGGCGGGTCCTTGATCTCAAACGTGAATCGCCATTCTCCGTCGAGTGAGGTCCCTTCCCGCGCCGCCACCTTCTCCGGTAGCGAACGCAGGTAGGGGGAGTACTGCTCACGCAATACATCGATACGCCGCTTTAGTCCCACCTCATTGGTCGGCGCAACAAACTGCGGCGGTGCACACGATGCAGACGGCGCACGAATCACCGCAACGAGGACTACGCCTGCTAGAATGTACCGATTGCCACTTCTCTGTTGTTGCATTTCAGAGACTCCAGATTGGTTGGTAGAAAGCTCATTCGCAACAAACAAGCCTCCATTTGAGCGGCGTTGTCAACAAACCCGGCTGGCCCCAGTCTTACTCATGGCGGCGAGGCTTCCGGTTCCAATGTTGTACCCGATCAGAAAACTGTCGGGCATCAGTTATCGCTTTCCTCGTCTTCAACCGATGCGTGAGGGATGACGCATCTCAGATGGCGTCGGTAAATCGAGATGGCCTTGCCCGAAGCATCAATTAGGTCGAGCCGAATCTCGCAATCTGGGTGTTTCCAGGTGACCGGTTTCAGGTCGATGGTCGATCCTCTCACGGCATTGATGGCCGGGGCATCCAATTCTTCGACTCCCTCCAGCAGAACGTCTCCGCCGCGGCTTACCGACCATCGAACGTGAGCGTCGGCCAGGGTTTCAACCGTGTCGTTGGCTACCCACACGACCATAGCATCCGGCTTGTCGCCAATTAGTTGAGGCAACGCCACTATGGGCTGGTTGACGTGCGCCATGGAGTAATAGGCTTCTTTGGGCTGATGACCATAGCTGACGATGGATTTTG
>CAZUAH010000544.1:0-9320 GCA_964617665.1 uncultured Pirellulaceae bacterium
CCTCCTTCAGCAAAGCGCGCGCCTCCCCCTCTACCGTTCTGGTGTACGCTCACACCGGTATGGAACACTTGCAGGGTCTCACCAACCTCCGAGAGTTGTATCTCAGCAGAACTCGAGTCACCGACGCCGGACTGAAACACTTGGGGACACTGACGAACCTGGAAAGACTGGGACTTTCCAGCATTTTCATCACTGACGTTGGGCTGACGCAATTGAACAAGTTGGAGGGCCTACACGAGCTGGGGCTCTTTAACACGCAGGTCGGCAACGCTGGCCTACAACACCTTAGGAAAATGGTGGACCTTCAAGAGCTAGGGCTGTACAACGCGCCGCGCGTCAGTGACGCCGGACTCGTGCATCTGAAAGGGCTGACCAATCTCAAAACGCTGGCGCTGACTAACGCGAGGATTACCGACGCCGGACTCGTGCACTTGCAGGGATTGACGGAGCTCGAAAATCTGTACCTGTTCAGTACCCAGGTCACCGGCGCTGGGCTGGCATACGTGAAGGGTCTGACGGGCCTCCAGAAGCTGAATCTGCACTCCACCCGGGTCACTGACACCGGGCTGAAACACCTCGCCGGGCTGACCAACCTCCGATTTCTGGTCCTCGCCGCTACCCAGGTCACCGATGCTGGGATGGAGCATCTCAAAGACCTGACCAATCTCCAGCAACTGTGGCTCCAGGATACTCAGGTCACTGATGCCGGCCTAGAGCACTTGAGAGGGCTGACGAACCTTCGATGGCTGCTGGCCAACCGCACCCGGGTCACTGATGCAGGACTGGTGCATCTGAAGGAACTGACCAACCTCGAAAGCCTGGGCCTAATCGGAACCCGAGTAACCGACGATGGTGTTGAGAAACTTCGGCGGGCATTACCGAATTGCAGTATCAACCGCTAACCGCGGCCATCGCTCGCCGCAGAGATAAGCTCCCTTAGTTTCTGCTGGCATTGTCTCAGCAAGATGTGGATGGAGGGAGGTTTTGAAATACGCTCTAGGAGACTGGTCCTCCTGACCGCCAAGAGCGACCGTTTTGGCAGGTTGCAGCCTTCGTTGTCGGTTCCTATTCCAAGAAGATGTCGAATTGGTCCTCTGGGCAGCCCGTGTGTTGGAACACAATGCGGGTGCCAGTTTGGCTCAAGAGACGTACGGAGCCATTCGGCGACGCATGAGTATTCGGTCCGCCATGGGTACTAGTCGAGAGAGGATACGATGACACTACACGAACTACCGATGTTGATCGGACTGCTACTGGTTACTGCCATGTCGTCGATTTCCGAACCCGTGGGCAAGCCACCACTCTCGCCGCCTTTTGAGCCACCCGAGCCAGGACGTCTTCATGCCCCGGAGAAACCGGTGCGCGAGGAATCAGAAAAGGCCCCTATCATAGAATGAATCCCGTGATGACCCTCAGGAGGACACAATGAACCGAACTTCCACTGTCTTGGCCGTGCTAGTTGCGCTGTTGCCCTGGTCGAAAGCAGACTCGATGTTCATGTGGACGGAAACGGTGACGGTCCCGACCGATCAGCTGATCGCGAATTTGGAGAAACGGTTGGCGTCGAAGCCGATGGAGAGCGATCGGATTCAATCCGGCGAACAGATCAAGATTTGGACGCGGAAGCAGAAACATCTGGACGGGATTTACGCTGTCGACGAAAAAGGCATGATCAATCTGCCAAGGATCGGGACTCTTGAGGTGTCCGGCAAGACACTTCTTGAAGTCAGGGACGAGTTGAATAACGGTGTGTATCCGGGCGCACCGGGCGGTCAGGGAATCTTTGTCGAGCAGAGCTGGGGGCAACGCAGAGGACGCCTGATGCCGGGCGAGCTTGCCGAGTTCCATTATGAATTGGCTCGGCTTCATGCGATGAGCTATTCGCGAAAGATTGGGGAATTTCAATCGCTCATAGGAGGTGATCGCCCGTTTTTCGGCCCAGAACCCGACAACCGGTTCGCTCCAGATTTTCAACGGCACCGGAATCTCGGTGGTATACCATTGTTCCAGCGGCGACCGCAGGAAAGGCCCGAACAAGAGGAAGCACGGAAGCACCTTGCCGCCGCCATCGAGAAGTATCGGGAAGCGTTGAAGCTGAAAGAGGATCACCTACCCGCAAGACTCGGATTGGGTTGGTGTCTGGACCAGGCCGGTGACAAGACTGCAGCGGTCGAGTCCTATCGGAAATTGCTGGCGTTGGCCTGGAAGAAGGAGCGGAACGCAAAGCACGTTTTCTATGGCAGCTTCGTAGAAGAGACAGCGCACTACCTGCTGCCTCTTCTCGACTCGAAGAGGGACTCGCAAGAGATTGCAGAGATTAAGGGCTACACGGAAACGATGCTGAAGAAAGGAAGAGCGATTACGCCGCTCATGGTTCCTCTGGAAGACGATGTGAAGTTGGCGGAGTTGGTGGATTGCGAAGCCGGTGTGCAGTTCGACCTCGACGGAAGTGGTTTTAAGCGTCGCTGGGGATGGATTACGCCCAAGGCGGCCTGGTTGGTTTGGGACCCACGCCGCGGCGGCAAGATCACGTCCGGCCTGCAAATGTTCGGCAGCGTCACCTTCTGGATCTTCTGGAAGAACGGATATGAAGCGCTATCGGCGCTCGACGACAATGGCGACGGGGCCCTGTCCGGCCGCGAGTTGCATGGACTTGCCCTTTGGCATGACAGGAATTCCAACGGAGTTAGTGAGCCTGGTGAGGTCCGAACGGTTGAATCCTGGGACATCCAGTCCCTTTCGTGCCATTACGGTTCGCACCCCACCGGAATCGTTTTCAGTCCCAGGGGTGTGGTCTTTCAGCGAGGTCAGGCGAGGCCGACGTACGATTGGATTGCACCGAGTCGTTAACTCGTAGAATGGTAATGTCCTTTGGAGAAACGACCATGTCGAGCATTTGGTTCAGAGCACTCGGAGTTTCATGCGTGCTTCCCGTTTTTTTCGCGGTGGCGCGCGAATCTGTGTCGCCGGGGTCTTTTGAGAGGCCGATCACGGTCGAGCGTCTAACCGGCGCCACGTTAGTAGAAGTGGGCCGTGATAAGAGCATCGTATGGCATTTTGGCGTCAAGCGATTCAGTCTGGAGATTCGCGGAGGGCGTCGCGACGCGTTGGTTCGCCGCCTCTTGGGCCATGCTGCGAATGCGAGGCAAATCCAGGGTCAGTGGCAATTCGACGAGAAAAAGGACCAACTTGTCCTGCACGACGTCATGGCCGAGAATCTCAAGAATTCTCACAGAGTCACGATGCCAATGTTTCCGGCTGGTCCGTTCCGAACGGACCTGGGCGACCGGCAGTACAATATCGACGAGCTTGACATCTGCGGCGGCTGGGAGTCAGTCGGCGAGGGCCCAAAGGTCTCATGGACCTTCGAGGTCAGCTCCGGCAACTCGTTGGTCGTTCAGTGCACAGAAGGAACGCTTCCCGCCGTCCTCACGACCAAGCTCTTCGGCCACCCGGCAGACGTCTCGAAGGTCGAAGGTGAGTGGAAATTCAATCAATCCAGCGGACGATTGGTATTGACCAAGCTAAGGGCAGGTACTCATCGACGGGCAGAGTCGTTCGAGACGACCATCGCGCCCGTGGACGTACTCACGATCGAGCTACTGGATACCCAATGCCGTCGCGTCAAATGGCTGCGTGCATCAGCTTTCAACCCGGACACGATACGGTTCAACAAATGATACAATGAGAATAGAAAAGATGACCGGCCGTACGCCCTGTACGCGATTCTGGCCTTTTCTGTTCTTGATAGGCCTTTGCTTCGTCTGAGTCCCCTTGGCCCTTCATTGTCGGCTGCTATTCCAGAGACCGTGCATCGCTGGCATGGACATGTCATGCACGAAGCCAATACTGTGTATCTATCGAGAGGGGCAGATATCCAAAGGACGCGAACATGAACCGATTCCACCGGGCACAAGGAGATAACATGGTACACCGCAATCTGCGAATGGTGGCAGTCGCTGTCTGCCTCGTGGGCGTTGCGTGCCTCCACGACCTGGCGGCGAAAGAACCCGTCAATGACCTAGAGGCAATCGAGGGACTCTGGTCCGGAGGTTGGGGGCACGTGGTCGACGCCAACGGAGTCGTCCACCAGGCCGCGATGGCGGAACTGTTTATCAAGGGGAACCACGCCGAATTGTACGGCTTCCCAAAAATGGGCGAGAACAGGCTCACGGGAATCGTACGGTTCGACGCCAGTGCCAAGCAAATGCAAATCACCCCCGCGGTCGAGGCCGACAGTCAACCTGCGAAGAGTATCGTCTATGCCTATGAAATCAAGGCTGATGAGCTTCTGCTGATCGACCGTGACAAGTTTCGCATCGCTTTGCAGAGGCATCGTGTTGCACAGAAGCCGCTGGCAAATGCACAGGTTGACCTCGTTGTGGCAACCGGGATCGATGCGGCAGGCGACTTGCTCGTGACCGAGTTCAGCATGCTCCAGGCGGGTCGAGCTGGGGCTGCCTATTTTGAGCCCATGGATTGGTCACGAAAAACGAAACAGGCGACCGTACTACTAGTGCAAGAGGCCGGATGCAAGCAAGTAACGCTTGCCGAAGCGCGGCGGCAGATTCGCGAGCCAACGCTCGTGGCGATTGCCTACCGGCACGACGATCGTCGCGAGTGGCAACAGTTGCACCGACTATGGAAGGACATTGGCCCGCCTACGCCGGACAGCGAAGCCGTCTGGCAAACGTTCTCGCAGATCCTGCGGCCGGGCACATTGGTCTTCATTCTCTCGGCGCGTGAAAACGTCCTCCAGCCCTAGAGCGGATACAACGAAAGTGTAGCGGCTATTGCGCGGTTTGGACTCGTGATTTCCGGCATCCCGTACACTACAGGTCCGTGCGACTCGCACTAATCTGTCAACTTGGAGAGCCTTCGTGACCGACCGCAAACGCCATTTCTTCCGCTTGCGATTTAGCTTATGGACTCTCCTGGTCGCAGTCGCGATTCTGGGAGTCGCTCTTGGCGGCATCAGATGGATGGCCGAAGAGGCGAAGCGGCAGAAACGCATCGTAGCGGAATTCAGGGAATTGGGGGATAGAGTCTGGGTGGATTACAGCGGAGCCATGGATCCGGAAGGCGGCGGTGGAATCTGCGAAGTGCGGCAGTACGCAGTAACGTTTGCCAGGCAGAAGCCGAGCTGGATACCCGAGTCGCTTGACATCGGCTTACTCGATCGAATCAAGACTCTCGATCTTTCGCAAACACAGTCTAGCGACCTGATGCCCGCCGGCGAGTTGACGAATCTGCGGTCGCTGAACCTGTGCTACACAAATGTTGATGACCTGTCATCGCTGGCCGGACTCGAACGTCTTGAAGTCCTCGCGCTCGATCGCACGAAAGTCGCACATCTATCTGCGCTGGCGCGACTGAAGAATCTCCGTGAACTTCGGCTCCGCGAAACGTCGGTCAAGGACGTGTCCCCTCTGAGTGAATTAGCGAACATGGAGTTACTGGATCTGAGTCACACAGAGGTCAGCGATTTGTCGCCTCTGTGTGAGTTGGAGAACTTACGATCGCTTGCGTTACGTCACACAACAGTCAGCGATCTATCGCCGCTGAGAGAACTGAAACATCTTGAAATCATCAGACTCGATTCCACGCGAGTGACCGACCTGAGACCTCTTGCGGCATTGGCGAATCTTCGTGAAGTCTCGCTCACGGAAACGTCAGTCACGGACGTTTCGCCTCTGGAGAAGCTAACAAAGCTTCAACGGCTGTCTCTGCGCGGTACTACACTCGCGGAGAACGACGTGGTGATTCTGAAAGAACTGCCGCCGGAATGCCAGATCGCCTACGGTCCAGTTCTGCTGCCACCCTAAGCGCCACGCCTGAACGCGTGACCATTCTCAGGTCTTTCCGGAAAGACCACGGCCACTCGTCCGAATCCGCGCAATCTGCTACGGTTGCGGTATGTCCAGACCACTGCGGATCGAACATCGGACTAGGGTTGTGACGTCCTTGGCTTTCTTGGTGGCGGTGATAGCCACCACGTCGTCGCTGGCGCAGGTGCTACGCTACACGATCGACACGGACGACGGGCAAACCGTGCTGACCAGCATGACAGTTGATCGCGGTGAGGGGTCTGTGATCTATAGCGCCAAGTCGCTAATTGGCGTTCGGCTCATTCATTTCACGGGTAACGGCACGAACATCGCGGAAGTTGTGAACCGCCCGACTCCAAACGCCGAGCGACGTGTCGGATTGCTCGACGCGGTGCTGAACACCGGGGCGGTGAACCCTCGTGGCAGCAGTACTCCGTTGGAGCAGAACCCGGAGTTGGTTGGCCCGTCTCCGACGCCGGGCTGTGCCGTGCAGTTCGACAAGCCGGTGATCAATCGGCCGGGCGTCGATGTTGTGCTGTTCGAGATCGACAAGGGCGCCGCTGGCGATGGATTTCGCGTAGGGCCCGTTCAGTTTCGGGCGGGGCTCAAAACGTTGACCGTGGCGGAGTATGACATTGACGGTCGCCATCCGCGAGCACTGCTGATCGACGACTTCGACCTCTATTTGCACGCAACGCCGCCGAATACGTTCGAGCAGTTTGCCACTGGGCGGATATCACCGAAAAGCTCAAATCCAGAACGAGGATTCAAGGCGTTGGCCGTTGGAATCGACCTGGGCGCAATGGGCTACAGCGAAGGAGAAGCGGTCGACAGGCTGTTCTTTCAGGACGACAGCCCTGGCGGCGGTTTCGATCCCGTTTGTATTGTCGGGCTACCCGAGCCGACGGAAGAAAACCTGTTGAAATCCGAACCGGTCTTCGTACGCGAACCGGTCGAGCCGGGCGAGATGCTAAAACGGTACCTCGATAGCCCCGCGGCGGACTTCGATGAAATCGTATTCGCTCAGCGTGTCTCGGGCCGCGACCATTGGTACGGGAACTTCGGACACTATTGCGACGATTCGCACTACACTGACGGGGCGTTGATCAAACGAGACGGAAAGCGGTTTGCTTTCGGCGAGGGATCGCGATTGTGTCGGCTGAATCTACGAACGGGCGAGTTGAAGGTCTTGCTTGATGACCCGCTCGGCGGTATCCGCGATCCGAATGTCCACTGCGACGGCACCAAGATCCTGTTTTCGTATCGCCGTGGCGGAACGGAGGCCTATCACCTGTACGAAATCAAAGCCGACGAATCCGATCTGCGGCAACTGACGGACGGGCCGGATAACGACATCGAACCGATCTACCTGCCCGACGGCGGGATCCTGTTCTGTTCCAGCCGCTGCCATCGCTTTGTGCCGTGCTGGCGAACGCAAGTGGCCGTGCTTTACCGATGCGACAGCGATGGCAAGAACATCCGCATGGTGTCCAACAACGCCGAACAGGAAAACACGCCGTGGATGCTGCCCGATGGGCGTGTGCTGTTCATGCGTTGGGAGTACGTCGATCGCAATCAGCTAACGTTCCATCACTTGTGGACAGTCAATCCCGACGGCACCGGGCTGATGGTCTACTTTGGCAACCAGGACCCACTGGACCGCGCAGCATTGTTGGACGCCAAGCCGATTCCGGGAACGGACAAGACGGTTGTGTCTTTCTCGCCAGGCCACGGACGTAGCGAGCACCTGGGCTACATCTCGATAATCGACCCCAGCGGTGGCCCGGACGCCTCGGACAAGCTTCGTCACATCAGCAAGCGATCGCTCCGCGATCCGTATCCACTGGCCGAAAACCTGTTCTTGGTGGCGGACGATCGGGGCATCTATTTGATGGACGATCGCGGCACCATCGAAACGGTCTTCACGCCGGATCTTCGAGATTGTGGCCTGCCGGTCCACGAACCTCGACCACTAAGGTCTCGCCCGCGCGAGCCGGTCATGCCGAGACGTGACCAAGCCGACGACAACACGGGATACCTATTTCTATCAGACATCTACGAGGGGCGCAACATGGACGGGGTGCGCCGCGGCGAAATCGCGAAGTTGCTCGTCCTGGAACAGCTACCCAAGCCGGCCAATTTCTCCGGCGGGCAGGAGCCGCTGACCATTGGCGGCACGTTCACGCTGGAACGTGTGCTGGGTACCGTGCCAGTCGAACCGGACGGGTCGGCCTATTTCGAGGTACCAGCCGTGCGGTCCGTCTTTTTCGTCGCGTTGGACGAAAAGGACATGGCCGTCAAGCGGATGCAGAGCTTCGTAACGGTTCAGCCGGGCGAGACCACCAGTTGCGTGGGCTGCCACGAACATCGAGTCCAGGCGCCGCACGACCGCAGTGCGTTGACGCTCCAGGCCATTCGACGACGGCCGAGCCGCATCCAGCCGTTCGATGGCGTACCAGATGTGTTCGACTTTGCTCGCGACATTCAGCCGATCCTCGACCGAGAATGTGTCGAGTGTCACAACGCCGATCGGCGGGACGGCGGGGTAGAGTTGTGCGGCGACATGACGCCGCTGTACACGACCAGCTACTGGACCATGTTCACCAATGCCCTAGTGTCGGACGGGCGCAACGGTCTGGGGAACCGACCGCCGCGAACGATCGGTTCGTCGGCCAGTCGGCTGATGACACTGATCGACGGTTCGCATCACGATGCCCGGCTCTCCGAACGCGAACGCACGATCGTGCGGTTGTGGATCGAAACGGGGGCGGTCTATCCCGGTACGTACGCGGCGCTGGGCACGGGCATGTACACGGTCGACTTCCCACACGAGGTGTTCCGCCGTCGTTGTGCTGAGTGTCACACGGCTACGAAGCCATCGTATCGTAACGTGAAGAAGGGCGTCTTCTACTACCAGTTCGGACATCGCGAGCCGCCACAGCCGTTGTTTACCAGCATTCACGACATTATCCTGATCCGGCATTTGGCATACTTCCAACCGGGCGAATCACGCTTGTATCAGGCCTACGGCAATCTCTCGCGACCAGAAAAGTCACTCTTTCTGCACGCTCCGCTCGCGAAGCAAGCCGGCGGTCTGGGGCTGTGCGGGCGGGCCGTCTTCTCCAACAAGGATGACGAAGACTACCATACGATTCGCGCGGCCATTGACGAGGCCGCGGGGCATTTGGCCGAAAAGAAACGGTTCAGCTTGGAGGGATTTGTGCCCAACAAGTTCTACATCGAGGAAATGCAGAACTTCGGCATACTACCACGGCCTCTGCCGCCCGATTACGAAATCGACGTCTACAGCACCGATCAGGCCTACTGGGAATCGTGCCGCTATCGACCGGAATCCCGCACAATCACCCGTAGAGAAGCCTCCAGCATTGGCTATTAGGCAAAGGTGTCCGTGAATCGGGAGGGGGGGGGGGGGCGGCCCCGCCCCGCAGAGGAGCACCCCCCCCCCCCCCCCCCGGCCGCGCCCCCCCCCCC
>CAZUAH010000545.1:0-9314 GCA_964617665.1 uncultured Pirellulaceae bacterium
TGAGTTGCTCATCCTTCCAAACGAGATACGCGAGCCGGTCGGCGCTCCCGTGCCCGACAATCACGCCGTCGCGAACACTCCAGTCCGAAGCGCACTCCTTGGGCACCGCATGCCAACCATCCAGCGTCTTGCCATCGAATATGGAAACGAAACCGTTGTCATCGGACGTTTCAACGGATTCTGCTTGCTGCTGGCCGCACACATCCGGCGAAAATGCACTTGCGACGCATAGAGCCCAAACAGACAAGGCCACAGGCCACAGTCGCGATCGCATTGTCGAATCCTCTGTTTTCAGGTGCTATTGCTTTTTCAGCAGCTTGCAGTGGCTCGTTTCGTTAGCTTTACAGCCGGTCTCCGTTGACAATCGGAACGCGGTACCATGTTTCACCGTCGGCGGTCTCGGTTCTGAATGGACCGGCCAGGGGCTTGCCGTTCAGGACGACGGTGGGCTGATCCTGGATTCCGGTTATCAGCAAGTAACGGGCAGATTGCTCGTGGGCCTTGGTGACGTCGACACCGTCGCGGAAGTACCGTTTGTACCATGCATGCGTTGTCTGGCTCTCTTCGAATAGCATCTCCACTGCCTTGTCGCCTTCGGGCGGCGGGATTTGGTAGTCGATCCAGATCTTGCCCTCGGTGGGACGGAAGTGAATTTGCGCCATGCCAGCCGGGCCGTCCGTCTTCAATACTGCTCCACCCGGCGTAGTCAGCCGCAGTGGCGTCGGATCGACAAACGGATTGATGGCCGTGTAGGTCCCGGTCACCCGCTCGACTTTCAACAGGGCCATTTGCCCTTCGGCCGTCTCCAGAACTGCGCCGGCCTTTTCCAGCCGCGCAGCCGTGCCCAATTGGCCGATCGGCGAGTCGAGATCGATTTCGATTGGCGGCCTGGGATCCCGGCCGTTTACCCGGACGTGGGCCAGGAGGTCCCTTGGCTTGATGTACCGCTCGTTCGCCTCGGTGCGAACGTAGGCGCAGTTGACGCCCAGCTCGAGTTGGTCGCCGCCGCTGGTGTAGCCAACATGCAGGACCTTCGCGGCGGCGTCCCAACGGCGCGTCACCTCCGCGGCCTTCATATGATTCTGAAACTCACGGAACGAACCGTGTTCGGTCTCGTCGCCCATCTCGATAATCCAACCGGCTGTGGCGTCGTGCAGCTCGGCCCATGTGGCGTCATCGCTGGGTAAGGGTTCATCGACCTTCAGGACGAAGGAATCCAGTTCCAGCCGTGGATAGTCGAAACGGATCTCAACCTCCACGTTCCGGCCCAAGTCCGTGGCCGGCAAGGGGATCAGACCAACGTAACTGACCCCGTCGCCCAGCGTGATCACGTCGCCCTGTTCTGCCGTCGTTGGGAAATTCGTGATTCGCTTGTCGTTGACCCACAGTTCCCGATCGTCCGTCTTGGCGTACATATACGCCAAAATGCGACTACTGAAACAGTGAATGCCCTGCTCCAACCCCTCGGCGGCGAACACTTTCTCCAAGGGCCGCACGACGTGGATCATCTTGTTGTGGTGCTGCAGCGAAGCTTGAGGACAACTCCCGTCCAGACTCTTGGGCTCCTGCTGGTTGTAGTCATTGACCAACTTGCCGTTGGCGTATGGCCAGGGCCATAAGAAGCCCAGGTCTTCCAGACGCTCGACGTCGCGCTCGGTTCGCTTCCAGACCGCCAAGACGGGCCACTCGACGCCGATGTTTGCGTCCATGCACGACAAACCATAATGCTTGCCCAAGTAGGTCATGTCGTGCACGGGCGGATACATGCGGTGCCGGACGTGGTTGGTCGAGATGCTCCAGGATGGCAGTGGTTTATCGTCGATGGCATGCGTCTCCCACTCCGGCCCCCAAGGCGCAAGCAACGCCACCCGAACCGGATTGCAGGCGTGGAAATTGACCGTCGATATTCCATGGACCTCTTCCTTGTCCGTCTCGATCAGCACGCCCTTCTTCGACAGCGTATGCAGTACGCCCCGCGGCACATCTTGCCGCATCAGCAGATCGTCGATCCGATAACGGCGGGCGATTCGCGAGACTCGACGGCGTAGACCCGGATGGTAGTTCGCGTTTTCCTCGAACAGGATCTTCTCCACACCCAGGTCGGCCCGGAGGCGTGCGAGCGGATCCTTCGCGTAACGCGACACCATTTTCAAGTTGCCAAGCGTGATACCCAAGTAGAAGGTATCACCCCGTTCTTGATGCGTACCCTCACTCCAGATCATGTGCCGGCTCAAGTGTGAGATATTTCGATTGCCGCGCACCGTCATTTCCGGCCTATTCAGCAACTCGCCCACCAACGCCACTTCGGACCGGAACTGAGTCATCAGGTTCAGCGTGGATATGCCGTTTCGGTACCCGGCGCGGACGCGCAGATCCTCCTCTCGAAACGGATGCAGCCAACGGGACTCGAAATACTTGAGCAGATGGTAGCGCAGCAACTCGTTCAGCATCGGTTCGTACTCGGCCATTGGAATCAAGTAGTCCAGATGTGAATGGCCACGGAACCAACCGGGAGGCTGGCTCAGCAAATCCTCGACGACTTCCCTATACGCCCTTTCGTCACCCGTATCGAAAGCGTTGGGCAGCCGATAACCGACATCGTCGCGATCACGTTCGCCAACCGGAACGGTACGAAGTTCGTGGACCCGGCGTTTCATCCACTCCGGCATATCTGGCCGAGCACGGACGATCCGACGGGCCAGCGCTTGCAGATCGTCGGGAATCCGAACCGGCAATTGGCCTCCAGTACCGGTGGCCTGCACTTGGAGAGCCAAGGTCGATATGTCCAATGCTGGCGGCAACGTGAGTGGTACGGCCTCGGCACGTCGGAAGGTGACCACGAGCTTGAGATCCGTGACGAAGATGCGGCAGTTGCCTGTGGATAGCCCCCACGATCCAGCCGCGGGGGTCGCCAACTCGGCCTTGTCGATCAGGAATCCGCAGTTCTCCAGATCGCGGAGCCGCTGCCCCAAGCCACGCTCGTCACCAATCTTCGTCAGCGCGGCCGTTACATCGACCGTAGCGGCCGTTTTGTCCTTGCCCAACGGCACCTGCCCCAGCGGTTCTGGCCACCGATCCTTCTTGGTGTCGCGTGCACCGCCAGCCGCCCAGTAACCCACTCCGTTGATGTGCGCGTTCCACGTCGGGCCGATCTTTGCATCCGTCGTCCACGGGCGCCGGAGCAACCAGACCCGGGCATGCCAGGTCTCCGGCTCCATTTCCTTCAACCGATAGCCCCGATGCACGTAACCGTAATCGCTCCGCAGCCACTCCTGGTCCTGCCAGGTTAGTTCGAGTCTGGCCGAAGCGATCTCGTAACCAGCGGCCAGTTTCTCGGCAATACCCTCGGCACTCTCGGGAAACCGCAAGAGCAAGAATCGATGCACTGCGTCGAAAAACAACCGCTTGTCTCGATCTCTTTCGCTCAGCCACTGCGATTGGGTGTCATTCCATTGCCGAGCCCAGATGACCGTGGCCATCTCGTTGTCAAACGTGAGTGTCTCCTCCGCCGCACCGGCTAGAACAGCCGCCAGCCAGAGAAGGAAACCGGTCACCAACGCCGCAGTTTGTACCCGCCGTAGCATTCCACACTCCCACCTCACCTACCACACCAACCGCTTCGATATCGCTCGGCTACTTCGCTGGCCGGCAAGGCCTTGGCATAGAGTCGGATGGGGCCGATGTCTCCACGGAAGTGCCGGCCGCCTCCGTAATTCCAACCGATGTGAAACGCCGGGCCATACATAAAAAACTCGAATCCCGGTGTGCTGGTATCGTAGGTGACTTGGCCCGCCGATTCGCCATTCACGAACAGCTCGACTCGGCCATCAGCGTGGGTCGTCACGATGTGCAGCCAATCGCCATACGGCACGCGGCTCTCGATGCGAACCTCCCCAGTCGCGTGCCAGCGGTCGGTTGGGGTTCGGCGATCGTTCTGGTAGTAGAGCCGGCAAGTCTTGTCGGCCTCGTTGAACTGACTGAAGGTCAGGTTCAAGCTCCAGCGGTAGTTCAGCAAGGCGCTGGACGCGTTCACGCCTCCAGCCGGAATCTGCGGACGAGCCCAGAACTCGTACGTGAACTTCTCCAGAGGAAACAACGTCTTGATCTGTCCCATCGGGACTTTGCAGTCCAATGCCTGAAGCCTGGGTTTCAACGGAATCGTGGCCCCGTCGTCTTCGCCATCCAGTCGCAGGAAGCCTCGGCCATCCTCTTGCAGCCACCGGGGATTTCCGGTCAACATCAGATGATGTCCGTTGTGGCTGGCATCGTAGACAGCCCCGGTTGGCTCGGTGTCCATCGGTAGATCGAACAACACGTCGTCTTTAGGTTTCAGGTTTTCTGGCACTGACCAGGCGGTTTCTTGAGGCTCGTTGCCCGGATCGAGTGCCGATATGGCCACGTCGTCCAACCAGACCGTGCCCATCCCGTCCAGCTCGAAGCCAACATCTGTACAGTCGCGTTGCTTGAAGACATCGGTCACGAACGAGAAGTACGTCCAGTCGCTGTCGCCACGACCGTCCATGTAGAAGATGGTCTCGGGCTGCTCTCGGTAGGAGTATTTGGTGCGGCATTGCAGTCCTCGGCCCGTCACGCCTCTGGACTTGTACCAGCCGCGGACCCACCAGCGATCGGCGTTGACCTCGACGGCGTGTTGATAGATCTGTACCCATGCTTTTCCCGGGCCGTCGATGCGCAGCGAGTGCGAATCCTCGCGGCCAACTTCTTTGTCGACGTGGCCACCGCGCCAGATGATCATCGACTTGGGATCTTGGCGTGTCGAGAGTTCGGCGAACGTGCTGCCTGCCGGGTTGAAAACAGCGAATTCGTCTGGCGATGCGGCTACTTTGGGCGCGAGATCACATTCTTCGTAGATCGCCTGAGCCTCGGCTGGCGGCATGGCGGTCAGCGTCACACCAAACCGGCGCTGGTGTCCCGGAGGGACGGGATCGCCGTCGCCGCTCGAGCGGTGATGGTAGTCGTAACCCCAGTGACACAAGCCCAGCTCGAAATGGCGTTTTGGGTCACGCCCCCACGCCACGTCGATCTCGAAACTGGGGCAGACGGCCTCGTCTGGGTACAACACATTGGTGAATTTGCCCCAGTAGGTCTCGTGGTTGTTGGATTCCAGCAGGTGGTCGATCAGCGGGTAGCGATACCAACGCTGGCCAGGACCCTGGTACAAGTGCCAACGGTGAGCCAAGTCGTTCCAACGGTAGGCCACCTCCGGCCCGGGCGGCCGGTTGTTTTGGGTGAGGGGGTCGATCAGTTCGAACGCGTTGATCTTAAACGGCTCGGTCACGGCGAACGTCAAATCGCTGTCATACTCGTATCGGTAGACGCCACGTTCCGCGTCGTAGCGCACGACGCATTTGTGGTCCGCCTTGGCGGTCCCAGGGCGATCTGTGCGAAAGGTGAACTGCAATTCTTCACCCGTTCTGGTGACGTTGAACGCGTCCGGCAATTCGCCCACCAGCGGCAGCACACCGTGTCCCGGGCCTGGCGTGATTGCCGGCCCGAGCCACGTGTAGTAAACGGTCCGCCCGCCCGGCTGAAGTTTGACGCAACTCTGAAACAACGCGCCGGAGCCGTCACGTGTGGCCTTGAAGTACCGACTGATCGGCTCGTGACCATCAAACAGGATCGTTGTCGGGCCGTCCTGCTCGAAACGAAAGTCCGGCCGATGGGCTGGAGTCGGCGCGGAAACAGCCGGGATACGAGTCACTTCGAACCGGCTGACTTTGACTTTGCTGCGCCAAACGGCCAACCCCACTTGGCCGCTTGTGTGCGGCACGCTGCGGTCCACAAAATCCAGAACTTGCTTACCGTCCAGCGACACCACGAATCTTGGTCCATGGCAGACGACCTCCAGCCGATGCGGTTTGCCAAGCTCGACCGCGCAGGGAACCAATTGCAGGAACTCGCCAAGCGAATCCCACAACGCCACTTCGCCGCGATGCGCCGAGATGCCGATTCGATAGAAGTGCAATGGACCCTTGTGTCGCAGTACCACACCAAAGTCCCAACCCGGCGCATTCTCACCATAATGATAAGCCCACCGCGCGGTTTGCATCTGCGGCAACCGGCGAGCCACACGCGAGCTTTCCTCGATGGTGAAACCCACCCTGATGCGCGTGTCAGTCCGCTGATCACCAGGCACAAGACGCGTGTCCCAACAATTGGCCTTGCCCTCGATCGTCAGGCCTTCGTTCTGCTCCGACCAAACTCCCGGCGTCGGTTGCAGGCCGATCGTCGTGTCCATCGACATCGCCTGCGCCCATTTGTCCAATGGCTCCGAGCACCAATCGGCCCAACTCGTCGACGGAAAGGCGATTACCGTAGCCAACAAGGCCTGAGACATCAGAAACCGCACGGGTTTCTCCAATTCTCGTGGGGATTCGTGGCTTGCTTAGTAGCCCAGTCGTTTACTAGCCGACAAATGGCAGAGGTACGCGTCGCTCGAATCCTGCACCATAGCCGACTTGATCCGCATTGCAAGCAGAATATGGCGGCACAGACAGATTCCACCTGTTCGCCACTTCACTCAAACGCGCAGGGCCAACCGCCGTGATGCTTGATGGCTTTGTCGATTTCGCGCATGCAGCCTAACGTTTCGGTCAGCGAAGACACGATCCGGCAGTAGGTTGCGGCATCGTTGGCATTTAACATGCGGCCGCGTCTGTCTTTCAACCACTTCCGGCAGACTTGGTGGCCTCCCACGTGAAATCCCCACACTTCCTGCGGCACATGACCGAACCAGCACAGGTCGCTCACATGTACGTGGCCCTCTCGATACTTGGGATAGCCAGGAGCCAGAGACCAACTACCGTCCGATTCCGGTCCAGTGAATTCGCAGACATCAGCCCGTGAATCATCTGCCGTTCGCAGCAAATGGCTATCGGCCAATCTCGCGCCCAAATCGCGCAGCGTGCAAAACAGTTGCGAGTCGTTTGGCAAGAAAACGCGTGGAAAATCCGTGCGCAACACCTCCGCGTAACGTTCGCGATACGTTGACGAGAAGAAGAGGGCGTAGCAGTAGTACGCCAGATCTTCAGGGCCAAACGAGCAGCCCGCATCACCGGTGCCAATGTCATTCCAGGTTAGCCCTAAAACACGAGCTGCTTCAGCCACAAACTGGTCGCTGAAATTGGTGCCCCGATGTGAGACGCCTTCGCCCCTCGGCTCGCACAGACAGACAGGAAATACCGATTCGCTGCCTCGATTGTCCGAACGAATGATTCCGTCGAGCGTGATGCCGTCCGTGATCCAGAAGTAGTTGCATGGTTGCGTGGGTAACATCTGTCGGCGGGCGACGATAGCGATGTTGTCGCCTGACAGGATATGCTGCGTGACCTCGTTACGTGGCCAATCGATCATCCAATCGGCCCAGTAAATGACGCGTCGATCGAATGGTCGGTACCAGCACGGCCGAACGCAGTCGCGCCAATTCTTGTCTTCTGCCATTCGGCGACGGGCGTCGGACAGTTTCCATCCACGCGTATCGCCGGGTGGGTATTTCTTCGAGCGGCTATTGGTGAAGTAGCGTCGGCGAATCTCGTCGTCGGGGATCGACAAATCACGAAAGTGCTCCATTCGCTCGACGAGTTCCTCTTCGTTAAAGGCAATGACGAAGCTGTCACGAGCTGTCACCGGAGCCGTCACATTCACCGGCATGACATCGGCCAGGCGCCAGCCGCGTTCGTATTCCTGCCGAATCGCGTTGTCTCGCGGAACGAACACGTAGTCGGGCCCCAGCGGCTTCAGCCGCGCTGCCGCCATCTTATTGCTCGCTTCGCCCGAATCCACATTTGCCGCAGCGGCTGACAACGCCGCGAGCTTCTTGGCGGCTTCTCCCCACAACTCCGCGTGGTGCACGTCGCATGGTTCGCCCGTGTCTGGCGGGCACACAAAAAGCCCTATGGCCGTTCCCTGCTCGATGGCGAAAACACTTTCGTCCACGCCTCCCTCTGGCGTTTGTTCTTTCTTCTTTCGGTTGCCGTGCAAATCGACGACTTTGATTCGGGAGAAAGTGCGCATCATTTGCTGACGCATCCCGCGAAACGTTGGATTGTCCAAGTAGCCGTGGTTGGTTATCAATCCGATGATGCCGCAACCCGCAGACTCGATCTTCCAGTGGGCATAACGCATGAACTTGACGTAGTCGTCGTGGAGCCAATGTTTCCGTTCGCCGAGCGGCCGTCCGTCAACCTGGAAGTAATTCGCGCAGTCGCCTGCTGAATTCGACTTTCCCTTCAGCAGTCCGGTGATCCATTGCCCTTGTTGCTCCGAGATGCCTGAGAACGGCGGATTGCCGAGCAGAACCGTGGACGGAGCCGCGTAGCTGGCGTCCCGCGCGGCGTCGACGGCTCGCCTGATCTCGTCCGATTCTGTGTCGAGCAAAGACAGCTGCGGATCAGGCCCGATCAACGTGTTGGCCAAGTGGACCTCGAGCTTGGCCGGCTTGTCAAAGGAGAACCCAGTCTGAGCCAGTTTGTCGACCAGTTTCAATTGTGCTACGGCGCATGCCGGCAACATCAGTTCCAGACCGCACACGCGCGGAAGTAAGTGGGTGGGCACATAGTCGTTCCAACGCCGATCAACTTCGCACAGGCTGCACCCGTTTGTGCTCCAAAACTCCACAAGCCTGCGATGGATCAGTTCAACGGCCTCGACCAGGAACGCACCGGTTCCTACGGCCGGATCGAGAATCGTAACGAATGGCGTTTGCGGATCGACGCCATCAGGAACCGTCAAAACCCCCTGACATTGCGCGTACTCGCACCAAGTCACTGTGTCAGCAAGACCGACGGCTAGCCCGAAATCGTCGCGCAAACAACGGTCGATCCGTTGGACGATGTACCTGGCGATTGGGGCAGGCGTGTAGAAGACACCGTGAGCCGTCCTGCGGCTGGAATCGTATTGATTGAGAAAACGCTCGTAGAAGTGAATTACCGGGTCATCTCGATCACTCGCAGAGTCACGTCGCCAGGCCCATGTGATCGGACTGTCCGACGCGCGGCTTGCCAATAGTGAAACGCTGTCGTTCCAGATAGTCTGCCAAAGCGGACTGGAATTCGCGCGAAGCCAATCGAAGGCACGCCTCGCCCGAAGAGCCGCGTTTGCTGATTGGCATTTCAAGACGCCTTTGTCGTCACCCATTGAGCCGAACGCTCTAGCGTCGGGCCCTCCAGGGGTGACCTCCAACGCCATCGAGCCCGACGCTAGAGCGTTCGGTTCAGCGGCTGAAATGCCCAATAGTTGTAGTACGGCGGCGCTACAAGCAACTGTCTGCGCGTACAGATCTGCGAAATCGTCGT